>NZ_JBEXDG010000073.1:0-48216 GCF_040605635.1 Dactylosporangium sp. NPDC005555
TCCAGCGCGAACCGGTACGCCTGCACCGTCTCCACCACCACACCCCCGCCCCGACCGACACCGCGAACAGTATGGACCGCGGGTACGACACTTTTTCGGCAACCCACACCCACGAACACGCTCAACAGCGCTGAAGAGCACTGAAGTGCACTCAACCGCCAGCAGTTGGCAGCCCCGAGAAAAGCTGCTCCCCTGGGTGTGATGGTCGGGCCGGTGCCGGACACAGACGGGGTGGAGGTGGATGTGACAGCCGAAGAAGAGTTCTCCGCCGTGTTCGAACGGCACTATCGCGACGTCGAGCGGTACCTGCACCGGCGGGCACCGGACGTATCAGCGCATGACCTGGCGGCCGAGGTGTTCCTGGTCGCGTGGCGGCGGTGGGAGCGGATGCCACCGGACAAGACGCTGCCGTGGCTCTACGCGGTGGCGGGCAACGTCCTGGCCAACGAGATCCGGGGCCGGCAGCGGCAGCGGCGGCTCACCGATCGCGTCGCGGCGCTCAGCCCGCCGCCGGTCGAGACCGACCACGCCGAGGAGATCTCCGAGCGGGCGGCGGTCGCGGCCGCGTTCGACCGGCTCGGCGAGCCGGACCGCGAGGTGCTCCGCCTGGTCGTGTGGGAGCGGCTGAAGATGGCCGACGCCGCCCGGGTGCTCGGCTGCAGTATGCCGGCCTTCGCGATGCGGCTCGCCCGCGCACGCCGCCGGCTGCGGGCCGCGCTGGAGCCTTCGCCGTCGCCTCCCATGGCGACCCGCATCCGCGCTGTGCCCTCGACGACAGGAGAAACGTCGTGATGACCCGTTCCGTACGGCGAGCCGAATCGGTGCTCGCCGGCCTCGACCCCGCAGCCGACCTCGAAGGAGATCTCCGCGGAGGCAGTGACCAGCGCACGGTTCTGAACACCATCCTGGCCGCATCGCGCGACGAGCCCCGCCGCGCCGCCGTCCGGCCCCGCCGCCGGCTGTTCCTGGCCGGGGCGGCCCTCGCCGTGGCGGCCGCCGCCACGACCGGCACCGTCGCCGTCCTGCGGCACGACCCTGCCCCGGCGTACGCGGCGACGGCACCGCCGCTGCGCTACGAGCGCCCGACCGGCGGGCCCACCGCCGCCGAGCTGCTGCGCGGCCTCGCCGACACCGCCGAGCGTTCCCCGACGAAGGGGTCGGGCGGCTACGGGTACATCCACACCAAGCAATGGCAGCTGGCGAACCCGAACCTGGCCCCCAAGGGCGTCTACCTCACCGTGGATCCGTCCGAGACCTGGCTGTGGTATCAGGACAGCGATCGCTCCACCAGGATCGTGCAGGACAGCCCGCAGTTCGGCCGGCACGAGACGCGACAGCCTGCCGGCACACAGGTGGGCTACGTCTGCTGGACGACCAGCGTGGTCCCGCAGTCCTGCCCGACCGACAAGCTCATGGACCCGAAGCTCCTGCGCGATGTCCTGTTCATCAGCGGTCAGGGCAAGATGGTCAACATGACCGGGGAGCAGTCGCCCCTGGGCGGATATGCGCACCTGGCCGGCGGCCTCGTGCTGCCGCCAGGGGTGCGGGCGCAGGTCCTGCGAGTGCTCGCCGACCTGCCCGGCATCGCCTACACCGGCCGGGCCAGGGACCGCGCCGGACGCACCGGCGAGGCGTTCTCGCTCGACTTCGACGCCATGACCGGACCCGTCCGCGACACGATCATCGTGGACCCCGCCACCGGCACGTTGCTCGGGTACGAACGGACGCTGCTGTCGCTGACGAACCCGAACTACTTCGACGAAATGGTGCCGGGCGCGGTGCCGCTGAAGGTCCGCACCCCGGCCGTCGTGGACTACACCGTGTTGCTCGAGTGGGAGCTGCGCGCCACCGACCGATGAAGGGTGCATGAGCGACCCTGCACAGCGCGTCGGGCTGGTCGGCTACCGCGTGGCCGGATCCGCCTTCCACGCCCCGCTGATCTGCACAACGCCCGGCCTGCGGCTGAGCGCGATCGTCACCGCCGACCCCGGGCGCCGCTGCGGCCTACCCCGGGGTACGGCTGGTGAAGCGGGCCGAGGAGCTGTGGGCACCCAGCGCCGAGGTGGACGTGGTCGCCGTCGCCTCGCCGAACCGGACCCGGCGGTGCAGGCGACCGAGGCGCATGTGCAGGCCTTCTCACCGCCGCCGGCAACAACATCATCCGACTCGCCCAACACCGGCCCGACCCACGTCGACGACCACGGAGCCGTCTTCAACAACTTTTCCGCGCCATGTCCGACGACTCATCCCAAGATCACCAACAGCATCGAAAGCGTGATTGATCAGCGCTGACCGGCGTTCGTCCCACGGCTGCTGACGGCGTGGGTGATGTCAGACGGCGTAGTGCACGACCAGGCCGGCCAGGATGTCGCGGGTCCGGTGCAGAGAGCTGATCTGATCCTCGACCCGGCTCAGCTCCGAGCGCAACCGCTCGGCCAGCCAGGGCGTGCGGATCGCCTTCTCGGTGATACACGGCAACACGTCGTGGATGGTGCTGCTGGACAGACCTGCGGCGAGCAGAGACTGGATAAGCGTGACGCGCTCGACCGCCGACTCAGGATAGTGCCGTTGCCCGCCGGAACTGCGCTCGCTTGCGAGTAACCCCTGCTCCTCGTAGTAGCGCAGCGATCGCGCGCTCGCGCCGGTCGCCGTGGCCAGGTCGCCGATGCGCATCGGTGTCTCCCTCGTCACAAGACTTGCCCTTGACGTCAATGTCAGGTTTTAGCGTAACGGCATGACCGCGACGACTACCCTTCTGGGTACCCTTCTCGAGCCGATGACGCTTGCTGGCCTGCCGCTGAACAGCCGTTTCGTGATGGCACCGATGACCCGATTCCGTTCGCCCGGCGGTGTTCCGACGCCCGAGGTTGCCGCCTACTACCGGCGCCGAGCCGAAAACGGCATTGGTCTGATCATCAGCGAGGGGGTGCTCGTCGGGCATCCCAGCGCCGGCCACGAGACGACCGTGCCGCGGATGACCGCCGGTCCGGCGGAGAAAGGCTGGCAGCGGGTGACCGATGAAGTGCACGCCGCTGGCGGCCGGATCGCCGCGCAGCTCTGGCATCTCGGCAGCGCACGCGAGCCGGTAGACGGGATCCCGGCTTGGACCCCGTCGGGCGTGCCCGGCAACAGCCACGCGATGACCCTCGCCGACGTCGACGCCCTTCTCGCCGCATACGCCGACGCCGCTCGTGTGGCGGTCCGGGCCGGTTTCGACGCCGTGGAAATCCACGCCGCGCACGGCTATCTGCTCGACGAGTTTCTCTGGCCGTACACCAACCGCCGCACCGACCGTTTCGGCGGGTCACCCGCCGCGCGCGCCGCATTCCCGGCGGAGGTGATCCGGGCGGTCCGCGCGGCGATCCCCGCCGAGATGCCGGTCATCGTGCGGTTCTCCCAGTTCAAGGAGCGAGACTACGCCGCCCGGATCGCAGAGTCACCTGCCGAGCTGGCGGTGCTCCTCAATGCCTTCACCACGGCCGGCGCCGACGTGCTGCACGCTTCCCAGCGCAACTTCGCCAACCCGGCGTTCCCCGGCTCGCCGCGCAATCTGGCCGGCTGGGCCAAGCACCTCACCGGCCTGCCAGCCATCACCGTCGGCTCGATCGGCCTGACTCGTGACTTCCTCGGCTCCAGTGCGCTACGCAACCTGCTCCACCGGCTCGACGCGGGCGAATTCGACCTCGTCGCTCTCGGACGCATCCTGCTCGGCAACCCGGCGTGGGTAACCCTCGCCGCAGCCGGCCGACTCGACGAAATCCACAACTACCGCAAGGCCGACGAGGACATGTACTTCTAGCGATCTTCATGATTGAGTCAAGTTTCATGCTGCCGGAGAAAGCCGGGCATGGTCGGCGTAGTGGTGGACATGTCGACCGAGGGTCTGTATCGTTGAGCGTTGCCCGGGTCGGGCAGGCTTGAACGGTGCAGCTCTCGACCCGACGTCGTCCAGTCCAACCACCACGGTCGGCGTTCGCCGGGTTCCGGTTCCGGCCGACATCATCATCGTCGCCGTCCGGCTCCACCTGCGCTACAACCTACCGCGACGTCGAGGAACTCCTTGTCGTTGAGCGGGACACGAATGTACGTCCTCGCCGTGATCGAGCACGCCAGCCGCCGGATCCGGGTCCTGGGCGCGGTGAGGTCGCCGCCGGCAGCGACGCCAGCGCCTGACGGATCCGCGGGCCCAAGGCCGCGGAGAGCTCGTCGACCCACTGGTAGGTGAGGTCCGCGAACGTGCCGCTCGACGTGTCAACGTCGAGCTGCGCATCCATGAACAACGAAGCGGTCACTGCCGTTCAGTCCCCTGTCGTCAGCCCCGGCACCCACACCCCGCTGGCTGTGGCTCTGGTTGCGCCGGCTGCGTCGTTTGCGGTTCGGGAGCCCGGCCCGGGACCGGCGTCCGCCGGGGCTCGGCTGCCTCAACATCGCCGTCGACCACTGGACCGCCTCCGACGGCCGGCGCGCCCTCGTCGGCCTCCTGGACGAGGCCTTCGCCGCGCTCGATCCCGGCCCACCTCCGCCTCGTCACCGAGCCGGTCGAGGAGGGCCACCACCGGCCGATGTTGTAGAGTGCGTCGGACTCGTACCACAGCGATCGAAGTAAATGATCTTCTCACACGACGAGCCTTTCGCATAGGAGCCTGGCAATGGTCGACCCGGATTCCGAGCTCGCCGCACAGCTTCGTTTCGATGTGCCGCACGCGGCGCGGATCTGGAACTACTGGATGGGCGGCAAGGACAACTTCCAAGCCGACCGGGCCGCTGGGGACGCAGTGGTCCAGGTCTATCCAGAGATCGCCGTCATGGCGCGCGAGTCCCGGCAGTTCCTCATCCGGGTCGTGCGGTTCCTGGCGGCCGAGGCGGGCATCCGGCAGTTCCTCGATATCGGGACGGGCCTGCCCACCATGCAGAACACCCATGAGGTCGCCCAGCAGGTCGCGCCCGAATCCCGGATCGTGTACGTCGACAACGACCCGATGGTGCTGGTGCACGCCCGTGCCCTGCTGACCAATTCCAGCGCCGAGGGCCAGACGGACTACGTCCACGCCGACTACCACGACCCGGAACTAATTCTCGCCGAAGCGGCGAAGACGCTCGACTTCTCCGAACCGGTCGCCGTGATGTTCATGGGCGTCATGGGCTACGAGCCCGACCTGGACGTGGTGCGTTCCATCGTCGGGCGGGTGATGGACAGCGGCGCGCCCGGCAGCCACCTGGTCCTGTGGGACGGCACCGACACCACCCCGGCCGTGGTCGAGGGCGCCAACAAGCTGGCGGAGAGCGGCGGTGTCCCGTACATCCTGCGCAGCCCCGACCAAATGGCCGGATGCTTCGATGGCCTCACAATGGTGGACCCCGGCCTCGCGCCGATCACGCAATGGCACGTGGAGGACCCCGCGGCCGAGCACATCGACGCGTATGGCGCCGTGGCCCGCAAGCCGTGACGCGTCCCTGATCGAACGGTGCTGCGTCTCGGGAGCCGTGCCGCAACAGCCGTCGAGCAGACGTCAGTCGTGGTCGGCGGGGGCGCAGTGCCGCGCCGGCCGCAGTTCCTCGGGCGTCGTTGCGTGGTGGGATCGACGGACGCGTTGACCCCGTGTCGGGTCCGCGGTCAGATCGCCCGGGCGAGTTCGGTGAACGCCGCGGCGACCCGCGTAGTCGGCGAGGCGTCGACGGCGAGTGCGTGGTGGCCGCGGCGGAGGTTCTGCATGAAGGCGTGTCCGGTGTTGATCGTCTTGGCTGTGCGGTCGGTGCGTAGCCCGCGCATCGATCTCAGGCGGTGTTTGAGCCGGCTGTGATCAGCCTCGATCGGATTATTGGCGTACCGCTGACGATGGAGGCGATGGTGAACACGGCCAGGCCGGTCAGGAACACCCACTTGCGGGAGAGCAGGTCGGCGATGCGGCCGCCGAACAGCAGCCCTCCACCGGACATCATCAGGTAGGCCGTAACGACCCACTGCATGTCAGACCCGGCCAGGTGAAGGTCGCGCCCGATGGCCGGTAGGGCGGTGTTGACCACGGAGATGTCCAGGACGACGAGGATCTGCGCGGCAAGGGTCAGCGCCAGGACGACCCACGATGTGCGCGGTCCATGCTCGGCGTCGCCGTGGTGGGTGGTGGCGGGCGCGGCGTGTGATGTGTGGGCGGTGTGCGTGGCGGTGTCGACCGCGAGCGGTTCGGCGGCGGGCTTGGCGTGCATGATGACTCCTTGGCGAGGTGCTGACGGCCGGTTTCCTTGGTCGCATCGCGTGGCGGTGGTGGGTCCAACCGTCGTCGGAACGCCGAGGGTCTCGCGCCGGTCAAATCGCCGGGGTACCGGGCGGGCTCGGGACCGCCACGCCAACAGGGCCGGCTGAGGGGGTCGGCCGGCGGCGCTCAGCTGAAGTCGAGCTGGGCGAGCTCGGTCCGCGAGCTGACTCCGACCTTGGTGAACACGTTCCGCAGGTGGAACGCCACAGTTCGGGGTGACACCCAGCACTGGGCCGCCACGTCCTTGTTCGACAGCCCGGTGCTGACCAGCTGGGCCACCTTGCGTTCCATCGGGGTCAGGTCCAACAGGGTGGACGGGTCCCGCTTGCGGGCCGTCTCCCCGGAGGCGCGCAGCTCTTGTCCGGCCCGGGCGGCAAGGGGTGCGGCGCCGAGGTCGGTGAACGTCTCCAACGCCGGCCGCAGGTGGGTGCGGGCGTCGACGCGGCGGTTGGTCCGGCGCAGGAACTCCCCGTAGGCGAGCCGGGTCCGAGCCAGGTCGTAGGGGCGGGCCGCGTGCCGGTGCCGGTCCAGCGCGCTGTCGAACGCGTCCGCGGCATCCGCCGGGTTCACCGCGGTGAGAGCGTGTCCTAGGTCGATGTCGGCCAGCGCCCACGAGCGGTTCGTCGTCGTCGCGAACGGGGTCAGTTCCGCCACCCAGGCCAGCGCCTGGTCGCGGGCGCCGGCGCGGACGGCCGCCTCGATGCGGTCCACGGTGGCCATCCGCTGCAGCGCGGGCACCCGCATGGCCCCCAGTTGGTGCAGCGCTGCGAGCGCGTCACCGTCGGCAGCGGCCCTGATGCCCTTGGCCCAACGGGTCAGGTCGTGGACCGGGTCGGTGAGGATGCCCAGCGGGCGACCCGCCACCACTGTTTCGAGCTCGGTCAGGTGCTGGTCGTAGTCGTGGGTGCCGGTCAGGGCGGCGAGCAGCGTCAGCCAGGCCAGCGGCGCGGCGGTGAGGGTGGACTGCCCGACGCTGCGCGCCAAGGTGAGTGCCTCGTCTGCGCAGCTGCGGACGCCGGCCCATTGGGCGGCGGGGAGCTGGGCGAACGCGAGCCGCTCCAAGCCGTAGATGACGACCATGCCGGCGCCGAGCTCGCGGGCGCCGGACACCATGGCGGAGTAGAAGAACCGGGCGCCGTCGTCGTGACCGAGGTTGAGGGCGGTGTTTCCGAGGTTGCCCATCACGTCCAGGTCCTCCACCTGGCGTCCCGACTCCAGGGCGCGCTCGAGGATGGATGTCGCCTGGGCCCAGTCACTGTGGGCGGAGGCGTCCAGGGTCCCCAGCAGCAGCCGCAGACACCCGGTGCGGGCGGAGTCACCGTCAGTCGGGGTCAGCAGGTGCGCCAACACCGCTTCGGGGAGGGCGGCTCCGCTGTCGCCACCGTAGGTCCGGGTCAGGGCCGCCGCAGACGCCATCTCCAGGGCCCTGCCGGGGTCCATGTCCGCGACCGTACGCGCCCCGACCGTGAAGATTCGGTGCGCATCGGCCGCGGAACCGACGTAGATCTCGATGCGGGCCCGGAGCCGATCGATGTCGGCACGGAGCAACGGGTCGGAGACAACCTCGCGGGCGGATGCGGCCAGCGCCCCCGCGCGTGCCGCCTGCCCGGCCGCCCACGCAGTGCGGGCGGCGCCGAACAGCCGAGCCGCACGGTCAGACTCGTTCACCGTCAACGCCGCGGCGCGTTCGAACGCGTCCGCTGCCGCGACGTGCCCGCCACGCCGCTCTGCCCGCAGGGCCACCTCATGTATGGCGTCGGCGACGGCGGGGTCGGGTCCGTCGGCGGCTGCTGCCCGGTGCCACGTCGCCCGGTCCGGATCGTCAGGACCGACCACGTCCGCCAACGCCCGGTGCGCCTGACGGCGTTCGAAGCCGGTGGCGGCCTGGTACACCGCGGAACGGACCAGGGGATGCCGGACCGCGACGATCTCACCGGTGAAGGTCAGCAGGCCGGACCGCTCGGCGTCCTGCCATGCTGTCGGCTCGACACCCAGCACGCCGGCTGCTTGACGCACGGTGTCGACGCGGCCGGTGGCGTCGGCTGCCGCTACCAGCAGCAACGTCTGCACCTGTTCGCTGAGCCGACGGCACCGGTCCAGGAACGCCCGTTCGACCCCCGCTGTCAACGCCAGTTGTCGCGGCAACGGTGCTGTCCCGTGGAGCTGAGCGGGACTCAGCCCGGTCGGCAGTTCCAGCAGGGCCAGCGGGTTTCCCCCGGTGTCACGGACCAGCCGGTCGGCGACCTCCTCGGGCAACGGGCGGCCGCTGCGCTCGTCGAGAAGCTGACGTGCGGTCTCATTATCGAGACCACCGAGCTGAAGCACGGGAAGTCCTGTCCGGGCGAACGCCGCGCCACCGGCTTCGCCGGTGCGGGCGGCGAAGACCACCGCCACCGGGTCAGCCGACAGCTGACGGGCAGCGAACAGCAACGCGTCCGCGGACGCCGAGTCAAGCCACTGCGCGTCGTCCACCACACACAACACGGGTGCGTCGGCGTCGGCTACCTCGGTCAGTACAGACAGGGTCGCGACCCCGACCAGGAACGGCTCAACGGTGGGACCGTCCTCAAGGCCGAACGCGACCCGCAACGCCCGCGATTGCGGGGCCGGCAGCCGGTCAAGGTTGGAGACGGGACGCAGCAGGCGATACAGCGCGGCATACGGCAACGGTGACTCGGACTCCACACCGGCGGTGCGAAGCACCCGCGCGCTCCTGCCCTGCGCCCCCTGCTGCTGAGCGGTCGTCAGGTCGCTCAACAGGGCGGTCTTGCCCACGCCAGGCTCGCCCAGGACGACCAGCACGCCAGCGGTCCCGGCACGCGCCTGCTCCACCAGGGCCGCAAGCTGCCGGCGTTCCCGCTCGCGGCCGTATAGCACCAGCCGAGGGTACCGGTCGCCGCGACCGCCACAAGAGCATCCCAGTCCGCTGGCCGGGCCCCCGCCGCCCTCGGCAGTTCACTCGTCTCACTCGTTGAACGGGGCGAGGCGCACGGCGGCCGCAAACACGCCGTACCGCCGCAGCAGGTTCGCCCGACCCTGGGGGACCCGAGCCGCTTCGTCCGCCCACGCCTGAGCGAAGTACCGCTTGAAGCCCGCACGCGGGTGGGCGCTGACGGCCTGCGCCAAGGTCGAGCGCGGCAGGTCCCAGCAGCGCAGACCGACCACGTCGACGCCGGCTCCTGCCGACAGCAGGTATGCGACCGGTCCCGCAGCGAGGGTGACGCGAGGGCTGTGGTGCATGGTGATGGCCGTCTGCAACGTCTCGGTCGCGGCCGTGGAAAGGCCCACCTGTTCGGCCACGTCCCTGGCGACCCGAGCTGAGGTGAGAGTGAAATCGTCCCGCCCGTTGGCCATGACCAGACCCGTGTCGTGCAGCAGCGCTGCCGAGAACAGCACCTCGGCGTCCACGTCGACTCCTTCGAGCTCCCCCAGGGCGCGCCCGAACTGGTAGGTGCGGTGGCTGTGGTTGAGCAGGGTGGCCGGGAGGACGCGAGTGGCCGCGTCCCGCGCGGCGCGCGTCAACGGCGAGTCCGGGGGGACCAGCCGGGCGGGCGGCACGGACGCGTTCCTACGCGGATTGAGGTGTGCGAGGACGCTCAGCCTGCCGACAATGTTGCCGACGTGCACGCGGGCAAGGTCAGCGACGAAGCGGCGCTGCTGCGCAGGTTCGAGGCGCCCGCCGGTGCGCATCGTCCAGTCGGCGGTTCCAACGGTCGTAGCGGCGTTCATGTCATTCTCCCTCGTCACGGTTGGTCGTCTCCGACCTTGACGCCGCCGTGCCGGGCTCGCCCCGGTCAACTGACCGGGGCGCCGCCACAAACAGTTCGGCAGACCCGTTCAACTGCGGGGCGCCGCCCACGCCAGCGCCATGGCAGCCCAGCAGGTCCTGTCTGACGTCGGCACATCCCGGCAATCCCGGCCATGTGACCGGGGCGAGCAAATCGCGACACCGCGACGGTTGTTTCCGTGGCCGACCGCCCCAGGACGGCCAGGAAGGGACACCATCATGACCACTGCAACACGCACACCAACATCCGTCCCTGCGGGCGCGCCGGCCACGGCGACCGGCCCTGTCGGCCGCATCATCGCCGCCTGCACAGCCACCGGAGCCGTGGGTGCGGCAGCCCTGACGTTCGCCGTCCTGCCCGACGCGTCCGAGGCACGCATCGTCGGCGCCGCCCTCGTCGCGTTCGCGACGGGCTGGGCGATCCTCGCCTGGCTCACCACCCGCATGACGACACGCCCGCAACGGTGGGCGTACGTCCCTGCGACCCTCATGGCCACATCCGGCGCCGTCATGCTGGCCGTCAACCCGGGTGAGCCGGCCATGACCCGCCTGGCCTGGGCCTGGGCCCCGGCACTGGTCGTGTTGGCAGTGTGGGTACAGCGGCGAACCCGCCGCACCGTCCCCGGCCGGAGCCGCCTGCTCATCTACCCCGTCACACTCGCCATGCTCGCCGCCGGCACCGGCGGTCTGTACCAAGCCACGACCAAGGCACCCGACGTCACCGCCGGGACCATGCCCGGCCGACTCGTCGACGTCGGCGGGTACCGGCTCCACATCAGCTGCACCGGCATCGGCGCCCCCACGGTCGTCCTGCTCAACGGCCTCGGTGAGACGTCCCCACTGTGGGCACGCATCAACCCGCCAATCGCCGCGACCACCCGCGTCTGCACGTACGACCGGGCAGGACAGGGCTGGAGCGATGACTCACCAAACCCGGCCGATGCCACCAACGCCGCGACCGACCTGCACCGTCTGCTGACCGCCGCCGATGAGTCCGGTCCGTTCGTGCTGGCCGGGCACTCCAGCGGTGGAGTGCACGCCCTCACGTACACGCACCTGTACCCGCACGACGTGGTGGGCGTGGTCCTTCTCGACAGCGCCAGCCCGCACCAGGTCGACCTGGTGAAGCCGTTCAAGGGTGAGCATCAGCTCATGCGTCGAGTCCTGGCCGTCGCGCCGACTCTGTTCCGGTTCGGCATCGGTCACGTGATCCAGGCGATGACCACACCGGCACTGCCCGGTGCAGCCGGCAAGCAGGTGTCCGTGTTCGCGAACAGCACTCGAGGCATGGCGAACATGCGAGCCGAACAAGCGGCGCTGCCTGACGCATTCCGCCAGGCCCAAGCGCTCACCACGCTCGGCGTCACCCCGCTGGTCGTGCTCACCGCCAGGGACAACGTCGACCACAAGCGGGGATGGGGTGACGCCCAGGACCGGCTCGCCGCCCTGTCGACGAATACCCGGCACACCGTCGCCGACCTCGACCACGTGGCGTTCCTGGCGGACCCCGCAGGTGCCGCCCTGTCAATCACCGCCATCGCCGACGTCGTCACCGCCGTCCGCACGCACACCCCAGTGCCCACACCGTAGGACCACCGCCGCAGACGCCGGCATCCGACGATCCCGGCCATTTCACCGGCGCGAGCACTCCGGCACCGGCCGCACTGTGCACGACATCCTGACCACGCCGAAGGAGCCCACCGTGTCCGCCACCCTTGAGACCCGCACCGCCACCGGCGAGACCCGTATCACCCCGGCGGATCTCAGCGCCCACCGCCGCTGGATCGCCTTGGGGCTCCTGGTGTCCGCCCAGTTCGTCGTCATGCTCGACACCTCCATCGTCAACGTCGCACTACCCTCCGTCCAAGCCGACCTGCGGCTCAGCCCAACTGCCGTCACCTGGGTCATCAATGCCTACGTCCTGGCGTTCGGAGGCCTGTTGCTCCTCTCAGGACGTGCCGCAGATCTGTTCGGACGACGCCGCATGTTCGTCGCAGGCTCAACAGTGTTCACGGTCGGCACCCTGCTCGCAGCGTTCGCCGCCAACCAAGGGCTGCTGGTCACCGGCCGCATCGTCCAAGGGGTCGGTGCCGCGGCACTCAGCCCGGCCGCAATGTCCCTGCTCCTGCTCACCTTCCCCGGTCCGCGGCGGGCCCAGGCCATGAGCATCTGGGGCGCCGCCTCAGCCCTCGGAGGCGCCGCCGGCGTCATGGCCGGGGGACTCCTCGTCGGGTCCTTCGGCTGGTCATCAGTGTTCTTCGTCACCGTGCCGGTCTCGGTCGCCGCAGTTGTCATGGCCCGGACCGTGCTTGACGAGCCTGCCCGCAGTGCGCGACGCCGCTTCGACGGGCTCGGCGCAGCGACCATCACCGGCGCGGTCATTGCCCTGGTTCATGGCGCCCTCAGCGGCGCTGACCACGGCTGGACGTCCGCTCCCGTCGTCGCGAGCCTTGCCGGCTCCGCCGTCCTCACCACGCTCTTCGTGACTATCGAGCGCCGCACCGCCGACCCGCTCGTGCCCCTCAAGCTCTTCCAGAACCGGAACCTGTCTGCCTGCGTCGTCCTCGCGGTCCTCGGCGGAGCCGCCCGCGCGTCCACGTTCGTGCTCGTCGCCCTCTACCTCCAGCAGGCACTCGCCATGGCCCCGCAGCAGGCCGGGCTGGCCATGGTCCCCACGTCGCTGGCCGGGTTCGCCGTCTCGCTCGCCCTCCTGCCGCGGATCTTGCGCGCCCTCGGCCCGCAGCGCACGCTCGTCATCGGCCTCATGGTCCTCGCCGCCGGTCACCTGTGGCTGGCAGACGCACCGGTCGCCGCCGGATACGTCGTGGCAGTCCTGCCCGGGCTACTGCTCGTCGCCGTAGGCGTGGCCCTCAGCTTCACGCCCACCACCATGGTCATTGCCTCGGCCGTGCCCGAGTCGCACGCCGGCCTCGCGTCCGGTCTCGCAGGCTCAGCAACCCAGGTAGGCGCCGCGCTCGGGACGGCCACGTTCACGGCAATCGGCATCTCGGCGGGAGCATCGGCCACCGGCATGCTCGGCGCCACCGGATTCTCGGCAGCGTTCACCGCAGCCGCGGCGGTCGCACTCGCGACCGCGGTTCTCGGGTCCACCATCGCGCGAACGCGGCAATGAGCTTCTCGTCGACCGGCAGACGCGTCTGACAGCCCCTCCTGCACGTCCCCTTGCCGACCAACGGTCTCCGGGGCACGTGTGTGTCAGCCGCGGTCCAGTCGTCGAACGGCCCGCACACCCACTCCAACCCCGGCGATTCTGCCGGGGCGACCAGATCCTTCACCCGCATAGCGTTGCGGTCACGTCCACCTGATCCGCAACCGACCACCACGAGGAGTACACCATGAAGGCCATCGTTCAGGACCGGTACGGAAACGCTGACGTCCTCCAGCTCCGGGACGTCGACCAGCCCACGGCCGGCGACGGCGAAGTGCTACTCCAGGTGCACGCCGCCGCGCTCAGCCGAGGCACACTGCACCTGATGACGGGAGAGCCCTACCTCCTGCGCCTGAGTTTCGGTGTCCGAAAGCCGAAGAATCCCGTCCCCGGTCAAGACGTCGCCGGCACAGTCGTCGCAGTCGGGCCGAACGTCACCCGCTTCGCCGTCGGCGACGAGGTCTTCGGCATCGCCCGGGGCTCGTTCGCCGAGTACACCATCGCACGGGAGGACAAGCTGGCCCACAAGCCGCCGAGCATCACCTTCGAGCAGGCCGCAGCCATGCCGATCTCCGGACTGACGGCCCTGCGAGCCCTCGATGCCGCCGAAGTCGAGGCCGGACAGACCGTCCTCGTCGTCGGTGCCTCCGGCGGCGTCGGCACCTACGCAGTCCAACTGGCCGTCGCCCGAGGCGCGATCGTCACCGGCGTCGCATCCACCCGCAAGACCCAGCTCGTCAAGGACCTGGGCGCCAACGCCGTCATCGACTACACCCACGACGACTTCACCGACGGCTCCCGCACCTTCGACGTCGTCGTGGCCATCGGCGGCATGACGCCGGTCAAACGACTGCGCCGCGCCCTCACCCGGACAGGGACGCTGATCATCGTCGGCGGCGAGGGCGACGCAAGGTGGAGTCCCGGCCTGGGACGCCAGATGCACGCGACCCTCCTGTCCCCGTTCGTGTCCCAGCGACTCACGATGGTGATGAACAAGGAGCACCACTCCGGACTCGACCGGCTCGCCGCACTCGCGACCGAAGGCGAGCTCGCCTCCTTCATGGACCGGCCCTACCCACTGGCCGAAGCCCCTGACGCCGTGCGTCACCTCGCAGCCGGCAAGGCCGCGGGCAAGGTCGTCATCACCGTCTGACCGTCCGCACACCCCCCACCAGACCGTGTCGCCGCTGCACTTGACCACACCGTGCTCGTGCAGCGTGGCGTTGGTGGTCCTCCGCCGGGTCCAGCGATAATCGCGACGTGCCTACCGGTTCGCGTGATGACAGCCTCGGCGACGCGGTGCTCGGGCTGATCAGGACCCGGACGGACCTGCATCGGTGGAGCGCCGCCAACGCGCACGGCCGTCGCATGCACGAGGCGGTGGATCTGCTCCGGCAGGCCGCCGACGCTGCCGACCCGGCGGCGCTGTTGCCGGTCGCGGAGAAGGCGATCGCCTCCGCCGTCCACGTCGTACTGCGCGCCGACGATTCCAGCGGCATCATCGGCGACGCGATCCGTGACCTGCTGGAACTCCACGCGCAGGTGGCACGCAAGGCCCGCCCGGCCGCGTCGAAGCTCGTCCCCTGGATGATCAAGTTTCAGTTCGACAGCACCCAGGACTTCTTCTCCATCGACATCGCCGACTACGCGTCGGCGCTGGGGCCTGATGGTTTGGCGCAGTACAAGGCCCGGCTGGCCGAGATCGCCGGAGGGCTCGGGCCGGAGCCTACCGATGCGCAGCAACGGTCCTACTTCAAGGCACGGTCCACCGAATCCGAGGCTTGGGAGACGGCGGCCCGCGACCGGCACACCCGATTCGTCCTGGAACACAACGCCCGACGGCTGGCGGTGGCGGACCGCGACGTCGACGCCATCATCGCCACCCACGTCCGCGACCAGGATGTGTCATGACCATCCACAGTGGACCGAGGATGGCCGGGTCGCCGACTGGTGGTTCATAGGGTTCGAGTGGGTCGGCCCCGTCGTCCGACACGCGTCGGCCGGTTCGGGCGAAGTACACCTGGTCGGCGACAGCTCCGAACGGCTCCGCGAGTTCGATGCCTCGATGGGCGAAAATATCTACCAGCGTGTCCGGATCGTCACGGAACGGTTCGAAGGATTGCCGACCGGTCGCAACGATAAAGGTTCGGAAGTCCGTGAACCCGTCATCACCGATCAGCCCCTCGACCAGTTCCACGGCTGCCATGCGGGTCCACGCGTACAGCCGTCGGCGTCGGCGCTGCTGCCCCAGATTGCGCTCGGCGTCGTCGCGCTCGGCGCGGCCGGCCAGCACCCTTGGCGGGTTGTCTGATGCCGATCGCCGTTGCTGCGGCTCGGTCTTCATAAAGCGGGGGCGCCGCGGCGACGCAAATCCGTGTGGAGCGTCGGTGCAGAGTTTTGGAAGTGTCTTCGGAGCGCGATCGAATTTCGTGAGGAGGCCAGTACCAAAGATTCTGCGTGGTACAGCCGAAAGCTTTTCGGCGTACATGACCGCCACTCTTAAGGGGCTGCGTGTTGCGTTGTCCTCCGTCCGAATCAGTGTGGAGGATCAATGTTGATCATCATCGAACTCCCTGGCCACCGGGCTGGGCAAGGGTTGATGATCGAAGATCCAGCGGCCAATGATACACAACCGACACCCGCACCGCTGCCCCGTCCGCTGCGACTGAGATCGACGACCGCAAACTTGCATTGGCGATCACAAAATTGCCCGGGTTGAGCGAAATATCGATGGCTCGCGTCTTGACGGCGACCCCGGCGGTGGCTAGCTTCGGATTGGGAACTTCGATGTCTATGACGACATCGATCAATTTCGCGACGGTCTCACATCAACGGGGGTTGAAGTGCAGAGTGCGGTGAATCGCGCGTCGGAACAGCAGAGCCGCACGGCTGAGGTCCTCGCCTACGGTTCGGACCGAAGCAACTTCATCAACGCGCGGTATCTCACCGACGCGGCGTTGACCGAGATTCGCGCCTGGTATGACGACCCGATTCCGCGGCCGATCGGGCTGGAGGACTTCCTCGTCCCGCAGGTGGCACGCGACATGGGCGAGGTGCTGCGGACGCTGCCGAGCTGGTCCCGCTATGCGGGCATCTATCAGGGGCGCACAGGCAAGGAAGAGCGGTTCGACGACGACATCCCGGACGACGCGCAGCCGACTGCCTCGCACCAGATCGTGCGCGACATCCCGGCGCTGCTGGAGGGCCGGACGCTAAGCGCCGAGCACCGCGCGGTCCTGGAGCGCTTCTTCGCCTTCTCCCTGATCTCCGAGGCGTTTCAAGGGTGGCTCATCGCCGCGACCGGGTTGAAGCTGCGCCGGGTCGCCAACATTGAGCTTGCCTGCTACCAGAATTCCGACGGCATCGGTGAACACCAGGATCTGGTGCCGGGTCGGGTCCTCGCGCTCAACTTCTATCTGGACGAGTCCTACGATCCGGCTCAGGGCGGACATCTCGGCCTGCGCAATGCGGCCGGCGAGGTGCACCACGTGGTGCCGAGATTCAACACGCTGTCGGTGATCCCGATCCGGGAGGACTGCTGGCACTGGGTGGAGCCTTTCCGGACGTCGGGCACCGGGCGTTTCACCGTCGCCATGGGACAGCACCTGGCCTCCTGACAGGAGCCGGCCGGATGGGCCCGCCGGGCGGGCGAACCAGGCACCGGCCGATCGATCCACCCCACGATCCACCGATCCAGGGCTGACCCTTGCCTGTGATCGGTGATCGTCGACCCGTTCGTACGGGGCGACGAGAGGGAATTCTGCCAGCGCAGAGGGGAGGTGCAGCATGGAAAACACGACGACGGAACGCGCCTACAACGAGGCGGTCGAGGCGGTCGAGGTCCGTAACGAGGAGGACACGGCCGGCCAGCCGGTCGAGACCGATGGTCTCGTCTTCAAGCGTGAGGTGCTCAACGAGTTCTTGGGCCTTCGGGTCCGTAGCTGACACCACACGACTGCCGACGGTGGCAGCCCTGTCACCTGCGTCGGCACAACCGAACCCGGAGGCCTGATCGCACGGTCAGGCCTCCGGGCCCGCCCCGGCCGCCATGCTCGATCGACGAAGGAGCGCCGCAACGGTGACGTTCACCTGCACCGTCGATCTCGACGCATGGCCTTTGAGCTTCGACCCGTTCGACATTGTCGACTTCAACCAGGCACTCGTCCTGGACGCAGTGATCGACCCGCTGCTGCGCGAGGGGGCCGGCGCCGGGCCTGTACCGTCGTGCGCGGCCGGGATCGTTCCCGTCGACGACGGGCGACGGTGGCTGCTGCGGCTGCGCGAGGGGCTGCGGTGGCCGGACGGGTCGCCGATCACCGCCGGGCACGTGGCCGCCGGGGTGCACCGGGTGTGCGGCCCGACCGGTGTGCACCTGCCGTCGCTGCGACGTCCAGGTGAGCGCGCCACGGTACGTGGTGCGGCCGTGTCGGCGGACACGGTGGAGATCCGGTCGGAGTATCCGATCCCGTTCATGCCCGAGCTGCTGACGTTCCTCGGTGCCGGACCCGTGCGGTCCGACGGTGAGCGGTGGACGGGGTCTGGCCCGTATCGGGCCACCGGGGTGGACCGGCACGCCGGACGTATCGAACTGAGCAGGCAGGAGGCGCGCACCGCCGAGCGTTGCGGACCCGACCGGTTGTCGTTCCGGGTCTACGGGGACCGGGCTGCGGCGCTGACGGCCCTGGATGACGGCCGGCTCGACGTCTCGCTGAACACCGGTCTGCCGCCGGAGGACTTCAGCAGGCTGGCCGAGCATCCCCGGTCGATGGTGCGGCCGTTGTCCATGGTCGCGCAGCTGTGGGTACACCCGACGGTGGCGGCGGTGCTCGGCCACTCGGACGGGCGCCGCCTGCTGTCGGAGACGTTCGACCGGGCCGCGGTCGCCGCGGCGTCCGGGGGCGCGCTGATCCCGTTGCGCCGCTACCGTGACCTGTGGCGCACGCCGCAGGGCCGCGGCGCCGGGCCGGCTGTGCCGGCGGAGCGGGTGAGCGCCGGCCCGCGCGGCGAGCTCCGTCTGATCGTGGCCGACTTTCCGCCCAACCACCTGGTCGCTGCCGTTCTGGCGGCCCATGTCCACAGTGGGTTCGGCCATGTCGTGCGGCCGGTGGTGCTGCCCTACGAACGGTTCGCCCGGGCGGCGGCACACGGCGATTACGACCTGATGTACGGGATCAACCCGGCGCCCGTCCCGCACGTCGCGGCGTTGCTCACCGCCCTGCATTCCTCGTCGCCGTATGCCAGGTCGGTGGGGCTGCGCGACGACACCGTCGACGCGGTGCTGGAGCAGGTGCTGCGGTCCGGCGACCCGGACTGGGACGACGCGGAGGATCGGGTGCTCGCGGCGGCCCCGGTGATTCCGCTCTTTCAGGTCAACAGCGTCACCGCCTGGGCGTCCGATGTGGACGGGATCGACGTCGCGCCGTCCGGGGCGCTCGCCTGGCAGCGCATCGCCCGACCGGCCGGGCACCGTTCCTTGGAGGGAGCACGATGACACATTCCGCGACGACAGCACCGGCCCTCGCGCCGAGGACGCCGGACCGGGACGAGGCCGCCGCGCTGCATGCGCTGCTGCGGCAGTCACCGGCCCGCCCGGTGCACCTGCGTGACTTCTTCCCCCTGGCCGCTGCCCGGCGCCTCGCGGCGGCGGTTCGGGCACTGCCCGACTGGCAGGTGATGCCGCTGTTGTGGCTGCCCGACCGTAGCCGGACCAGGCCGGCGGACGCCGCTGAGTGGAGCACCGCGTCCGAGGGTGACCGCGCCGCAGTCCGGCAGGTGGCGGTACGCATCGGCGAGGCCTTCGACGACCCGGACGCGCTGCCGGCCGCCGGGCGGACGGCGCTGCAGGATCTGTTCGTGTTCGCCGCCATGGGGCCGGCGCTGCGTGAGCATCTCAGCGACTGGCTCGCGCCTGAGACGCCGTTCACGACGAACGTCGAGTTCGCGCGGTACACCACCGGCGATTTCCTGGGTGAGCATTCCGACACCGACTCGGACACCAGCTTCGTGCTCAATCTGTACCTCGATGAGCAGTACCGGCCGGAGGACGGCGGTGCGCTGGGCTTCCGGGCAGAGTCGGGCACGGAGCACTCGATCGAGCCGGTGTTCAACAGCGTTTCGTTCATGCCGATCCGGGAGGGCGCCGTGCACTGGGTGACCCCCTGGCTGGCGCAGCGGACCGGCCGGTTCACGGTCAGCATCGCGGCCGTGCCGGTCGCCGCCTAACACGAAGGGAGACCATCGAGATGGACGTGCCACAACCGTCCGGCGTACTGATCTTCCCGCCGATGGTCGAGTCGAGTTTCGGCCGGTACTTCCCGTCGCTGGCGGTCCTCGCGGGATACCTGCACAGTCAGGGCATCGCGACCACGCAGTGGGACCTCAATGAGGAGTTCGCGTTGCACCTGCTGCGCGACGAGCATCTGCGCAGCAGCGGTCACGGCAATCCGGTTGGGTTGCCGCCATGTGGGGGCGCGAGTATGAGCGCCGTCGCGGGTCGGTGGCTGCTCGGCAACAAGGCGACCCTCTTCGACGACGCCGGCCGGCACGACTTCACCAATCCCGACGGCGGCGCCTATCTGCTCGCGGCGCTAGCGCGTCCCTATCTCATCGACCCCGACTCCCAGTGGCTTCGCGACAGGTCCCTGCTGCACGACGACCGGGTCGCGATCTACCGGGAGTGCTATGCCCGGCTGTCGCTTGCTGAGCGGATCCCTGCCGGTGCCTCGCTCATCGGGATCTCGGTGCCGATGGGTCCGCAGCTCGTGCCCGCGCTGGTGCTGGCCGACATGGTCCGCGAGGTGCGGCCGGACGTCCGGATCGTCCTGGGCGGCCCGACGCTCTCATTGCTCGACGAGGACGACCTGACCACGCTGCTGCTCGCCCACGACCAGGTCGATGCGATCGTCCGGTTCGACGGTGAGTTGCCGCTGGCAGCGCTGCTACGGCAGGCGGCGCCCGGCGCCAGTTGGCGGCCGGAGACCGTCGCCGGTGTGTCGGCCGTGACGGGCGGCGGTGTCATGCACGTCCCGCCTGGGCCGGGACTGCATCCGAACGTGCTGCCGCACGCGCACTACGACGGTGAGCTGATGGGGCGGCTGGCCCGGCCGGAGATCGGCATCGTACAGGCGCGCGGCTGTTACTGGGGAAAGTGCGACTACTGCGACTTCGTCGAACTCTACGACGGCAGCCCGCCGTACCGGGGGCGGTCGGTCGGCACCTTTCTCGGCGAGCTCGAATACCAGATCGCCACCCACGGCGTCCGGTACTTCGAATTCATCACCGAGTCGATACCGCCCGCGTTCGCCCGACGGCTGTGCAGTGCCATCGTCGAACAGGGCATCGACATTTCTTGGAACTCCTTCGCCATGGTCGACCGTCGCTTCGACCGGGACACCCTGCGGGCCATCGCCGAGTCCGGCTGTGACTACCTGGTCATCGGCATGGAGACGACCAACACCCGCGTGCTGCAGTTGGTGCACAAGTCGGCGGACCGCGAGGAGAACCTCCGGTTCATGCGCACGGCGCAGGAGGTGGGGTTGCGGCTGCACATCAATCTCATCCCGGACCTACCGAGCACCACCTACGCCGAGTCGATGGCGTCGCTGGACGACATCGGCCGGATCGCCGACTGCGTCGCGTCGTTCAGCGTGTACCCGTTCGAGGCGACGCGGTCCTCACAGGTCGGCCGGACGCCGGAACGATTCGGGCTGCTCGTCTCCTCCCACGCCGACGGCGCCGACCAACAGGCACAGTTCGCCGTCAACCACCTCCGCAACGTGGATCCCGCGATGACGCCGGACGAGCGCCGCGCCGTGCACCTGGCCTATCAGGACTTCGCCGTGCGGCACGCCACCCGCGCCCGGGCCGGTGGTGCGCCGGCACTGCCCGGCCCGGACGACGTCGTCAGCGTTGCCGTCGGCGAGATCGACGTGTGGCGCGAACCTGAGGCAACGACGATCACCAACGTGGGGCAGCGGGAACGCATCGTGCTGACCCCCGCGGTGGTGGCGGTCGTCGACCCGCTGCTCACCGGGGCGACGTTCACGTTCCGACAGCTCGCCGAACTCCACGGCAGGTCCGTCGCCACGCTGCTGCTGCGTGAGCTGTCCGAGGCGCTGCTGCTGCACGCCACGCCGGCACCGACCGGTTCCGTACCGTCCCACGACAGTCGAATGGACGTCCGATGATCCCGTCCGCCGCGGTCTCGCCGCTGCCCGAAAACGTCCTTGCCCAGGCAGCGGCGTTCATCAACCCCGAGTACCTCGGCGTGGAGGCGCTCCGCGCGGTGCAGACGTGGTTTCACCTGCCCGACCCGCAGCCGCTGCCACTGCGGGACTTCCTGCGGCCCGAGGTCGCCGACGGCATCTCGGGCGCGCTGCGGACCCTGCCGTCCTGGGTCCGGTACGCCGCGTCCTATCACGGCCGGCTCGACAAGCAGGAGTTCTGGGGCGACGACGCCGATGGCGCCGCGACAGGGGGCCCGGCGCAGTATGTGATCCGGGACGTTGCCGCGCTGCTGGACGATCCCGCCCTGGACGCCGGGCACCGGCAGGCGATCGAACGGTTCCTGGTGTTCACCGTCCTGTCCGAGGCCTTGCGGGGGTGGCTCCTCGCGGGCACCGGGCTGGAACTGAGCCGCCACACCGGCGTGGAGTTTGCCTGCTACCGCGACTCCGACGGCCTCGCGCCGCATCAGGACCTGGTGCCCGGCCGGGTGCTGGCCGCCAACTTCTACCTGGACCCGGCGTACCGCACCGGGCACGGCGGCCGGCTGGGCTTCCGCAGCGGATCCGGCGAACACTTCGTCGAGCCGTTCTACAACACCCTGTCACTCATGCGGATCAGGGAGGACTGCTGGCACTGGGTCGAGCCCTACCGGGGCGACGGCATCGGCAGGTACACCATCGCCGTCGCGCTGCAGTCCGCTACGAGCTGATGCGGGACGCCATGGTGGATGTCCCGCATCCGGGTGACGCCGAGCAGTTGAAACTCGTCGACGCCGTGGCCGTGGTCGTGACGGGGCAGACGATCGCCCTGGTCCTCGGCTCCGATCTGCTGCGGATCGAGGGGCGGACCGAGTGGGTGCTCGACCTGCTCGACCTGCTCCGCGCCGGCACGACGGCCAGCGCGTTGCGGCGCCGCGCCGGGCCGGTCGACGCCACCCGGCTGGTCGACCAGTTGACCGCCATCGGCTGGATCACGACCGGTACACAGGCGCCGCAGCCTGCGCCGGACACCTTCGACCGGCAGATCGGCTACCTGGCGACCTTCACCCCGGATACGGCCACCGCCCAGGAACGGCTGCGGCGCTCCGCGGTCGCGGTGCTCGGCGTGGGCGGCATCGGTGCGACGGTCGTGCAGCATCTCGCCGCCGCGGGCATCCGACGGTTTCATCTGATCGACGACGACACCGTCGCACTGCACAACCTCAACCGCCAGTTCGCCTACACGCGCGACGACATCGGCGCGGCGAAGGTCGATGTGCTCGCGCGGCGCCTCGAGGTGCTGCGGCCCGACGGTTCCACCACGCTGTACCGGCACCGCGTCCACGACGCGGACGACCTGGCCGTGCTGCCGGACGACCTCGACCTGCTGGTCGTCGCGGCGGACACCCCCCCGACGATCATGGACCACGCCTGGCGGTGGGCGGAGGCAACCACCGCCGCGGTCACCACCGCGGCGGTGGGTCTGGGATCCGGGCATTGGGGTCCGCTGGTGCGGCCGGGGAGCGCTGCGTGCTGGCCCTGCTTCGAGCAACAGCGGCGCGACCGCCTCTCTGACCTGGAGCGTTCGCTCGAAGATGCGCTCAGCGCGCCGACACCCTATTCATTCGGCCCCAGTAACACCGCGATATCTGGCATGCTCGCACACGACATCATTGAATTTCTCTGTATCGGTACGTGCCCGACGTTCGGCCGGCGGGCGCATCTGGATTTCGCGAGACAAAGGCTCTCGCACAACGGGAAAGTGACGTGTGCATGCCCAGTGACACCATGACCGAACGCCCCACCGGGCCGGACCGGTCCTTCAAGGGGACCGGGTTCATCCGGCTGTGGAGCGGCGAGACGGCATCCCTGGCCGGGGCTGAGATCTCGTTCATGGCTATGAGTCTGACTGCTGTGATCACCCTCTCGGCGAGCCCCTTGCAGATGGGCATCCTGGAGGCCTGCGAGTCGCTGGCGGTGCTGTTTCTGGGGCTCTCCGTCGGCGTGTGGACGGACCGGTATGATCGGCGCCGGTTGATGCTGGCCGCGAATCTCGGCCGCTGCCTGGCCCTGCTGGTCGTGCCGGTGGGGTTCTGGTTCGGTTTTCTTTCGATGCCGGTGCTGTACGCCGTCGTCTTCGTCGTCGGCGCACTCACGCTGCTGTTCGACAGTTCGATGTCGGCCTATCTGCCGACACTCGTTGGCAAGTCCCTGCTCACCCGCGCAAACTCGTGGATGGAAGCCAGCCGGTCGGTGGGTACGGTGGCCGGGCCCGGGGTGGCCGGACTGCTCGTGCAGGTCATCAGCGCACCGCTGGCGCTACTGGTCGACGCGGTGAGCTACCTGGTGAGCTGGTTCACCCTGGCGGGACTGCCCAGGAAACCACCCGCGCAGCGCCCGGCCGACGAACCGGAGGTGTCGCACTTCCGCGACATCGGCCACGGCCTGCGCTTCCTGTGGAGCGACCGGATCCAGCGCCCGATGGTCCTGGCCGCCACGCACTTCAACATCTTCCACGCGGCGTTCTTCGCGGTGTACACCCTCTACGTGCTGCGGGTGCTGCACTTCAGCCCGGCCCTCTTCGGTGTGATGAGCATGGCTGGCGGTGCGGCGGGCCTGCTCGGCGCGGTGGTCACCCAGCGGGTGACGGACCGCCTCGGCTACGGACCCACGCTCATTTTGGTCTATGCCACACCGGCCGTGTCGGCGCTGTTCGTGCCCCTCGCCAGCAGCACGGGCAACACCGTAGGCGCGGCGTTCCTGGTCGCGACCGGCATCTTCTCGTGGACCTTCGCGGTCATCATCAACCTGGTCGTGAGTGAGACGATCAAGCAGTCACTCGTCCCCGACGCGCTGCTGGGCCGGGTCACGGCGACGATCCGGTTCATCAGCTGGGGCATCCAGCCGCTCGGCGCGGTGCTCGGCGGCGCGCTCGGCGGTGCCATCGGACTCGGCCGCACCATGCTGATCGCGGCGGTGGGGCTGCTGACGTCCGCGCTCTGGCCACTGTTCAGCCCGGTCCGGGACGTGCGGACGCTGCCCGCCGACAGCGACGAGTAGGGGCGCACCGTGCCGCCGACCCCGCCGCTTCGTCACACCCTGCGCAACGGTCTGCGCCTGGTGGTCCTCCACGACCGGAGCCTGCCCGCGGTCGCGGTCTGCGTCTGGTACGACGCCGGTTCCAGGCACGACCCCTCGGGCGGCAGCGGCCTGGCCCACCTGCTCGAACATCTCATGTTCCGTGGGTCCTCCGGTGTGGCCGCTGGTGAGCACACCGCGTTGATCGAGTCAGCCGGCGGGGAGACCAACGCGTCGACCGGGTTCGAGCGGGTCCTGTTCTACTCGACCGTTCCCAGCCGGGAGCTCGGCCTGGTCCTGCGCCTGGAGGCGGACCGCATGTTCGGCCTGCCGGACGGGTTCACCGAAGGTGAGCTGGAGATCCAGCGGGCGGTCGTGCTCAACGAGCGCCGGGAACGGTATGAGGACGTGCCCTACGGCACCGTCTGGGAGACGGTGGTCGCGGCGACCTTCCCGGCCGGGCATCCCTGCCATCACCTGCCGATCGGGACAGCCGCCGGCATCGCCCGGGCGACGCTGGCGGACTGCGTCTCGTTCCACCGCCGCCGCTACGCGTCGTCCAACGCCGTCCTGAGTGTCGTGGGTGACGTCGACCCGGACGCCGTGGTGCGGCAGGTTGAAAGCCTGTTCGGCAGCGGCCCGCCCGCACGTGACCCGGTTGGTTACAGCGCGACGGCGGCGCCGGTGCCCGTACCGGCGTCGACGCAGCGGATCCGGCGCACGCAAGGCGTGCCGGTACCGGCGCTGTCGCTCGCCTGCCAACTGCCCTCGGCCCGGACACCCGCCGGCCCGGCAGCCGATCTTGCGGTGCTCCTCCTCGGCGGTCTGACCAGCAGCCGCCTGCACACCGGCCTGGTCCGACGACGGCAACTGGCCTCATCGGCCCGATTCACGCTGCTCGCGCTGCACGACTTCCCGTCCGTCGGCATCCTCAACGTGCGGCTCTCGGCCGACGCGAGTCCGGCTGACGCCGAGACGGCACTCGACGGGGAGATCGGGAGTTTCGCCGACGCCGGCCCCACATCGGCGGAGCTGCGCCGCGGCCTGGCACAGATCCGCCGCAGGCACGGTGACGCGACTGCGACGCTTGCCGGGCGGGCCCGAGAGCTGTGCCGGTACGAGACGCTGTTCGGCGACGCGGACATGCTCAGCGCCGCCCTCACCAGATCGTTGGACGTCTCGGCCGAGGACGTCCGTGCGGTCGCGGCCCTTTACCTGACTCCGGCGCACCGCGTCACCTTCCTGATCGAACCGGAGCCGGCCCGGTGACGGTACCCACGGATCCCACCTGTGCGGGTGTCTGGGAATTCCCGCCGGTCGAGTCGGTACATCTTGACAACGGAGTACGCGTCGTCACCTGCCAGCGGGACGACCAAGACGTCATCACCATCGAATGGCTGATCCACGCACCACTGTGGAGCGAACCAGATCCGGTGCGGGGCGTCGCCGGGATCACCCTCAGCGCCATCTTCGAGGGAGCTGACGAACGGTCCGCGCTGGGCTTCATCGAAGCGATCGAGGGCTGCGGCGCCACAGTGAGCACCGGCGTCGAGCACCTGGGCCTGCGGATCACGGTGCAGGTTCCAGGCCCGTACCTCGCCAAGGTCGTGCGGCTGGTCCGGGGCGCACTCGCCGGCCCGCCGTTCCCGCCGTCCACGATCGACCGGCTCGTGCGGGCCCGGCTCGACGCCGCGCTGCGGGAGCGGACCAGTCCGGAGCGGCGTATGTCGACCGCGTTGCACACTGCGCTCTTCGGCCCCGGCCACCGGCTGTCGCAGCCCGCACACGGCGAACCGGACACCGTCCGCGCCATCGACAGGGCCGCCGTCGCGGCGTTCCACGCCGAACGTTTCCGCCCTGGATCAACCACTGTCGTCCTGGTCGGTGACCTGCGGGCCCACGACGCGGTCCGGATCGTGCGGCGGGCCTGCGGCGACTGGGACGGACCCGGCCCCGCCGGTGTGCCCGAGCTGCCCGGCTCGGTGGCGGACGGCCCGGGTGTCGTCCTCATCGACCGGCCTGGCGCGGTGCAGTCCCGGCTGGTGCTCGGCCGCGCCGCACCAGGTCGGTCGCATCCCGGATGGGATCCGCTCCTCATCGGCAACCGCTGCCTCGGCGGCTCGACCAGCTCACGACTGAACCGCGTGCTGCGCCAGTCGTCCGGTGCCACGTACGGTTTCGTCTCCACCCTGCTGCCCCTGCCGGGGCGGAGCATCGCGGTGGCCCGGGGCGCGGTTGCCGCGGAGGCGACCGGGCCTTCGATCCGTGCGGTGCTCGACGTGCTGCACCAGGTGCGCCGGGACGGATTCACCGACGAGGAACACCGGCTGGCTGTCGCGCAGGTCGTCACCGCCGCGCCGCTGCGGTATCAGACCTCGACCGCCGTGGCGGACGAGATCTCGCGGCTGCTGCTCGACGGCACGACCCTCGATCGGCTGCCCGGCTCCTTTGCACAGGCGGCCGGCGTGACCGCGCCCGAGGCCGCCGAGGCGGTCGCGGCGGCCTTCGCACCCGAACGGTTGTTCATCGTGGCGGCCGGCGACCGGGCCGTCCTGCAGGACCAGTTCGGCGGCCTCGGCCCCACGACCGTCCTCGACCTGCGGCACTGACGCACCTGCACCTCGCCGAGCAACGGAGGTGACCGTGCAGGTGCCGCGTACACAGCCGGACGCGGCGTCGACTCGGCCTGTCCGGAACCGGCAGGAGACTTCGCGGTCGTCGAACGTCGGGGCCAGCTCCCACGTGCGTCAGACAACAGGCGCCGCGGCGGGTACGTGAGCCGGCCCCAAGGCCCTGCCAGGCAGGCGTTCGGCCATCCGCATCACTGTCCAAGATCCAGACTGGCCAGCACAGACGGATCCCGACCATCACGACCAGCCATCGCGACGAGGAAGTCCACCCCTTCCGCGCAGTCCGCCTTGGCACGGAACACCTCGCGCATCCGTGCCGTCGCCGCAGCGAACGCCGGCCCTCGGACCTCGTCGATCATCTTCACCATCGTCGCGACGTCCACGGTGGCGGCGTCACCCACCAGCCCCAGACCGTGGTACTCCACCCTTGCGCCGTTGCCCGGCTGGTCGTTCCAGCCGGGGAACACCACCATCGGCACCCCGAAGTAGCACGCCTCCCGCAACGAGCTCAGCCCGCCATGGGTGATGAACACGTGCGCCCGGGACAGGGCTTCCAACTGGGGGACGGCCCGGACGACCTGCACGTTCTCCGGCAGTCCCGCGGGCGGTTCGATGTGCGCCTGGATCACGGTCGTGCAACCGAGCCGCCGGGCTGCCTCGATCACCACACCGAAGAGCCGCTCGGCCGGCGGATATTCTGCGCTGTACGTGCCCATCGAGCAGTAGAGGACCAGTCCGTCGGGCGGCACGAACGCCCAATCGAATGGTTCGTCCCTGCGGTCCACGTCGACGCAGGATCCGACGTACACGCGGGTGTTCCCGGTTTCGCGCCGCACCGGGAAGTCCAGCTCACGCGGCGCGGCCACCAGTTCCGGAGCGACGGGCCGCGGCCCGTACTCGGTCCACACGATCCGCGTGCCGAGCTGACGCAGCCGGCGGATCGTGCTGCGGACCGGAAGCAGGCCCAGCGACCACGGCCAGATACGCGGCCGCACCTGCTCCCAGTGGCGGGCACGGATCAACCGGTCGGCCCAGGCAAGCCGGTACCGTACGGGATGGGGCCGGTCGTCGAATCGCAGACCAGTGAATGCCGGCGGGACCGAGGGGTTGTACGCCCTCGTGAGCGAGGTGTTGAAGTTGACCACCGGAATGCCCAGCCGGGCCGCCTCCCCCGCATACCTCCACACCACGCTGTCAAGCACCACGACGGCCGGCCGGATCTCGGCCAACAGGCTCCCCAACCGGGCCGCCATCAGTGCCATGTCGCGACGATGGTGGCGGATCTCGGCCCGTCGTGCGCGTCGGCGGGACCTCGTGGCCGGGGCCGTGAAGGGCGTACTCGGCAAGGGCTCATATGCCAGTCCCTGAGCGGCCAGGTAGGGCTGCAGCAACGCCGGATCACCATAGATGCGGTCGTCGAACAGCTCGTGCTGCGGCCCGGTGAAGAGCACCCGGTAGCCGAGACCCGTCAGGCGTTTGGCCAACGTGAGGGTGGCGCTGGCAGCACTTCGCTCCGCCATCACGACGAAGAGCACCGTCTTCGGTTCGCTCATGGACGCATGCCTTCCTGATCGAGGTCCGCCGGCACATGATCGACCAGCCAGATGGGACCGTCGGCGCAGTCGACGCGGACACCGTCGGCCGGGGTGATGCTCGTCCGGTGCAGCCGGACCAGCTCCCCGTTCAGCTCAGCGACCGGACCGGCGGAGCCGAGCCCGCCCAGGCTCCAGGCGCGGACCAGGTCGTGGATCGACGCCGCCGGCGACGACCAGTCCACGACACCGTTCTGCGGGGTGAAGGGTCCGGCATAGGTGGCGTCGGCAGCGGACTGCGGCTCGCCCGCTTCGGCTTGTGCCGCCCGTTCGAGGGCTGGCCCGACAACCGCTTGGACGCCCTTGCCAACCCGCATCCAGATGGCGGACCCGAATGCCTGCACCGGAACCTCGAACCGCACACTGGCCAGCACCGGCCCGGTGTCGTAGTCGGCCTCCATCCGGTGTGCGGTCACGCCGAGCGTCCGGTCGCCGCGGCGAATGGCCCAGTGCACGGGGAAGGGGCCACGCAGTTCCGGCAGGATCGACGGGTGGAGGTTCACCGAGCCGTAACGCGCCAGGGCCAACAGGTTCTCCGGCAGCCGCCACGGGAAGCCGCACACCAGCAGCAGATCGGGCCGATAGCCCTCGACGCTGGCGGTGAGCTGGTCGACGTCGTCCACCACGACCAGATCCATGCCCGACGGGGCGCTAGCGAGGATGGCCTCGACCTGCCCGATCCGTTCTGCGGACGACCGGCCGCCACGGGCCGAGTGACTCCGCGTGGCCAGCGCCGCGACCGGCGTGTGGCCAGCGGCGCGACACGCGCGAAACATTCCCCGCAGCGAGAGGAAGTCCTGTGAGACGAGCACTGTCCGCATGTGACTAGCGCGCCTTTCCCACGGCACGCTCGCCTTCCCGCGCCCGCACCCCGTCCGCTGCCAATCTGCTCAGCTGCAGGTAGTCCGTCTTTCCGCTGGCGTTGACTGGCAGATCGGGCAGACGGAGCAATCGGTGGGGAATCATGTGGGCCGGCACGTGATCGCGGAGGTACGCCCGGATCACCTCGTCGCTGACATCCTCGCCGCACCAGGCCGCGAACAGTTCGGTGCCGCCCTGCTCGTCCGTGATGACGACGACGGCCGCGTCGGTCACCGCCGGGTGCCGGCGCACGGCCGCCTCGACGTCCCCCAGTTCGATCCGGTAGCCGCTTAGCTTGACCTGGCGGTCCAACCGGCCGAGGTGCACGAGCAGGTCGCCGGAACGGCGGATCCGGTCGCCGGTGCGGTACCACGCCGTCTCGTCGACCGGGACGCCGGCGGTCCCGGTATGACCGGCGAAACGGCCGACATCGTCCTCAGGCACCACGTAGCCACCGAACCGCTGGGGACCCCGGATGAGCAGTTCCCCTTCCTCGGCCGGCAGCCCGCCGGAGTCGACCACCCGCCACTCGAGGCCGGGATAGACCTGTCCGATGGGCACGGTCCCGTTGCTCGTCTCGGGCAGGTCTGCGAGGTCGCGGGGAAGCCGGTAGTCGGTGCAGCTGACCGTGAGCTCGGTGGGCCCGTACACGTTCTCGATCACCGATCCGGGAGCCGCCCGGTGCCAGCACTCGGCGATGTCGACCGGCAGGGGTTCTCCGATGAATTTCGTCCACCGCAGGTCCGGCATGCTTCCGGGCTTGAGCTTGCCGATCCGGCGGGCGTACGCGGCCAGCGACGGTACCGAGAACCAGTGCGTCAGTCGCCGGGCCGTCGCGTACACCGCCGGCAGGAGCAGCTCGCGGTTGCGGGGCACGACCAGCGTGGCGCCGGACGTCCACGCGCCGAAAAGGTCGAACACCGACGGGTCGAACGTCAGCGCGAACGTCTGCGACATGCGTGCGCCGGGGCCGAGCTCGTATCGTGGCACCACACGGTCCAGGTAGTGCACGACGTTCCGGTTCGTGATCGGTACGCCCTTCGGCCGGCCGGTCGAGCCGGACGTGAACAACACATACATGGTGTCGTCGGCCTCCCCGCCGGCGCCGTCGAGCGGCCGGTCGGCAACCTCGGCTGCACCTGGTGCCGTGCAGTCCGGAAGATCCAGCACCGCTACGTTGCGACGTGTCAGCGCCACCCGCAGGTCGCCGCGGAGACCCCTGTCCACGAAGGCCGCCCGGAGGTCCGCCATGACGGCGACCGGGACGAGCGCGTCGACCGGGTAATCCGCGCCCAGCGGCACGACCACGTGGCGGGCTCCGAGGATGGCCAGATAGGCGACGTAGGTTTCCAGCTGCCGGGTGGCCAGCAGCCCGATGCGGCTCCCGGCCTCCAGACCCAGTCCGTCGAGACGCGCGGCCGCGCGGCGGACGAGGGCGGCCAGCATGCCGTATGACAGCGAGATGTCGCCCATGTCGATGGCCGTGGCATCGGGCGACGTGCGAGCGGTCCGGACGAAGCGTTGCCAGGGGGTCAGCATCACGGTCACTCGGTCGACGCCTCGTGACAGGCCGTGAGGACGGCGCCGAACGTCCCGTCGACGAAGATGGCCTCCAGCGGAAATTCGAATCCGAGTTCCGCCTCCACCCGTTCCATCATGGTCACGGCGAGCAGCGAGTTGCCGCCGAGGGCAAAGAATTCGTCGTTCTCCCGGACTTCCGGCACGCCGAGGACGGTGCGCCACTCACGGGTCAGCACTTCGGTAACGAGGTCGTAGGAGGGCAAGGCGATGACATCCTCACGTGACGGCGGGTCGGATCAGGGCGGTGTGAAGCCGGAGTGGGCCGGGAAACCCCTCGGCGGGATGTTCACCCGATGAGCCGCGACCCGGCCGCCCGCATGTCGCTGGACTTGGTCAGGTCGCGACTCACGTTGACCCGCTTGAACCATCGATCGGTGCCGTCGTAGCGGGACCGGAACGGACTGCGGCCGTGCACCACCCTCTGGTTGTCGAGGAACAGGAAGTCACCCGCGTCGAGGACGCATACCTCTGCGCGGGTGTGCAGCAGCGCGACAGCATGGGCCAACGCCTCGGCCGCCTCGGTGTCGCCAGGGACGGCGGTCATGTAGGACTCGTCCAACCGCAGGAACGGACGCGTCGGTGAGCCGTGGAGGACCGATATCCGTTGCTCGTCGCACCGCAACGCGTCGATGCTGGCGAACGTCTCCGCCGCGCCGGCCATCGAGTTGTTGCGAGGGAGGTGCGACGTGTCCGGGAGGATGACGAAGCGGTCCTCACCGAGCACGCGGCGCTCGTCATCGCTCAGTGCCGTCACATCCAGTTCCGCCACCGTGGTCGGGACCCGGTCCGGGTTGCGCAATGCACCCAGGATGATGTGGTCGGCCCGGTACGGGTGGAAGCCGTCCTCGGTGTGCAGGGTGAGCCGCACCTGACTGCCGGTGCCGAGCCGCTGCGATTCGTTCTCCCGGATCGGGAAGATGTCATTGACGAGATTGCCGTCCTGCTGAGTGGCCCAGCCGAACGGCTCGCCCAGCAGCGCGGCGTACAACAGGACCAGAATCTCTTCCGGAAGCTCGGGATGATCGCGCCGGTTCCGCCAGTGTGCAGGTGTCGGCCCGATACGGTCATCGTCGATCCGGTGGCCGCGCAGCATGAAGAAGCCGGCCGCCTCGCCCAGCGCAAATTGGCGGAGCGCGCGGCGGATCCGCAGCGGAATTCCGGCGGTCAGCAAGGGGAGTTCGCGAAGCAGGTCAGGATCGTCACTGGCGCCGTAGGTGGCCGCTATTCGGGTCGCGAGAAGGTGGAGCTGGTCCGCCTCCCGGTCGGTCACATCGAGTGTCGAAGGGTACAGCGAAGTCGATCCAGGCATCATTACACCCCGTGTACGTCGATCCGGTCACGAATACCAATATCAGCAGCGCAGAGCAGGTTTTCCACTTCGAAAGGGAAGGCCGGAAAGGCTCAGCACCGTCGATCAGGTCTCCATTTCGGGCACCCCCGGTCGAATGATTCCGCCTGGCAGAAAGACGGTTCTTTCACACCGCACCGAGAGCCTCCAGCGCGAGCTGCCCGAACTGTGCGGTGACGTCGCACCGGGTGCACGATCGATGGACGCTCCGGTAGTGCTCCGGAAACTCCTTGGGCAGGTCGACGGCGGCGCCGGCCCGTACGGCGTCGATGACGAAATCGGCGAGCGGGTCCGCCCAACGCGCCAGCTCTTCGGCATCGGCAAGCCGCCGCAGCGCGCCGGGCGCCAACGTGTGCAGCGACACCTGAGCTTCCGGCCGGGCCAGAGCATCCGCTATGGATCCGTCGGTTCCGGTCATCGCGACCAGACCGAGGATGAAGGCGGCCGCCCACAAGTCGGACAGCGCGGTGTCCGGTACGGGCACGTCGTCCGGACGGGCGGCGGCCAGGCGGGCGATCGCCGCCGACGCGGTGGCTCCGGGGCCGGCCGGATTCCTGCCGAACGCATCGAGCAACTCCGTGATGGGCCGGCTGTGCCACTCCATCTGGCCGGGGACGTTCCACAGCCGGAATTCGGCGGCGCGGTCCCACCAGGAGAAATACGGCAGAAGGGCGGGTACGTCGAGGATCGGCCCGTCGGGTACGCCCGATTCGGCGAGGTCCGACCGGTAGCAGACCCCCGGCCGCAGTCCCAGGTACGAGTTCCCGATGATGCTGGGAGTGTCCCGGTGCTGCACCAGATTGCGTACCGACACCAACGCCGGGACGCCGTTGCGGGCAAGGAGGTCGTGGATGGCCTCGTCGTCCGGGACCGTGAGGGGCAGGGGAGCGAAGAAGGCGTCGACCTGCCGAGCGATTGCCACCGGCAGCGCGAGCGCCTGGGTCGGCACGTAGTGGTCCAGCGCCGGCACCCAGGAATCGCCCCGCAGGGCACCGATCCGGGCGGCGGCGGCGGTCGCGCTGGCCCATTCGGTGAAGAACGACAGCGCATGATCCGGGTGGCGGGCGACCGAGTCGGCGACGTGCGCGAGAAAGCTCGGATGCACCAGCACGTCGTCCTGCACGACCAGGTGATGCGTCACGTCCGCACCGGCCTGTCGCCAGGCGAGCCTGGCACTGCGCAATGTGGCCTTGCCCTCGTGCGGTGCCGGGTCGCAGGCGATGGTGACCGTGGCGCCAGTGGTGTCCGCGGCGCTCAGTTGCTCACGCAGCCGCTGGGCCGCCGCCAGCCGGGCCGGATGCGTCATCACCGCGACAGACAGCTTGGGCCTGACTGAACCTTGTGGACGTACCGTCATGACGTGGTCTCCCTTGTCGTGCTGACGACCTGCGGATATGTCGATCATTGGCTTCCGCCGTGCCCCGCGTCAGCATGGCTTCGGTTCAATCCGGCACTGAGATCTCTGGCGAACAAGCGGTTGATGCCGTCCAGGGTGGCCTCCCGGCCGGCCGAGATCTCGTCGAAGGAGTCGGCCACCAGGTTGAGCACGGCCATGCGAAACCCGTTCCGCGAGCGGGGATCGCCCGCCGACGCCACCTCGTCCACCCCGACGACGCCGGGGAGCCGGAGCAGGTCCGCGGCACTGACGTCGGAGAGGACCGCCCCGCGACGGTCCGGGAAGGCGGGCAGGAGCAGCAGTGCCGAGCCGGAGAGACCGTCAAGTGGCTCCGCGGGGCTTCGGCCGACCGCCAGCCCGAGGGCGGCTCGAATGAGGTCCGGTCCGTGGGCAAGTCCGACAAGTCTCGACAGGTACCCGGCTGTGCGTCCGTTGACCTCGATCAGCTCGGGGCCGGTCGGCGTGAGTTTTACCTCGCTGTGGGTCACGCGCCACGTCACACCCAACGCGTCCAGGCAACGGGAGGTGTAGTCGAGCACCTCGGCTAACATGTCGCCGGGCAACCGGCTGGGAACCAGGTCGCCGACCTCGTTCAGCGAGTCGGCGCCGTCGGCGCCGCAGTGTTTGACCAGGGAAGGCCCGAGCTTGTCGACCACGGCCACATGCCGGTGCCGATCGGTGTTGATCGTCTCGACCGAGACGAAGTCGCCGAGCCACCCGACACCGGAGGGGTGCGCGCCGTCGGGTATTCGCGTCTCGTACAGCAGACCCCGCCAGGCCGCCCGCGCCGTCATCTGGTGCCGGAAATCGTCAGCGGTGTCGATCATCGCCAGGCTGGTGCCGGTGTTGGCGCGGCGCGGTTTGAGGACCCCGGGCCGCCCCAACTCGGCGACGGCCGCGGCGAGATCCTCACGGGAGTCCACGCCGCGGGCACGAACGGAGGTCAACCCGTGCTCGCGCAATGTCGATCGTTGGACCAGCTTGTCCCACGCATGGTCGACGCCGGTCCTCCCGGGCAGGCCGGCGCTCGCCAGAACCCGGTCCACCAGGTCGAGTTCCGCATCGTGAAACGTCGTGACGCCGTCCAGCCGGCACTGCCGGACCAGCGTCGACTCGCTGCCGTCGGCGACGACCACGGTCTCGAACAGCCGCCGAGCGAGCGCGACCAGACCCGGCTGCTCAGCGGCGACCTCGTCCCGGATCAGCAGGACGGGACAGCAGACACCCTCGGCGGCCCGTTTGATGTCGCGGAGGCTCGCCGCGCCGAACGGCGCGTGCACGACCCCCACCCGCGGCCGGGTTTCTCCCGCCATGCGTCTACCGGTCCGGGCCGAGGGGGCCGCTGATCCGGGCGAGCCGGTCCACGACCGCGTCCAGCGTGGCCCGCGCGTCGGTTCCGGACATGGCGTCGGTCCGATATCCGGCGTACAGCGACCACGAGCCGTCCGGCCCCGGATTCGCCTCGATCACCAGGGGCACCGAACTGCGCGGAACGCGTACCTCGACGATCTGCAGGCCGGGCAGGGACCCGGGTCGCTGGTTGAGGATGATGCAGACCTGGGTGGCGGGAATGCCGCGTGGCAGTCCGGCGCCGATCTCGCCGACGGGTGTGTGGGCGTGCCGGAACGCCTGGTAGAGCCGTCGTCCTACGGTGCGGAGCCCGTCGTCGCGGTCGAAAGGGAGCACCAGGTGATTGACGAAGCAACCCACGGTGTTGCCGAAGCACGGTTCGAACCGCCCGGACGACATGGTCTCGAGGTGGAAGGCGTCACGGTGCAGCACCTGGCCGACGGCCCCCGCCGCGGCCGTCAGGAACGCGGCCGCCGCGCCGGGCCGCCGCAGCGCTGCCGTGGAATCCGGCGGAAGGGCGGTCACGTGTTCCGCGCGCTCGCCCTCCGCAGCATCCACCCCGTCGAACACGGGGGGCAGCGGGTCGGCGAGCAACCCCTGCCAGAACGGGGTCTCGGCGGCGCGCCACGCCGCCAGCCGTTCGTTCTCCCACCGGACGAAGTCGCCGTAGGGCGTGACAGCCGCCACAGCGTCCGCCGGTGCCACACCCAGGCGCAGCCGCCGGCAGGCGTGGGCGAAGTCGTGCAGGAACACCGACCGGGACCACCCGTCGAACGCGATGTGGTGCACGCCGACGCAGAGCAGCACCTGCCCGCTGGGCAGCGGGACCGCCCAGCCGTGCGTCGGCGGGTCCCGGCTCAGATCCAGGGGCATCGACCACCACCGCGCGAGCACGTCGTCGGCGACGGTGGCCGGATCCGCCGACGAGGTCGGCGCGGGCAGCACGGTCAGGCCGGGTTCCCCGGGGTCGATGTGCTGCCGCGTGCCGTCCGGGTGGTATCTGCTGCGGAGCACCTCATGTCGGTGCACGACGAGGGCGAAGGCCGCCTGGACCGTCGCAATGTCGACGTCCGACAGGGTCGCGGCGAAAGCCATGCGGTTGTCCACTTTGCCGGGCAGCGCCTGTTCGGCCGTCCAGAACCGCCGCTGCCCGTGGGTGAGCCCGATCGAGGAATCCAACAGCTCCGTCACCAGCCCAGATAGGTGGCCGGCGGCAACCAACCCGGCTGGGCGAGGCCGAACGCGGTCTGCAGCAGTCGTTCGGCGTTGCCCAGCGCCCCTTCCAGCCAGGTCGACAGGCCGGAGTAGGCCGCGCCGCAGATGAACAGGTCGACACCGGCAAGGGGTTGGCGCACCTGCTGAGCGACCTGCCAGGGACGTCGGCCGGGCCGCCAACCGTGATACGCGCTGCCGAACGGATCGGCCGTCCAGTCCCGCACCGAGATCCAGCGCGGTTGCGGCACCTGGACTCCGTGCAGCAGGGCCAGCTGCCGCACGGTCTGCCGCATGATCCGCGGGAGGTTCGGGTCGTCGCCCGGCGTCGCGGCGTGCTCCGGCAGCGGCACGAAGTAGTCGTAGGCGCGGTCGTCGTTGCAGACCACGCTCAGCACGGCGTCGTCCCGTTCGTCATACGATCCACGTAGCAGACCTGCCGGATCGGCGGATCGGTGGGCCTCGGCGAAGTGCAGCGTGTCGCGGTCCAGGACCATCGACTCCAGTTCCTGGTGCGCACGTCGCAATACGGTGCCGGCCGGGCACTCATACTCGCCGGGGGCGTTGAAGCCCACCACCTGGTTCTCGATGACGTCGACCCGGCCGATCCCGTGCCGGCCGGCGACGGCGTTGAGCCGCTGGACCGGCGCCAGCTTCTCCCCGTCCAGCGCGCACGGGGTGCCGCCGTCGAACTCGACCGAGATCTCGTCCGCGCCGGTCGTGCGGGCCGGGTCGGCGGTCATCAGGTAGATGCCCTCCGGCGGCGCGCTGTGGATGTCGTCGAAGACGCCGCACTCGATGCTCGCGCCCGGATGTTCACGTCGACGCTGTACGGACGGGCCTTGGTCACGTCGACCAGGATGGCGTGCCGCTCGGCATAAGCGACCTCCTCCTCCCGGTTGCGCAGCTCCCAGGTCATGGCCGGCGCCAGCACCTCAAGCCTCGGGTTGAGCGCGGCGACGCTCGCGCAGAACCGGACCTGGTCGTTGCCCATGCCGGTGGCGCCGTGCGCCACTGCGTCGGCGCCGACCTGGCGGGCATACCGCACCAGCCGCTCGCTGATCAGTGGTCGCGACAACGGTGCGGCCAACAGGTACTGCCGGTCGTAGGCAGCGTTCGCGCGCAGCGCCGGCAGGACGTAGTCGGTGAGGTACAGCTCCCGGACGTCCTCGACAAAGGCGTCGTTGGCACCGGTGGCGAGCGCCTTGTCCCGGACTGCCGGGAAATCGTCGGACTGGCCGACGTCGGCGCAGTACGCGTACATTTTGGCATCATACCGCTCCGCGTCCATGCAGGGTGACCGATGTGTCCGGCCCGCCGGAGTACGCCATGACGATCTTCATGCGGATGTCCTCTCTCGGTTCGTGGTGAACGACCGCGCGGCAACGGTGCCGATCGCATCCCACCTCACCGGCTTGTCCTCCTGCAGGTCGCAGCTGTACCCGAGGCCGACGCTCTTGGCGATCACCAGCACTTGGACCAACGCGCCGTAGGCACGCCCGGCCCGCGCTCGCACCAGCTCCGCGACCACCGGGTTCTTCTTCTGCGGCATGATCGAGCTGCCGGTCGCCATTGAGTCGGCCACGGTGAACAACCCGTATTCGTGGCCGTTGAAACGACGATCTCCTCTCAGCTTGATCTTTAACCTGGTCGGTCGTTGAGGGTCTGGTCCCGCAGGGTGGTTTTGCCTACGTCGTGGCGGGTGGCGGTGGTTCGGTTCTTGGATCCGGGTGGACGTCCGGGCCCTGGTGCGGCGGCTTCCGGTGCTCTGGCGGGACGCAGGGTTTCGGTCGGAGGTTCCGGAATGCGCGCCGGACGCGGGCCGGAGTGAGTCGAAGCGGCGAAGGTAGGCATGCCAGAGTCTGTCCACATGCGACGGTGAAGCGTCGCCGTCGTTGCCCGTGTCGCCGAGTATGCGGGAAGACCACAGCCACAACGGTTTCGGGTCGTGGTCGCTGGGCAGCCGGTCGACGGTAAGGCAGATCAGGGTGCCTTCCAGGACGGGGAGTTCACCGGGGTGGTCCAGCCACGCGGCGCGATGGGTGAGCCGGGGATGCAGCCGGTCCCAGGCGATGGCGACGGCGGTGCCGTAGCGGGTCGTGCCGGTGGTCGTGATGACCGCCGGATCGGACCAGGTGTCCCGGTCGGCGAGCCGGAATTCCTTGCCGTGCTTGGGTGAACGCCCGCGTGCGTCGGGTCCGCGGGGTGCGACCGGTTGCCGCAGAACCCGGTCGCTTCGGATCCTGCCCAGGATCTCGACGGGCAGGTCGGTGAGCAGGAACGCCAGCCGGGCCAGGTCGTAGCCGGAGTCGAACACAATGCGCGGCGAGGCCGCCGCCCTGCTGGAACGGGATCTGCCCGGCATTCCACCACTCGACGTCACGACCCTGCTGGACCTGACCGGACGCTGGCCGCTGCCGATGGCACTGACCAACGGCGCCCTGCGGCGCCGGGTCGACCAGGGTGAGCCGCTCACCGACGCTGTACGAGCCGTGGTGCGGCAGCTGTCCGTCGACGGCCCCACCGTGCTCGATCTCGGTGTCCTGGCCCGCCGGGAACGGGCGGTTGACCTCACCGTGCGGGCCAGCCTCGACCTGCTGGCCCCGGACGACCAGCGACGGTTCCTCGAACTGGCGATCTTCGGGGAGGACGTGGTGGTCCCGGACCGGACGACCACGCTGCTGTGGACCCGGGCGGGCGCCGCGACCGGCGCGGCTGCCGAGCGTCTGCGGACCTCATTGGCCGATCTGGCGCTCGGCCAGCGACAGACCGACGGCGTCCGCCTGCACGACGTCATCCGCACCTATCTGCGTAGCCGCCTCACCACGCCGGAGCTGGTTGCACTTAACGACTCGCCGAGGCCCGCACCTGCGACCGAAACGGGGCCTACACCAGCGCCATCATCATGCTCGGCAGCCTCCTCGAAGGCGTCCTGCTCGACGCGCTTAAGGCGCGAGTCCCCAACCCCACCAAGCCGCTGGACAAGTGGATGCTCCACGACCTGATCGAACTTGCCACCGCGAACACTGGATCCAAGCCGACGTCTATCGCTTCGCCGCAACGGTGCGCCACTATCGCAACCTTGTCCACCCCAACGCGCAGGTGACGCTCGGCGACCTCCCCGACCAGGACACCATCAAGATGTGCTGGCCCGTCATCAACGCCGCGCTCAACGACCCAGCTGCGTCCGCTATTTCGTAACAAGCCAGTGGTCGACTCGAAGTGCGCACTCTCGGAAGATCACGGTACGGGCGTTCGTGTCAAAGATGTGTCACGATCATCCACAGTGGACACCCAAATTGGGCGGATGAAAACATCCGAGTCAAGGTGTCGATCACGTGACGTCGCGATCGCCGGAAACTCGCATAGCGCCTGGTCAACCGCGCTCTCACGTCGAACACCGGCAGGCCGTCGCGGACCCCTTGACTCCACCCGGCGCAGCGGCGAGAGATCCAGCGAGCACGCCGGGCGACCGCCAACGACGGTAACCGTACGGTCGTACGGGCAAAATCGTGTGTCATGAAACGATCAGAAGATTCAACATCGTCAACGCAAAAGGCCAGCTGAGCTGGCCTTTTGCAATGTCGGGACGGCGGGATTCGAACCCACGACCCCTTGACCCCCAGGCTTGCAACAGCTCCACTGTGGAGTGTCCGCTCATGTCAGCCGGTGTTCCCACATCCAAGTGACCTGCCCACATTAACATGGCTGCGTGTTGGCCAGTGTTGCGTCATACTTCCGCGTCCGCCTGGAGTTGATCTCCATCGTGAGCGCATTGTTAGCGCGCTCCAATCAAGTGCCACTCCTGGTGCTGTGTCCACGCTGGCTCTCAACCCACCCCCACGCAACGCCGTCCATAGTGTTCTGACCCAACGCCGAATAGATAGAAGCCCCATGAACCCACGACCCGACACTCCTTGACTCCGGCATCCGCGACGGGAAGGAGCGGCTCCCACCCCTTGGCCGGCAGTGGTGCCGGCGTGGGCCCTGAGCGGCACTTCTTCCGGAGACGGCGACAACCCAAGGCCGCCTGAGCGCGGCACGGCTGTACCGGCGTGGATACTCGACGACGTGGTAGCTGACGCCTTAGATACAGAGTACGAGAACGGAGTCGCCGATGTTCTGGCCTACCTGGCCGGCGACGCGGCAGTGGTGCAGCGTAATGTCCGCATGCCAGGAAGAAGGAGCGGCACCGACCGACAGATTGATGTTCTGGTCGTTGGAGCGCTCTTCGGGACGGGTAGCGCGAGCATGGTCGTTGACTGCAAACGCTACGCGAGTGCGCTCGATGTCAATGACATCGGAACGTTCGTTAGTCTCGTAGAGGATGTAGGCGCCGACATCGGCCTTCTCGTCGGAACGAGTGGCGCGAGCCAGGCGGCACAGCAGTACGCAGACAGCGTTCGCGGTATTCGCTTAAATGTTTTCTCCCTAGATGAACTCGCGGCGTGGTCTCCGCCCGGGACAGTTCACTTCGACTACGCGGTCCCGGCAGAACTTTACGTAAACGTTGTTCGTGCAGCCAGAAGGGCTGGGTTTCGAGTACGGGAGGTCGAGGTGCCAGATTGGCGAGGCGAGATCGGGCTCGGGTTCAGCGCCTTTCGGCATTTCGGCGCGCCCAACCCCTCAGCGGATCAGCAGGTCGATGCGCGCACCCAGATCGAAGTAGCCATGCAGAGCGCTGGAGTCAAGGAGCCGATTGCCCTCGGGAACGGCGTGACTATCTCGGGCGGCACTCCGGCGCACCGCTGGCTCGACGTCACAGTGATGGGCGTTCCTATTGGCCTGAAGGTCATCGTTTCGTCGGAGGAAGAGATCAACGAACAACTTGACATGGTTGCGGAAAAGCTTTTTGGCAGGGCGCCACGCGACGACTTCGACGTCATCCGACCGAACCTTTGGCCGATCCCGACGATGTTTCCTCGCTGGTGAGTTTGCCAGATTGCCAGGGCGTGCACCTGGGCTCAACCCGTCGCGAAGCCCTTTGCAGGGATCAGCCTAACCATGATGGCTTCGAATCGGTGGGCGCGGTGGTATAACCACCCGTTGGTGCTCGCCCCGCCGCCCTGAGTAACAGTCACACGACTCGATCTGGACCCGACCGAGCTTCGATGGTGAAGGGCTGGTTCTCCTCGTCGGTGGAATGCCGGGTGTAAAACGGCGCGGGGTCGAGGGCTGGGTTGGGGCGAAGACGACGACGGGTTCCCAGATGAAGGACTCGGCGACGGCGCGTAGGCGCTCGACCCCCTGCATCGACTGATCGACGGTTGTCTCGACGGCAACGCGGATATAGCTCAGCAACGCAGTGCTCAACTGGGGTCCTTCGCCACGCTGACCTCCAGGGCGAACGCGAGCTGGCTCAGCTGCAGGGCCGCGCCGGCGTGGTGGAAGTCGACGCAGTGCCCGGCGTTGCGCACGAGGCGTCCGTCGACGACCGGCGCCGACGTGAACGACGCGGCGTAGTCGGCGGCCTGGGCGGCGTCGGTGATCCACAGGTGGCGACGCGTAGGTCCGATGGCCGGAGGCGGCGGTCTCGCATGACGTTTTCCTCCGGGTCGGAGAGCCGCCGAGCGGAGAGCCCGGCAGCGCGTGGTGGTCGAGTCGGGCATCCCGCAGGAAGGGGCCGATCGAAGCCGGAGGCTCCTGGATCAGGCGTGGAGTGCTCCCTCGAGGTGCTCAATGTTCACAGCCAAGGTTGTTGCCCAGCGAGCCAGTGTTCTGCCGCTGTCGTGGGCACCATCCTCGACCTGTTCTCTCTTCCGATGGTGCGGTGGAACGCTGCCGAAGCCGCGTTGGAGCTCTTCCAGGGCAGTTCCCCGCTGCGCGTTCGCCCGATCCTGCGCGACTCCGACGGCACCATGGTTGTGGTTCATAGCGGCATGCTGATCCCCGCCCTACGGGAACGAGGCGAGAAACCCTGATTGCCGATCAGCGATCATGGGACGTGTACAGCAAGCGCCGCGGCGACTACCTGGAGCGGGCACCGATCGACCTGGTCGCTGTCCACCTGCCCGGCTGGGCTCAGTACACCACGCTCAAGCAGCAACTCCTCGACATCACGGTAGGACAGGTTGTACCGCAGGTACAGCCGGACCGCGACCATGATCACGTCGGGCGGGAACCCGGAACCCGGCGAACGCCGACTGCGGTGGCAGGGACGGACGCCGACGGGTCGCGAACTTCATCGTGCAAGCACGCCGAACACGGGAGCGCTCTATGCAACCGACCCGATTCGTGGCTCCCAAGCCTCCCGTGTCACCCCGATCGACGACGACAATTCGGCTTGTGCCGCCGTAGTGTACCGAGCGCGCTGGATCGAATTGGGAGGCCGGGATGCCGCGTCACGAACAGCCCGCACAGCCGGCCAACGTCGTCGGGCCGCTCTGGTCATCGTCTGCTTCAAAGACGTACCCAGGTCGGTTCCCGTTGTCGGTCGAGCGGTACACCATGAACGTGGTCGACCGGCTCGTTCCTGGGGTGACCACGGTTACCCTCAACGCCCGCTACTACGCCCTGCACGGCCTGATCGCAGCTGAGGCACGCAAACGCAATCTGGGGATCACCGCTGCGCAGGACCTCCTTCGTCGGGCCGAGGTGGTCGTCGGTGCCGTCTCCACCCAGCACTATCAACGACATCACGCCGCACATGAGGCGATCTCACGTCCGCATGCCTACGATGTGATCCTTCCGAAGGTACGCAAGGGGGGCGTCGACATCGGCGCGCTTGCGGCTCCCAAGGTGTACGCCCAGCCGAATTGGGGATTCTGGCCAGCCTATCGAGGTTCGGAAATGCTGCTGCGGATCGTCACCCGCGCCAACGAGATCGCCCCAGGTGAACGCTTCGACCATGCCGCGGTCCGAGCCGGCCTCGACGGTGTGCTGGGCCTCGTCAACGAACGAACGCTGGACACCGACACCCTCGACACGAACGCGGAACTCTGTGTGTGCGGCTCCGTCGACAGTCCGGACGGAGCCTGGCTCGCCGAGCTCTTCTCGTCACCGGGCGCCGACTCGAACGCCACTCGTGCGGGTGTGCGCCGGCAGACCCTGCGGATGATCGCCCGGGTCGTGCAGCTCACGGAAGTGCGCCGTGTAACGCGGGACATCTCCCGATTCGTCGCCTACGATCCGGTCGCCTTCGACGACGATGTCCTTGCCGGCATCGACCTCACTGCGGAATGGCGGGGCCTGGTCCTGAGGAACGCTTCCACGACGGCATGGCGCGGTCTGTGGGCCTGGCTCGTCAACAGCATCGAGGGACTCACCACACGAGCCGACCTGTCCGACCGGTTCGCAGCCGCGTTGCCGAGCGTGACCACGAAGAACTTTCAAGACGGGCTGCCCTCGACGCTCACCGACACCGGCCGTCCGGCTCCAGCCGAACACGACCCAGATCTGGCCGCAACAGCGACACCATTGTGGAGCCTCAGTGTGCTGCTCCTCGGCGCCCGGCGCGCCAGGGAACTGACTGGCCATGAGCTGCACGGATTCCAGGGGCACGACCCCGAGGACATCCTCGAGGAACTGGCGCCGACCTGGCTGGCCGACCGCCTCGACGACTGGGCCGACCGGCCACTGCGCGACTTCGCGCGCTGGCTGACCATGATCATGATTGACCGGTCCCAACGACTGGCGCTGGCCAAGGCGCGCCCCGACCCCAAGAACGGGACCCTGAAGATCCCTACCCGGGTGCACACCCGCGACGAACTGGTGTTCCGCGACTCCACCGAAACAGCAGGCGCGGCGGCGCTGCGATGGGACCAACTCGCCGGCATCCTCGCCGGCATGGGTGTCCTCGCCCGCGACGAAGACGTATGGACCCTGGGACCACGGGGGGACCTCCTTGTCTGACCAGCACTCCGCCGGCAGCACGCAAGCGACAGCCACCGAACCCCCGGACATCGAGACGTCGACCTCCCCGCTCACCCACCTCTTCGCCGAGGAGCGGCACGGGGACAGACAGGCCCGCGAAGCGCTCTTCTGCACGTTCAACGCCGACCTCGGCTTCTTCGAACGGACCGTCTTGGGCGTCACCCAATCCACCGGCGCTCGTGTCACCGTCGTCGGCGATGCCCGTATGTCCGACCCGGATCCACGTGCCGCCCGGAATGCGGGCACCCGCTACGTGCACGGTGTCGCCGCCACCCCGCATGGCAGCGCCTTCCACCCCAAAGTCGCTGTCGTCGTCGGGCCGCAACGCGCGCTAGTCGCTGTCGGATCAGGCAATCTGTCCGTTGGCGGCTGGCACCTCAACGCCGAGACGTGGACGGTGGCCACCGCGAACCAGGATCGGTGCCCGGCACTCGTGCCCGAGCTCGCTACGTGGTTACGCACCCTCGACCAGGTCTGCGCGATCAGCCCGACAGCCGTCGACGGACTCCACCGGACCGCTGCCGCACTCGATGCCCTCGCCACCGGCAGCACGATCATCGACACCGGACATCACTTGGTGCACAGCTCCACCCAACCCATCATCGACAACCTGCCGACCGGTCCCATTGCACACCTGCTGCTCTACGCACCGTTCCACGACGAGAACGCCTCGGCCGTCCAGACCCTGCTCCAGCGGTTCAGGCCCGGCCGGGTAACGCTCGCGGTGCAGTCACGCGGCCGGACCGTCATCCAACCTGCGTCGATCGAGCGGGTCGTCGCGGAACTGAACGTGCCGCTGAGCGTGATCGAGGACGACGCCAAGGCGTACCGGCACGGCAAGCTGATCGAAGCCGTCGACACGAACGGCCGTCGCTGGACCCTGACCGGAAGCCCGAACCTGTCAGCGTCCGCGCTGCTACTCCCAGCCACCGGCCGAGGAAACATCGAACTCGGTATCGTCGCGAACCCGTCCATCAGTCTGTTCCCGTCCGGCTCACCGATCAGCCTGACCGACGTACCCGCGGTGTCGATCACCAGCTCCGCCGCGATACGTCAAACCAGCAGAGTGCTACTCATCGCGGCGACCCGCACGGCCGGAGGCGTCCACATCACGTTCGCCCGGCCGTTTGACGGTCCGGTCGAGATCCACGCGTCGCTCGAGGCGGAGTACGACGTCTGGAGCCGGATCGGCACGGCCCCGGCCGGCGCACAGCATCATCTGCTCGCTGGGGTGGATCTGCCCGGCGGATCACGCGTCCGCGGCGCCTGGCACGACGGCCCTGACCTCCAACACGGCACACTGATCTTCGTCACGGACCCCGACCAGGTGATGACCAGGATCGGGCAAGAAGCCACCCGAAGCGCCGCCACCCACGACCCCTACACGCTGCTCGCCGATCCTCGCCTCGTCGACATGTGGTTGACCGGGATCGGCCAGCTCGCCGCAGCTCGCAGGACGGTCGCATTACTCGGAGCCGGCGGGACGACCGGACCGGCCGGCAAGTCAGAACGACACGGCGGCGGGATACGGATCGACACCGACGCCGAAGATTGGCTGCGCTACTCCGACGACGCGAAAGCCCGCATGGGCGAGCACATGTTCCACTTCGCGCTCGGTGGCCTCCCCGCCCTGGCCGCCTTCGCAGCCCGGTCACATGCAGGCTTGCTGACGCCGACCGACCGCCTGGTCGACGAGCGCACCGCAGGACTGGACGGCGACGACGCGAACTCCGTCAACGACGACAGCGACCCATCGACCAGCACCAACGAGGAGCCCGACGACAGATCCCGCTTGTCCGATCAGCACAAGCGTCGAATTCGTCGGCGCCTCACCAGCGTGGTCATGGAAGAGATGCCCAACTACTCCGCCGTCGACCGGCTGGCCATCAGCACACTCGTCCTAGTCGCCGTCGAATTAGGAGTGTGGGCATCGGCCCTCGGCGAAGACGGGTGGATTGACGTGCTTGCCACCGCGATCGAGTCGGTGGACCTCGGTGACCTTCCGCTCCCCCTCGAAGCAAGTGCGGCCAGTTTCGCCGCCGTGGCCATCTACCTCATACGCGATCACCTGCCGACCACGGGGCGAATCCGCGAGGCGCTGCGCTACGAGACAGCAACCAGCCGCACGGCGCACCTCTACCCCGCCGCAGAACTCAACCTCGTGGCAGGGCACGCAGGCCCTCTCCATAACAGTCGCGGCTTCCCCGTCGACCCGGACGACGTCATGCGAACCATTGCCATGATCGTCCAAAACGATCCGCTGACCGATGCCACGGAGGTCGTCGAGGCTCGGCACCCGACCTGGCGAATCCATCAGCACAGCGCCTCCGTTCTGCACATCCACGGGAATTTCCGGACTCCATTCGCCGCCGCGGGAGAAGCGTTAGACAGCATCGGCGGTGTCGCCGTTGCCGCCATCTGGGCCACCAGTTCCCACGGCGGATGGGCGCTGGTCGCCCGCGACGGCAGCGATCTCATCCATGTCGAACAACAGCACGGCCCCGTTCTATGGCGGCACTACCGCCTGACCCAGCTCACCACCGCGACCCGGGTCGCGCAGGACAAAGAACTGGCCAATCGACTCCGGGTACCACACGGCCCATTGGTCCAGCCATTCGAGACCGCAACGACCGTCCTCACCTCAGCCGGCGTAAACATCACCATCGGGGCACCGACATGCTTCTGACGAATCAGCGACGGGACCTAACGAGCGTGGCGGCCGCACCCACCACGCCAAGGAGAGGTGGCCTCCCGACCTGCAGCGCTTCCATCGACAGACCAGATGCGATCGCCCGATACCAAGCGACACCAGACGGACGTGCAGCTATTGGATTGGACGCCCGTGCCACAGACGCACGTCAACCGCGTGCACCATGGTCAACATGCCGGTCGGTTATCGGTTGGCTGGCGGGACGCGTTCCTGGTCATCGCCGCGCCCGGCGCGATCATCGCCCTGCTGTAGGGCGTCGCGTACCAGATCACTACGGCCTCACCCCGCGGCCCAGGTCGACCAGAACAGACGCCACTGCGGATCAGGCTGGTGGACGGGCTCCTCACCGAAAAGGAGTGCGCCGATCGCGCTCGCCGCGCTCGCCTGGTCCTCAAGCCGGTGACGATCTGCAATCGGCTCGCACACTACGTACACCGTGCTCTCGTGAACCAGCGTCTGGCACGGGTGCCCGGTCTCGCGCCGAATCAGCGACCGAACCTGACGACGTAGTTCACTCTGTTGATCACCGGGCACACCGTGTATCTCCGCGTAACCGCGTTCCGTCACGACGTCAGCGACTACTCTCGCCGCGAGCGGCAGTTGCGGATCAATCGGCGGCGGCGGGAACAGCCGGTCCATCAGGGCCAGGCACCGTTTACACGAAGGCGCGAACTCGGGATCTTCGCCGTAAGGACTGATCGACCCACCCTCTCCCCCGATCATCACTACCCAGGGGCGACCACACAACGTCGTCGGACACCAGCGTTCCAGGAGAAGCGCTTCATGGTCGTAGTTCGCCAGTCCCGGCCGTCGGCCCGCCGGTTCCGGCTGGAGCACGAATTCCGGTACAGCCGCCTGCTTCGGTCCATTAGTCTCCGCCACCGCGGTCAGATGCGTCCTTGTCCCGCCGCCTGCGGAGGTAAGCAGGAGCTCCGCCTGCCCAACGATAATCACGTTGACGCCGTGCTTGTCCCCATCCACCGCCCCAGTGTCGGCGACAAACACTGATCCATCCAGTTCAACCCGCTCCGCCCGAACGACTAGGCCACGCCCTGCACCAGGACAAGCGGTCCTACAACTGAGGTTCCCCCCGGGGAGTGGACACCGAGTTAGCAGGACTGTGGTTCTGCTGGGAGGATGTCCGTCGTGCCTGCTGGTAAGCGTCGGTCGTA
>NZ_JBEXDG010000074.1:0-47720 GCF_040605635.1 Dactylosporangium sp. NPDC005555
GTTGCCCGGAAAGCGGGCACGGCGGGTTCGGGCCGGGGGCCGCTGGAAAAGGACCTGCACGACAGGCACCTCGCCAGCGGCCTACCGGTGCCGCGGGTCGCCCGTGGCGGAGCGTGCGCGGTTACGCTGCACGGCCATGGACTCTGTTGAGATCCTCAGCCAGCTCGACACCGCGGCCGAACAGTACACGTTTCCGGACCTGAACAACGGCTACTACTACGCTGTCGACGCACGGCTTCACGCATACCGCGACGCGCGGCGGTGGGCGCTGATCGTCGAGACGGTGGGCTACTCGCCCCGGGCCGGCAACCTCACCGACATCCTCCACATCTTCGGCAACTGCCTGACCAGCGGCGAACCGGGCTTCGAGAACGCGGACTTCCTCGACCGGATCGACAACTGGGATGAGATCGAAGACGACGACCAGCCCGAGACGTACGGCGGAACGTCGATCGTGATCCGAGGCGACCGGCTCGACATGCCCGCCGAACACGGCGAGGAACTGATCGACGTGCTTCGCCGGCTCGTCCCAGACCACCGAGAACTGCTCCTGGCCGATGAATCGGAACTTCGGCGGCGAATCCCGGCCGACCTACCCGAGATCATGCGGCTAGACCAATGGCACCACCCCGACGGCAAGCTCCCCAGCGAGTCAACGACCTTCAACCAACTCGCCGACGTGCTTACCACTGGAGACGTGGAACGGTACGCACCGGACACGCCACCCAACACACACTGGTCCAACTGGCCAGAATCCGGAACCCTGTAACCCAGCCAGACACCCACCGACAGCGGCAGATCAGTGCGGCGTCGCACGTCGGTTGAAGCGGGTTGCCGTGATCCACGTGCAGACGTTGACAGCCGAACTATCGACCTCGTCGCGCGTTGCGGTGCTGGCGGTAGCGTTGAATCCACAGTGGCACGATGACTACCCAACCGAGCGCGATCAGGCGCATCCAGCCGGTGTTGAGCGTCAGCTGGACCACGAAACAAAGCGTTCCGACCGCCGCCACAAGCAAGTAGTAGGGCGCAAACGCCCGGTCGAGCCAGAGGACCTCGTATAGGATCTGGCCGCGGAGCTTTCCTAGACGGTCACCCATCCGCACCTGGCCATGATCCCAGAGGTTGTTGGCCTCCACCAAACATCGTTGCGCGTATCAATGTCATAGCCGTCCGGTTCTCGGCAGAACAGCAAGCCTTGGCGTCACCGCGTCCGTCACTGACGGTAACCAGCACGGTCCTACCGACGCGCAGCAGTCGCGGCATGGGCGCGCACCCGATCATGCAGTCGTGCCACTCCGACATTGCTGCGTGGGTGAGTCGACGCGCATGGAGCCGGTGGGGGTAGGCCGTACGCAACTCCGCTCTCAGTCGAAGACCTGTTCGACCTCAACACTGATTCGACGAGGGTTGCTGTCGACTACCAGGTACCAGCGGGCGTCATACGGCACCTCAAGGACAACCGGGCTGACGTCGAAGAAGCCGCCGTAGTACTCGTACTCTTCGTCGTCGAGATAGGCCTGATACTCGTCCCTATCCATGAGCATGACCCTGGCGGTCGAACCTCGGAGGGTCACTTCAAACTGGGCGCCGCCGGCGAAGGACCCAAGGTCCCAGTACAGATGCTCCACGAACCATTCGTAGCTGGCCAGGCGCGGACAGTAAAGGTCGATCCGCCAACTGGTCCGCCCTTGGCAGCGACTGAGTCGCTATCGCTGCTGTGGGTGGCGAGCGCTCCGCGGCACGAGGGCGCATGTGATCATGTGGTCCGAGGCTGGGCGATGCTCGATCGGTGGCTGAGCGATGCGGGGAGCTCACTCGTAGGAGACGCCGGCCACGTGGTCGGCCACCGCGAAGAGCGTGCCGCAGCTGGGACAGGCGAGTTGGCCGAAAAGGCGCTGCAGCATGGTCGCCACGGTGCCGCGGGTCGCGTGGACGGCCGCAGCGTGCAGGTGGACAGCCAGGGCGGAGGACAGTCCCGGCTTGATCAGCGAGTCGCCGGACGTAAGGTCAACGACGAGTTCCTCCTCGCAGTCCGGGCATTGCACGTCGACTTCCCCGTCGTTGATACGGTCGAGTTGCTTGGCCCAGACTTCGTCGCCGTCGAAGCCGAGGACAGCCTGCTGCAGGTGCACGAACATGATGTCGGTTGACGCGGTGTGCAGGGATTCGACCGCGAGCGCGCGCAGGGCCGAGATCTCGCCGGCGTACGCGGCGCGGTCAGCGTCCGCGGCGTCCACCGCGATGAAGCCCGCCAAGGTCAGAGCCTCCTCACGCCCCTGCGCGGAGAACGCGGCACAGGTTTGCGCGAGCCAGGGCAGGAGCAGCGCGCTGGCCGGAAAGCACGTTCCCTGGTGACACGACGCTTCCCAGATCGCCCTCCAGGCCGGGGAATGAGCCACCCCCGCTTTTGCGGAGCCTCTTGATCATGGTCTGATGGCCGTGGGGAGGAAGATCCGTGGCAGCACCGAAGAAGTACCCCGACGACCTGCGGCAGCGCGCTGTGCGGCTGCATCGGGAGTCGGACCCCAAACCGGTGATCCGCCGTCGAACGCTACCGCGGCCGCTTCGGTCAGCGGTGCTTCCGCGGCCAGCCGCCGCCACATCGCACAGGCCTCGTCCGCGGCCGCCAAGGCACCCTCAGCGTCTTGCCGCAGTGGCTCAGCTCATACACGGCGACGGCCAGCCGCGGCGTCGAGCTGGCCGCCACCCAGAGGATCGGAAACAGCACTGCACGGGCACGCAACTGATCGAGTCGGGCCAGCTTGTCCCGGGCCCGCGCTCAGTGTCGTCGCTCATGAAATTCCGCGCCCTGGCCCGCCGCCGCGCCGTGCTGGTCGGCGCGGTCGCGGTCAACGCCAGGCAGCACGGTGCCGCTGATCAGCGCCGGGCCGGGCAGGGCGGCGCAGGCCCGGCCCGGCAGAAACGCCACGAAGGTGGCGTGCTCGATCGAGCCGGCGGGCGGCTCGTTGTCGATCAGCTGGTACGCCATGACCGTAAATCTGGCCGATCGGGGTCGCCGAGCCGCCGCTCACGGCACCGGACTGCCGAGCCGGACCCGGTTGCCGTCAGGGTCGACGACCACGAGCTCCCCCAAGCCCTAGTCCTGGTCAGTCACCCCTCCGACACTGTCGACGCCGCTGACGGCCTCGCGGGCCGGCTCTGTGGCGGTCATGACCCGACGTGCTTTCGCAATGCTGTGGTCAGCGCCGCCACGTCCGGCACGCCGCTGAGACCGTCGCCGGTGGCATAGATCCGGCAGGCCAGCGTACCGGCGGCGGGTGTATCGAACAGGTCAGCGCCGTCGACGTGAAACGTCGGCGAACCGGCGAAGCCGGCAGCGGCGGCCTCAACGTCCGTTTCCACCGCCTGGTAGTCGATCTCGATGTCGGGACGGCCGATCTCGAGGAGTGCCTGACGCAGCCGGTATCCGGCTTCGCGCCAGTTCGGGCAGTCAGCGAAGTACAGCAGCGCGACACGCATGACTCCATCTTCTGCCGGTACACCGCTCGCCGTACAGTCCCGGACGTGGGTCTTCGCGAGCCTGCGGTGTCGGCGGGCACTCAGGCAGGCCGATGAGCATCGAGCGGACGCCATCGCCGAGCACCTCGACCGGCAGGCACGGGCCGAGCGGCGGCGGAGGGACCAGGAGGAGGAGCAGCAGCAGCAGCGATGGTCCGTTCAATGAGACCGCGCCCGCCTGCCCTCCCGGGCGCCGTCAGACGTCACCGTCGAGCGGATGGGCGGGCGATCCGAGTCGTGCGACAACTCGTCGTCACGCGGTGTGCCGGCACCCGGCGAACGTCCCGTAGTGCCGTCCGATGCACCGACACGCCGGTCACGGGAGCGGCAATACGATCGGCCCGCGAGCACCGCGAGGGTTGCGGCAGGACGGATGATCCGCGATGGAATCACGACCTGAGGCACCGGCTTCCCGGCAGCGACACCGCGCCGACACCGGCGCGGTGTCGCGGCTATTTGACCGCGCCCATGGTCAAACCCGAGGACAGCAGCCGCAAGCTGGCCACGTACACCACGAGCACGGGCACCGCGGAGACGACGGCGAACGCCATCATCGCCGGCCAGTCCGCGCCATAAGCGCCGGACTGCACCGCGATCAGCGACGACAGCGGGTACTTCCCGGGCGAGAGCATGAACGTCATGCCATAGAGGAACTCACCCCACGAGACGAGGAAGATCACCGAGGACACGGTGAGGATCCCGTTTCGGGCCAGCGGCAGCGCCACCGACCAGAACGTGCGGATCGTGGAGCTGCCGTCGACGCGGGCGGCCTCTTCGATGGCGGTCGGGATCTGCCCGAAGAACGGGCGCAGCAGCAGGATCGCCCACGGAAGGAACATAGCCGCGTCCGCGAGCACGAGGCCGAGCGTCGTATCGAGCAGTCCCCACTTCGACAGCAGCCAGAACAGCGGGATGAGATTCGCGGTCTGCGGCACCATCTGGAGGACGACGAGAAGGACGAGCGCCGGCACGACGATCGCGCTTCGCGCTCTGGCAAGTGCGTACGCGGCGGGCGTCGCGAACGCGAGGCACACGGCCATCGTGCCGATCGCCACGGTCGCCGACTGACGAACAGCGGCACCGAGCGCCGGATCAGCGATGGCAGCGCGATACGCATCGAGCGTCGGATGGAACATGATCGAGGCCTGACTCGACAGCACCTCGCCCTGGCTCTTGAGCGACGTGAGGACGATCCACAGCAACGGAAGCCCGTAGAGCACGTAGAGCACGGAGCGGAACGCGAAGGCGACCGGCTCGCGGCGGCGGATCATGCCTCCTCCTCGGTCCGGCGGACGTCGCGGGAGTAGATCAGCGCAAGCACGACGACAACGGCGAGAGCGATGAGCGCCGTCGCGGCCCCCCGTCCGTAGTCGAGGGTCAAGAACGCTTCGGAGTACGCGAGGAACGGCAGCGTCGTGGATGCCGTTCCCGGTCCGCCGGACGTCATGACGTAGATGAAGTCGAAGCTGCGGAAGGCGTACACGATCGTCAAAATCGTGAGTACGGTCGCCGCGGTGCGGCCCGCAGGCATCAGGACGTGCCACACCCGCTTCCAGGGCCGCGCCCCATCGAGCTCCGCGGCCTCGAGCACCTGCGGGTCGACGCCGAGCAGTGCCGCGCGCAGAACGAGTGCGTTGAACGGCACGACCGCCCAGGCATTGACCAGCGCGACCGACCACAGGGCGAACTTGGAGTCATAGAGGAACCCCACCCCGTGACCGCCGAGGGTTCGGAGGATCTGGTTGACCAGGCCCTGGTCAGCCAGGAGGAACTTCCAGATCGATCCGTTGACGACCGGCGGCAACGCCCAGACGAACACCATCAGACCGAGCAGGAAGGAGCCACCGCGGGTCGACGACAAGACGGCGACCGCGACCATGAAGCCGCCGACCATCCCGATCGCGGTCACGATGATCACGAACGCCACCGTGTTGGCCAAGACCTGACCGAAGTCACGCTCGCTCAGCATCGCCGCATAGTTGTCGAGACCGACGAAGTCCCAGTTGGAGTTGAGGGTCGCCGCACTCACTGCATGCAGGCTCATGTCGCCGAGCTGGACGAGCGGCCAGACGGCCAGCGCGAGCAACAGGGCACCTGCGGGAGTCGCCAGGGCGACACGACGGTCGACGGTGCGGCCGTGGCGCCGGCCTCTCCGCGCCCGTGCGGGTGCGGAGAGGCCGGCGGCGGTCGTGCTCGTCGGCGTGGACACCGGGGGCACGCTCGAACTCATCCGACCTCAGCCCTTCAACAGGGGCTTGAGCTGGTCGATCAGCTCGTTGGCGAGTTGTTCCGGCTTGCCCTGACCCGAGATCGCCTTTGACCAGGAGTTGCCGACGAGCGTCTCAACCTTGTCGACGTTCTTGGACGGCACCTGTGGGCTCGGCGACGGGCGTCCCTGCTGCTGCACGATCTTGCCGAACACGCTGAGGACGGGGTCACTGCTGATCTTCGTCGACGCCGCGGCGTCGGCGCGCGCCGGGATCGAGCCGAACGCGTCGAGCAGCGCGAGCTCGCCGTCAACCGAGAAGAACGCGTCCTCGAGGAACTGCTTCGCCAGGTCGGGGTGCTTCGAGAACGCCCCGACGTTCTGCACCTCGCCGCCCAGCAGGACGCCGCCCTGCGAGGTGATCGGCAGAGGTGCGACGCCGTACTTGAACTTGGCCTGGGCCGCGGCGGCGATCTGCCAGTTGCCGTTGACCGCGAACACCGACGAGCCGCCGGCGAACTGCTGGAACGGGACCACTTGGTCCCACGCCGCCGCCTCTTTGGACAGGTATCCCTTGGCGGTCCAGTCCTGGAGCATCGTGTATGTCTGCGCCATGGGCGCGGCTTGAGCGTCGCCGTAGGTGAACCCGTTCGACGTGAACCAGGGGAAGCCCTGCCACTGGCTCTCGAGGCCCGGCTTGCCGGTGAGCGTTATGCCCTGCTTGCCGGCCTTGACGGCCTTCGCCATCACGCCCTCAAGCTCGGGAATCGTGGTGGGAACCTGGGCGCCGATCTGGTCGAGCAGGTCCTTGTTGTACCAGAGGCCGAGCAGGTTGACGTAGCCCTGGACGCCGTACAGCTTCCCGTCGACCTTCTGCAGGACGCCGTCGGGGAACTGCCTGGCATCGGAGTACGCGGACCACCAGTCGTCCATCGGCTTGATCGCGCCTGCCTGCGCCAGCGGGTAGGTGCCCGAGGCACCGAAGACCAGCACGTCGGGGCCCGTCTTGGCACCCGCGGCGGTGACTGCCTTCGTCGTCATCTGCTCGACCGGCACGTACTGGAACTGGACGTGCACGCCGGAGTGTTTGGCCTCGAACGCGGTCGCAAGCCGCTGCAGGCCCTGCACCTGTCCGTCGGTGTTGTAGTAATGCCAGACCGTCAGCGTGGTCGAGCCCTCACTGCTCGGACTGCCGGACGAGCAGGCCGCCAGGCCGAGCGTTGCGGCCCCGACCAGCGCGACGAGCGCGCGGGCGAGGCGTGCGTTTCTCATGAGCTGTCTCCTTCCTGTCGCCATTGACCGTGCGGCGGTGCCGCCGCATCCCAGGTTTGTTTCATCGATGAATCGGCCCTGTTAGGGCAGTGACTTTGCACGCCGAAAAGCTTTTCGTCAAGCGTCTCGCGCAAAATCGCCGTCGATCAGCGGTCCCGTTGACGCTGCCGCATCTGTCGCCTAATTTCATCGATGAACAACTGAGAGAGGTAGATCGTCGACGTGGATGACCACACCCCCGCCGTGCCCGTGAGGCTCCGGCTGGCCCGCCGGATCGGCACTGCGAACCCGCGCCTGTTCGGCTCGTTCGTCGAGCACCTGGGCCGCGGCGTCTACGGTGGGCTGTTCGCCCCCGAGGACCTGTCCGCGACGCCTGAGGGCTTCCGCGGCGACGTGCTCGAGCTCGTCCGCGAGCTCGGCGTCACCGTGGTGCGCTATCCCGGCGGGAACTTCGTCTCGGGCTACGACTGGCGCGACGGCGTCGGCCCGCGAGACGCCCGCCCACGCCGCCTCGACCTCGCCTGGAAGACCATCGAGCCGAACATCTTCGGCACCGACGAGTTCGTGGCATGGTGCCGGCACGCCGGCGTCGAGCCGATGCTCGCGCTCAACCTCGGCCTCGGCGACGCACGCTCGGCGCTCGACCTGCTCGAATACGCCAACTACCCGGGCGGCACGACGCTCTGCGACGCTCGCGTCGCGAACGGCTCACCCGAGCCGCACGACGTGCGCCTGTGGTGCCTCGGCAACGAGGCCGACGGCCGGTGGCAGCTCGGCCACCGCTCCGCTGCCGCCTACGCTGAGATCGCGGCCGTTACCGCCGCCGCGATGCGCCGGTTCGACCCCGCGCTCGAACTCGTCGTGGTCGGCAGCTCGCACGAGCGGATGCCCACGTTCGGCGCATGGGAGCGGGAAGTGCTGACCCGCACGATCGACCTCGTCGATCACCTGTCGTGTCACATCTACTTCTACGACGAGGGCGACCGTGCACGGTTCCTGCGCTCGTCGGATGTGCTGGACCGGTTCCTCGATGACGTCGCCGCGACCATCGCGCACGTGCGGGCCGCGACGCGCAGCGAGCGCGACATCCGCATCAGCCTCGATGAGTGGAACGTGTGGAACTACACGTCGTACGACGAGATCGAGCCACACCGCGTGTTCGAGGAGGCGCCGCGCATCCTCGAGGAGACGTACACGCTCGCCGACGCGGTCGTGGTCGGCACGTTGCTGCAGAGCATCCTGCGCCACGCCGACGTCGTGGCCATCGCCGCGATGGCACAGCTCGTCAACGTGATCGGCCCGATCCGCGCCGAGCCCGGCCGGCCCGCCTGGCGGCAGACCACCTTCCACCCGTTCGCCGCCGTCGCCCGCAGCGCGGGCCACACCGTGCTGGACACCGCGGCGGACGCGACGGGCGGCGCCGATGCGACCTGTGTCGTGACCGTCTCCCCGGGCGGCGACCATGCGCTCGTCCACCTGGCCAACCGTTCGACAACCACGGTCACCGACATCGCGCTCGACCTGCGCGAGCTGGCCCCGCGCTCCGTCGAGCACGCCGAGCTGTTGTGGGCGCCGGACCCCACGGCGACGAACACGGTCGACGACCCCGACGCCGTCGCGCCGCGACCGCTGGACACGCGGCTCGACGACGGGACGCTCGCCCTTCGGCTGCCGCCTGTATCGTGGGCCACCGTCCGCATCGGCTGCGCAACCGGAAGTGGGTGAGCAGATGGCACGCAAGGGCGAGAGCGTCACGATGGCCGACGTCGGCGCCCGCGCCGGTGTCACGGCCCGGACCGTGTCCAACGTGCTCTCCGGGCACACGTCGGTGCGGCCCGAGACGCGTGACCGAGTGCTGCGCGCTGTCGACGAACTCGGCTACCGCCTGAACACGTCAGCGCGCAGCTTGCGGACAGGGCGAACCGGCACGATCACGCTCGCCATCCCTGACCTGACGATCGACTACTTCACCGACCTCGCCGGGCGAATCATGACCGAGGCCGAGCGGCACGACTGGACCGTCGTCATCCAGCAGACCGGTGCACGCCGCGACATCGAGATCGCGATCCTCTCCGGCGCACGCCGCCAGCACTCCGACGGCCTGATCTTCCAGCCCCACGCGCTCGGGCCCGGCGACGAGCGGCACCTCACGGGCAACGACCGCCTCGTCATCCTCGGCGAGCGGATCTTCCGCGGACCCGTCGACCACGTCACCATGGCCAACACCGAGGCGGCCCGGCTCGCGACGCAGTACCTCATCGACCGCGGCCACCGCCGGATCGCCGCGATCGGCGCGAACCCGCGCGTCGCCACCACGTCGGCCGCGTCGCTGCGCCTCGACGCATTTCGCGACACGCTCGCCAAGAACGGCCTTTCGTTGCCCGCCGAGCACGTCGTCATCGCCGAAGAGTGGCACCTGCGCGACGGCGCCGCCGGCATGGCGCGCCTCCTCGGCCTGCCGCAGCCGCCAGATGCGGTCTTCTGCTTCAACGACACGATGGCGTTCGGCGCGCTCCACACGCTCGCGGCCCGCGGCGTACGCGTGCCGGACGACGTGGCCGTCATCGGATTCGACAACGTCGCGATGGCGGAGTTCACCACGCCGCCGCTCACCACGATCGAGCCGGGCACCGCGCAGGTCGCCAAGCAGGCCGTCGACATGCTCGCAGCACGCGTCGCCGGCCGTGGCACGCCGCCGACCGAAGTGCTCACGGACTACTCGCTCGTGGTGCGCAAGTCGGCTTGACCGCCCATGAGTCGATGTGCGGGGCGGGGCGGACTGATCGCCCTTGAACTGGCCCAGCGAGTCCGCACCCCGGGGCGCCTGCGACTGCGGCCCCGGGGTGCGGAAGATCGCATCAGTTGTACGAGGCGGAGAACTCCGCCGTCACCGTCTGCCCGTCGATGACGCCGGTGGCCTTGACGGTCACGGTGCCGGCCGGGATCGACGCGGCCCGCGAGTTGAACGACTGGTACACCGACTTGCCGGGTGCCACCCCGGCGACCGTCCGCGATCCGTACGCCGTGATCAGCTCGATGGTGAGCGGCACGCTGTCGTCGTTGCGCGCGCTGACCGAGACGTACCTGGTCGCGCCGATCGTCTGCGTGCGGGCCTCGACGGCGACGCTGAGCGACGGCCCGGTCGCGAGCTCGCGCTCGGCCGCGACCGCCGCGGCCACCACCGCGTCCTTCTCGACCCCCGTGTACAGCTGGGCCGCGAGCTCATTGACCGTCGCCATGAACTGGCCGTGGGTCGCGAACGGTGCCCGGTCCCACAGCAGGTCCAGGAACGTCGGGCCGTCCGTGCCCGGGGACGTGACGCCGGTGACGGGGACGTCGTAGTTCGGCAGCCCGTCGTTGCGTTTGCGGTTGGGCACCCCGGAGTCGACCGAGCCGAAGACGACGGTCGGCTCGACCCGGCGGAAGTACGACGAGGCGGCCTGGGTGTCGCTGATGTAGTACGGCCGCAGCGTGAACCCGCCCGCGGTGAACGTCTGGTCGCCGGCCGCCGTGACCGCCCCGGCCATCACTGCCGCGCGCGAGTGGTCGCCGTCGCGCTTCAGGAAGCGGTACAGCGACAGCTCCCGCCAGGCGCCGCTGCCGGGGTTGCCCATGATCTGCAGCAGCACCGGACCCCAGAAGATCGCCTGGGTGTCAGGGCGGTCGACGGCCCGCTCGATGTGGATGCTGAACGGAATCTTGATCTCGACGACGTCGCCGCGGCTCCAGTTGCGGCTGAGCGTCACGTACGAGCCGGGCTGCGCGTTCAGGTTCTGCGCGACGCCGTTGACCGTGACGGTGAAGCCGCGCCGGCACCACCCGGGCACGCGCAGCTTCAGATCGAGCGGGCCGGTGCCGTCGATCGTGAGCTTCGTCTGGTCCGCGCGTGGGTACGTCGTCGCCTGCGTGACGGTGAAGCCCTTCTCGGCCCAGGTCAGCGTCGACGGCAGGTAGAGGTTGACCCACAGCGTGGTGTCGTCGTCGGACTTGAGGTAGATGGTCTCCTGGTACTTCGTGTGGTTCTCCAGCCCGGTGCCGCCGCAGCAGGTGCCGGTGTTGCCGTAGCCGCGTACGGTGCCCGGCGCCAGCGGCTGGAAGTACGTCACCTGGGGGTCGCCGGTGGAGGCGGTGTCGGCCCGCGACCCAGGGATCATGTTGAGCAGGCCACGCTCGTAGTAGTCCATGTACGCGGGGTCGTGCTCGTGCAGGAAGAGGTTGCGGGCCAGCTTCATGACGTTGTACGTGGTGCAGGTCTCCGCGCCGCTGGTCGGCACCGAGTTGGCGATGTTGTCGCGGTTCTGGAACAGCTCGAGGTTGTTGTTGGAGCCTGGGTAGTTGCCGCCCGTGCCGCCGTGGGCGAACATGCGGTGCGGCACCATCATGCCGTAGAAGTTCTTCGCGGCGGTGAAGTACTCCTGCCCGCCGCCGTGCTCGAAGACGCGCAGGTATCCGATGAACTGCGGCACGTGGGTGTTGGCGTGCAGCCGCTCGCCGCGGCGCCGGCCGGGCCGGTTCTGCGGGGTGACCACGAGGATGTCGCGGTTCTCCACGCAGGCGCCGAAGAGCGACTCGCGGTTGTCGAATGCCTTGGCGGTCTCCAGGTGCTTCGCGTCGCCGGTGAGCGCGTAGATCTCCGGGAAGATCTCGTTCGCGCCGCCGAACTCGCCGCCGATGTAGAGGTCCCACATGTAGTTCAGGTCGTCACGGGTCAGCGGGCCCTTGTAGTCGGGGTGGTTCTTGTCGCCGATGGTGAGCGCGAGGTGGGCCCAGTCCGCCATCTTCGTGACGACCTCGAGGGCCTGGGCGTTGTCGGTGTTGTAGAACGCGTCGAGCAGACCGCGCATGATCTTGTGCTGCGTGTACCACGGCGCCCAGGTGTTGGTCGCGGCGTTGCCGCCGTAGACCGCCCAGCGCGGCGGGCCGAGGCGCAGCGCCGCGTCCTCCGGGATGGCGCCGAGGTAGCCCGGGAACGTGGGGATCCAGTCGGCCGGCCCGGCCGTCGAGGCGGCCACGATGCCGGCGTCGCGGCCGTTGGGCGAGGAGTCCTTGAGCACGGTGCCGTCGGCCTCGTCGAACTTGTACCACGCGATGTTGCCGCCCCCGGTGCTCCCGGCCGGGGAGTCCAGCATGGACAGCAGCTCGGTCTGGCTCAGTGCCCGGTCGAAGATGTGGAACTCGTCGATCGCCGCGTCCAGGAACGGGTCGTCGTACTGCGACCGCCCGATCCACCGGTTGCCGGGGTTGCCGAGGTTGGACGGGTTCAGCGTCATGTTGGCGTTGGTGCCGGCCGGCTGGGCGTTGACGTACAACGTCCCCGTCTCGCCGGACAGGGTGACCGCGATGTGCACCCACTGGTTGGTGGGCAGCGCCGAGCTGCCGTTGATCTGCTGCTCCTGGCCCGTCCCGCCGACGGTGATGGCGAAGCGCGGCACGTTGCCGGTCACGCCGGCCCGCGGGGTCAGGAACATGTTGACGGTCGTGGACTGGCCGAAGTCGAACAGCCGGGTCCAGCTGGTCGTGGCGGCGAGGTTGATCCAGGTCGCGATGGTGAAGTCGGTGAGCTGGTTGATGGCCTCCTGGGGCAGCGTGCAGTACTGCGCCTTGCTGGTGCCGTTGAGCTTCAGCGCGTTGCCGAAGCGGCCCTGCACACGGCCGATCTGCGGGGCGGGCTGTCCCCCGCCGCCGGTGCCGCCGGTGCTCATCCGGGCCGTGATGGCGGCCTGGCACGCGGCCAGCTCGCCCACCATCCAGTCGAGCTTGGACTTGTAGACCGCCTCGCCCTGGTCGGCGAACGCCTGCGCGAGGGCGGTCATGTGGTGCCCGGCCCAGTGGCCGCTGAGCAGACCGCCGTCCTCCCAGCCGCCCGGAACGTTGACCCCCGACGGGTTCGTCCGGCCGGCCTGATTGTTGAACAGCACCAGGAAGCGGCGCTCGTCGTAGGCGCGCAGGAACGCCTTGGTCCGGTCCCGCTTCTCCTGCAGCACGCCGCTGCCGAGCCGCACGTCGCGCAGCTGGAAGGGGCGGACGGGCGCGGTCCCGCCCGGGCCGGGCTGGGGCGGGGCGGCGGCCGCCGCGGTGACGGCCGCGGCGGCGGAGACAGGGTCGAGCAGGCCCGCGCCGGCGATGGTCGCGGCGCCGAGCGCGGAGGCCTGCAGAATCTGACGTCGATTGGCCACTGAAGGTCATTCCTTCCCGAGGGGTGTACTGCCCCCATTGTTAGCGCTCACTTCAGATGTGGTCAATGACCCATTCGAAGTGCTGCCTTTCTCGATGTTAGCGCTAACAATTCCTACTTCACCGCGAGTGCCGTGGCCCGTCCTTCCCGCCGTGCCTCGTCCAGCAGGCGGGCCAGGCGGCGGCGCCGGGTGCGCCGGAAGGCGCGCTGGACGAAGAAGAGCGCCACGAGCACCACCAGCACGAAGAGCTGCGGCCAGGGCACGATCCAGGCCGTCACCTCCGCCGTCGCCGGGCTCGCCCGCGTGCCCGGCCCGGCATCGCCGAGCACCGACGGGGTGAGCACGACCGTGGTTCGCACGCGGACCAGACCCCACACGCCGGGGATGCGGGTGTCGGCCTCGCGGCCTCCGCCGGGCAACAGCTCCCCCGTCTCCACGCCTGCGTCGCGGCGGTGAGCGCCGAACAGCTCGGCGACGGAGGCGCCTGCCCGGGCGTCGACCCGCACGTTGCCGGTGTTGACCAGCGTGTAGGTGACATGGACCGCGCCTGGGCGAAGCGGGTTCCACGAGCGGTCATAGCGGGCGGTGAGGCCCTGCGCGGCCAGGGCGGCCTGCACGCTGCCGCTGGCGCGCAGCATCACCCGGAACCCGACCCGGCTCTCGACCTGGACGGTGCCGTTGCTGCTGAGCACCGAGGCGGCGATGCCGGCCGGGTGGTCGCCCGGGGCGGCGTCGCGCGGGACGGTGATGGTGAACGGCACGACCTTGGTCTCGTTCGCGCCGACGGTGACCTGCGGCTGCACCGCGATCCAGGTGCCGCCGTCCTTGGAGGGCCGGTCGGCGGGCAGCATGTTGAAGCGACCCTTGTCGGTGAGGTAACCGTCGGCGGCCGACAGGACGAAGACCGCCGGGATCTTGCCGAGGTTGCGCACGGCCATGTGCTCGGTGACGAGCTGACCCGGGTCGAGGGTGCGCTCGACCCAGCGGCGGCCGTCCGGCCCGCTCTCGGTGGCGGGCTGGACGGTCCAGGTGAGCTTGCCGGCGGGGCTCGGGCTCGGGTCCGCGACGGCTGGGGTGGGGGCGAGGGGGACGGCCAGGACCGCGGTGAGCACCACCACCGCGGTCCGGGCCGAGCGGGACAGGATCATTACTCGAACAGCGAGATCGTCAGCGTGGCGTGGTAAGAGCCGGCCGCGACGTCGGCGGGGGTGCGCAGGAACAGGTCGGCGTTCACGTCGTACGAGCCGCCGGTCACCGCCGCCGAGTCGTACGTGGAGACCAGCAGCTCCTGGTCCTTGAGGCCGACGTTGTTGCCCGGCTGCGTCGGGTCGTCGAGCACCGTCACGACCTCCTCACCCTCGCTCACCTGGCCGGTCTCGCCGCCGTCGATCAGGCGCGGCTTCCAGCCGAGGTGGTCGGCGGTGATGGCGGGCTGCCCCGCCGTGCCGGTGAAGTTGCTGGACGTGCCGAGCACCGCCCACGCGGCCCCGGCCGGGACCTCCTCCGCGGTGCGGGTGTCGGTGACGGTGACCGTCGGCAGGGTGCCGGTGAACTGGCGCACCAGGGCGGTGGAGCCGTTCTCCGCCAGGTTCACCGCGTTGGCGGCGACGCTGAGGGCCAGGACGCCGGGCTGGTGGATCACGGGGATGTCGACGGTCACGTTGACATCGCTGGAGTCCCCGGGTTCGGCGGCCGCGACGCCCGCGAAGGCGGTGCTACCCGCCAGCACGGCCGTGGCGGTGGCCAGGTGAAGTCGAGCGCGTGTGTTCATGCTGCTCCTAACAGGTGAGGGTGCCGTAGTCGGCGGTGATGGGGGTGGTGACGTTCTTGCCGCCGACGGTGCCGGTGGCACGGACGGTGACGGTGCCGGCCGGGACCGGCGCGGCACGGACCGCGAAGGACTGGTAGGCGTTGGCGCCGGGGGCGACGGCGGCGAAGGCCCGGTCGCCGTAGGCGGTCTCGACGGCGATGTCGACCGCCGAGTCGTGGTCGTTGCGGGCCTGCACGGCGAGGTACGCCTTGCCGGCGATGCAGCGCGGCTGGACGGTCACCGTGACCGGCACGGTGACCGGGGCGGTGCCGGGATCGTCGGCGAAGACGCGCCACTCGGTGACGGCGACCGCCGAGTAGGTGGTGCCGTTGCCGTTGGCGCTGATCGTGGCGCGCAGCCGCGAGGTCGTCACCGGGGTGAAGCTCACGGTGTTGAACGCCGTCGTGGAGGTGCCGTAGGCGGACCCGCCGGACACGTCCTGCCAGGCAGTGCCGTCCCAGTACTGCAGCTTCCACCCGTCGGGCTCCGCCACGCCGTCACCGGTGCCGCGGTTGGCGTCCTTCCAGAACTTGAGCTCGGCGCCGGTGAGCCGGATCGGCCGCGCCCAGTCGTACTGCACCCACTGCGCCGCCGGCCGGGTGCCGGACCACGTGCCCCAGATCTGGGCCTGGGCCGGGCCGGCGGGGTCGGCGTTGTCGTTGAGCGCGGCGACGCTGTTCCAGGAGGCGGTGTACGACGCCGTCGGGATCGCGATCGGCGCGACGTTGCCCGACAGCGGACCGGACAGGTCGGCGGCGATCGTGGCCGTCTTCGCCGTCTCGAGGTTGCCGGCGTTGTCCAGCGCCCGGAACGACACCGTGTGCTTGTTCGAGTCCGGCGCCGCGATCGGCCCGGTGTACGTGGCCCACGCCCCGGTGTCGACGGTGTACTCGATACGGGCCACGCCCGAGGTGGCGTCGCTCGCCGTGACGCTGACCCTTCTCGCGGCGGCATCGACGGTACCCGTGCTGACGGGCGCCGTAGCGTCGACGCGCACCGGCAGCGTGGCCGCGGCCGAGGTGTTGCCGGCCCGGTCCGTCGCCGTGGCGCTCACGGTGTGCTGCCCGTCACCGGCGACGGTGACGTCGGTGTACCGCACCGGCGACGCACTGGCCGCCGCGCCACCGTCCACCTTGGACTCGATCGTCATCCGTCCACCGCGGTCGTCGACCGCCGCGACCCGGACCTTGACCGCGGAGCGGAACCAGCCACCGGTGCCCGCGCTGCCGCTCGGGGTGAGCGTCAGCGTCGGCGCGGTCACGTCGCCGGCGGTGTCGCCGGGCGAGACCACGGTCACCGTGGCCGAGACCTGGCCGGCCGCGTAGCCGAGCACGGATCCCTTGACGGTGAACTGGTGCGGCTCGGCGACGTCGGCCGCGGTGACCGGGTCCCAGTAGACCGGCACCTGCAGCGTCTCGGCGCCGAACGTTACCGGCACGGTGCCGGGCACATCGGTCTCGCCGACCTCGACCGTGATCGCCGGGGCGGTGGCGGACGCCGGCTGCGCGGCGAGGACCTTCCACTCCTCGACGGCGACGGCCGAGCAGGTGCTGCCGTTGGTCGAGGCGTCGAAGATCGCCCGCACCTGCGTGGTGGTGACCGGATCGAAGGTGGTGTTCTGGAAGCCCGCCGTCGACGTCGGGTACCCGCTCGGGTTCGGCACGTCGGCCCACTGCCCCGTGCCGAGGTTCCAGTACTGGATCTTCCACTTGGCCGGCGCGGCGACGCCGACGCCGCTGCCCTGCGGCTGGTCGTTCCAGAAGTCGATCTGCGAACCCGCGATGCGCATCGGCTGGTCCCAGGTGTACTGCACCCACTGCTGCGCCGGGTTGCTCCCGGTCCACGTGCCCCACATGTCCGGTGGGAGCGGGTTGGCGCGCACGATCTCGTCGTTGAGGGCCTTCACCCAGTACTGCGTCGGCACGGGGTCGTTGGAGACGGTGACCTTGGCCTCCTGGGCGATGTTCGCCCGCGGGGTGCGGTCGCGCTGCTTCACCGGCGTCTGCACGACCATCTTCATCCGCGGCGGCGACTGGGTGTCGTCCCACTCCACCTTGTCGATCGCGACCGAGCGGCGGAAGTGCCCGCCGCCGACCGCGTCGGCCGTGTGGTACGTGATGTACCACTGCCCGTTGAACTGGACGATGCCCGGGTGGCTGGTGGTCGACGACACCGGCGCGAGCACCGTGCCGCGGTAGGTCCACGGGCCGGTCGGCGAGGACGACGTCGCGTAGGCGATGCAGGCGTGGTAGTTCGCCGGGGTGCACAACGAGGTCGGACCGGCGTTGTTGCCGGCGTACGCCAGGTAGTACGTGCCGTTGCGGGCGAACAGCCACGGCGCCTCGAAGAACCCGGTGAGGCCCGTGACGGACCTCTGGGTGCCGACCGGCGTCTTCATGTCCGCCTGGTACTCGAGCACCCGCAGCTGGCCGAAGGTGCCCCAGTAGACGTAGACGTGGCCGTTCTCGACGAAGACGGTCGGGTCGATGTTCTGGATGTCGTTGACCGCCGGGACCCGCTGCGAGATGAGCGGGCCGCCGAGGTAGTCGGTCCACGGCCCGGTCGGGCTGTCGGACACCGCCAGGCCGATGGCGAACTTGTCGGCGGCGGTGCTGACGCGCTCGCTGACCGGCAGGTACCAGTAGTAGCGCTCATCAGGGCCCTGGACCACCTGGCCGGCGTAGGCGCGACCGGCCGTGGCCCAGCTGAACAGGGTCTCGGGGCGGGCCAGCGACGGGAAGTGGGTCCACTGTCCACTCTGGACGTCGCCGGTGCGGAACGTGCCCCACTCGTTCATCTGGAAGTCGTTGGTGGTGGGGCCGGCCTGGTCGTGGCCGGTGTAGATGTACAGCTGGTCGCCGGCGACGAGCGGGGCCGGGTCGGCCGAGTAGTAGGTGCCGTCGGCGAGGATCGGGTTGCCCTGGTGGGTGAAGGTGTACGAATCCGCGGCGTGGGCCGGACCGGCCGGGCTGACGAGCAGCCCGGCCAGCACCAGACCGGCGACCGCGATCATGCGGAGCGGTCTCAAGGTTTGCCTTCCTAGCAGCTGGAGGCGGTGTAGGGGGCAGTGATCTCCATGCTTCCGCCGGTGCCGGTGACCTTCACCGTTGCCGTCCCGGCCGCCACGGTGGCGGAGCGGGCGGTGAAGGACTGGTACGCGGTCTTGCCCGGGGCGACCCCGGTCACCGTCCGCGACCCGTACGGCGTGACCAGCTCGACGGTGAGCGCCTGGTCGTCGGCGTTGCGGACGTTGACCGACACGTAGGCGGTGCCGGCGATGCACTGCGTCTTCGCCTGCACCTCGACGTGGAACTTCGGCGCCGGGTTGCCCGGCACGTCGTACACCTCCCACTCCTGCACGCCGGGTGCGCCCTTGCCCTCCTCGGTCCCGCTCGCGGTGAGCAGCGCCCGCAGCTTCGTGGTCGTGACCGCCTTGAACGTCACGGTGTTCCACTCGGTGGCGGAGGTGCCGTAGGCGCCGGGCTGCTCGACGTCGGCCCAGGTGCCGGCGCTGGTCCAGTACTGCAGCTTCCAGGTCTTCGGCGGCGCGACCCCGGCTCCGGAGTCGTCGACGTCCTGGCTGAACCAGATCCGGCTACGGTCGACGGTGACCGGCGAGGCCCAGTCCAGCTGGATCCACTGCTCGCCCACCTGCGGCCAGGTGTTCCACACGTCCGTGTTCGGCCCGACCGGCCCGGTCGGCTGGACACCGTCGTTGAGGTTGTCCGCGGTGACCCAGGCCGGGGTGTAGGACGCGGAGGCGGTGGCCGTGCGGGCCACGTTCACCGGCGCCTGACCCGCCGCGACCGGCAGCGAACCGGTGGCGGAGGTGTTGCCGGCCTTGTCAACGGCCCGGTAGTCGACGATTGTCGCCGCCGAGCCGATCGGCACGGCGCCGTTGGCCGTCGTCCAGTCCTGGGTGACCACGCCGCCGACGGTGAGGCGGTACTGCACCGCCCCGATGCCCGACAGTGCGTCGGTGCCGGTGATGGTCACCGAGCGGCTGGCGGCGTCGAGGGTTGCCGTGGCCGTCGGCGCGGTGCGGTCGATGCCGACGGTGCGCTCGGTCACCGGCGAGACGTTGCCCGCCTTGTCGGTGGCCCGTGCCTTCACCGGCGTCGAGCCTTCAGCGGAGATGGTGACCGGTCCGGTGTACGCCTGGAAGGCCCCCGTCCCGACCGCGATCTCGATCTTCGGCGCCGGGTCGGCGTTGTCGGTCGCCGTCGCGGTGACGGTGACGTTCGACGTCGTCCAGCCGCTGGCCGGCGCCGGGTCGGCGGCAAGGACCGCGACCGGCGGGGCGGTGTCGCTCGGGCCGCCGTCGCCGACGGTGACCGTCGCGGTGGCCGTCTTGTCGGTGCCGGCCACCTGGCCGCTCACCTCGAAGGTGCTCGCCGCCGCGTACTTGGCCGGGTCGATCGCCGCCCAGGTGACCGCGATGCCGCTCTGCCGCGAGCCGTCGTTGTACCCGACGCTCACCCCGGTGGGCAGCTTCGGCGCGACACCGACCTTCGTGGCGACCGCCACCGGGTCGATCGTGTTGATCTGCACCGGGTCGGGGCCGCGCACCCACACGTGGGCGGTGGCGGTGAGCGTGGTGCCGGCGACGAAGCCGGAGACCGTGAAGTCGCCGACCGCCGCGACCTTCGCCGGGTCGATCGCGCCCCACGCCACCGCGACCGGCAGCGTGGTGCCGTCGGCGTAGGTGACGTCCACCGTGGACGGCAGGGTGGGCACGACGCCGGCCTGGGTGCGCGCGTCCACGCCCTTGACGGAGCTCGCGGCGGCGGCGAAGACCCGCCACTCGGAGACGCCGACCGCCGAGTAGGCGGTCCCGGCCGCGTTGGGCAGCCCGTTGAACGTGGCCCGCAGGCGGGTGGTGGTGACCGCGTCGAACGTCACCTGGTTGGTGCGCCCGCGCACGGCCGGGTCGAAGCCGGCCGGGTTGGTCACGTCCTGCCAGGCCGTGCCGTTCCACCACTGCAGCTTCCACGACTTGGGCACCGCGACGCCGCTGCCGCCCGTGGTGCTGTCCGACCAGAAGTCGATCGAGGCGTGGTCCACGCGCACCGCCGACGGGAAGTCGTACTGCAGCCAGCGGGTGGCCGGCTCGCTGCCGGTCCACGTGGCCCACAGGTCGGTCTGCACGCCGCCGCTGAACAGCGAGGGCTTGCCGTCGTTGACCGCGTTGACGTTGTTCCAGCCGGCCGTGAAGCTCGCCGACGCCGTCGCCGTGCTCGCCACGTTGATCTCGCCCTCGGCCAGCGCGGTCGCGTTGACCACGAGGTCCTTGGTCGAGGTCGCCTGGCCGTTGGAGACGCTCAGGCGCAGGGTGTACCGGCCGGACTTGGTGAACCGGGCCACCGTGCTCGGCGCGTTGGCCGGGTCGAAGGCGGCCGAGCCGCCGTCGGGCGCGTCGACGACCGTCCAGGCCGAGCTGAGCGCCGAGCCCGGGTCGCCGTCGTCCTGGGCGAGGCCGATGATGCGGGCCGAGCCGGCCTGGCTGTAGGACGAGTCGAGCCACGCGTCGGCCAGCGGCGGGTTGTTCACCGCCACTGGGGCGGCCACGCCGGTGCCGAACGCCTGGACCTCCTTGATGCCGGTCTTCGCGCCCGGGGCGTGCTGCGCGGTGATGCGCAGCTTCTTCGCCTTGACCGCGGGGAAGCGGACCTGGTTGAGGTTGCCGCGCGGGTATGCGGGCGCCCGGAACTCGTTCGGCACCAGCTTCCAGCCGGAGCCGTCGTCGTAGGACACCGTGAACTGGGCCGGCGGCGCGTAGCCGGCGACCGTCGCGGTCGTCGTGGTGTTGTAGAAGTACACCCGCACGTCGTCGATCGAGCGCTCGCCCTGCAGGTCGATGTCGAGCGAGTCGCTGGTGTTGGGCGATCCGGCGGTGCCCCAGAACGGCTCGTTGATCGTCGTGCCGTTCACGGCGCCGGCCGGGGCGCGGCCCGAGGCCGAGAACGTCGCGGTGGCCGGGCGGCCCTGGGCGAAGTTCTCCGAACCGGTGCTGGCCGGGGCGATGTCGGCGCCCGCCTTGGCCATCACGTCGACAACGCGGTCGCCGGCGGCGTAGGTGACGTCCTGCGGCGCCTTCACCGCGATCGCGTTGTGGGTCAGCACCTGCACGCCGGCCGCGGCCTCGACCGTGCCGGTGGCCGGGTCGTAGACCAGCTTGCCGAGCTTGTCCGCGGTGAACGCGAGCTGCCCGTCCAGGTAGACGGAGTAGCCCTCCGGCACGTCGTTGCCGTAGTACCGCGTGCCGCCGGGTGCGTCCCAGACGATGCTGAGGTCGCGGTCGCGGTAGCGGATGTTGTTGGCGGTGAAGTGGTCCCAGCCGATGTCGATCGGGTCGAGCTCCACCTTCGCGTCCGAGCGCGGGCGCAGGCCCATCGCGTCCTCGATGACGGTGAAGTTGGTGGCGCCCAGGATCGTGTGGTGGATCCAGGAGCGGTAGCCGATCGTCCCGGCCGTCGCGGAGCCGTCGGCCCAGAACTCGTTCTGGTCCGGGTAACGGTTGTCGCCGTTGTTCTGGTACTGCGCCCAGGCGTTCCAGTACAGCAGCTTCTTGTACCACTCGGCGTCGATGTAGCTCGTCGGGTAGTCGCGCAGCACCGACGACAGCATCCGGAACGTCACCGTGGAGTTGATGATGGAGAAGTTGTTGCTGCCCGGGTAGCCCGCCGCCGCGGCCGCGGCCTTGTCGGCCTGGTTCGCGGTGGTGAACGGGAAGATCGGGTACTGGGAGCTGTCCGCGAACAGCCGCAGCGCCTCGACGTACGGCTGCGTGTAGTCGGCGTCACCCGGCTTCGGCATCAGCCCGACCGAGAACGGGTAGTAGTTGTTGATCTCCTTCCACGGCACGAGCTGGTTGCCGGAGACCAGGCGGTGCTTGAGCAGGTTGCCGTAGAGCCCCATCTGGTCCGGGGTGCTGCGGGCGGGCTCCCACAGGTACTGCAGCACGGCCGCCTTGATCCGGGCGGCGAACGCCTCCATCTCGTCGGCCTTGGCCGTGTCGCCGGCGGTGCGGTACGCGGCCGCGGCGGCCTTGGCGTTGGAGTACAGGTACGCGTTCTCGGCGCGGTCCATGTAGCCGGACTTCCAGTCGAACGACACCGCGTCGGCGTCGTTGCCGGTCATGGCGCCCCAGTTGTACTCGATGAGGCCGTTGCCGTCGAAGTCGTACGCCTGCTGCAGCCCCTTCACGTCGTTCTCGGCGTACCCGGCGAGGTTCCGGGCGATCGCCTTCGGCCCGCCGTGCAGCTGGTACGAGCGCCAGGCCGCCTCGGAGATGTACTCGGTGTAGGAGTTGGACCAGTTCGCCGGGTCGCCGGGGTTGTCGACGTACTTCGAGCTCTTCGACACCTCGCCGGCCGACACCCACGGGCCGTAGGAGTAGACGGGGTCACGGAAGTACTTGAGGTCGTCGACGAACATGCCGGCGGTCAGCACGATCGCGTTGTTGTAGCCGAGCACGCCCTCCATCGACGTCGGGAACTGGTAGTCGTTGCCCGGCAGGTCGGCGTCGAGGAAGTTGTACCGCATGAGCCACCAGCGGTAGAACAGCGTCTTGTCGATGTTGTTCTCGGGCGTGTCCAGGTAGGGCACGTTGTCGGCCCACCACCGGTTGTAGGCGGTGACGTGCTCCTTGTAGGCCGCGGCCGGGGTCAGGCCCCGGTAGCGGGTGTACTCCGTCTCCGCGGCCGGCTGCTCCTTGGTGATGAAGCCCAGCTGCACCTTGGTCGTCACCGCGCCGGACGCCGGCACGCTCAGGGTCTGGCGCAGCGTGCCGTCCACGGGCGCGAAGCCGTCGCCGGAGAAGCGCGGGAAGAGCGTGGTGAGCTGGTTGAACGCGCGCACCGCGCCGGTCAGCTCGCCGTTGTCACCCGCGACGGTCTTGGCGAATGCCGAGCTCGCGGTGAGCGTGACGCTCTTGGCCGCACCGTTGGTGCTGGCGACGTCCACCGAGGTCACCGCGACATTGGCGTCGGTGATGTACTTGGTCTCGGTGATGCGCAGCCCGCCCGCGGTGTTGTTGAAGACGGTGCGGAAGTAGCTCGGGGTCTGCTTGCGCTGGGTCACGTCCTCGGTGAGCGCGACGTCGGCGCCGTTGATGGACGCGGTGATGGTGTAGGCGCCCTGACCGCCCGCGATCGACTCGATGTAGGCGACCTCGCCGCCGAAGCCGAGCACGTTCGGGGTGTGCGTCTTCATGAACACGGCGCGGCCGCGGCTGAAGAGGTATTGGTTCGCGTCGCCGTTCGACCCGCCCGGCTGGTTGCCCGTGCGGGCGAGCATGCGGTCGATCCAGAAGTCGTTGTCCGGGCCCGCTCCGGCGCCGGCGGTGACGTCGGCGTCGAAGATGGCCTGGAGCTGGTTGCGGGGGTGGTAGCCGGTGCGCTCGTCCGGCACGGGGTTGGCGCCGCCGGTGAACGTCGGATAAGGGGTGGCGGTATTGGGTGCGGCATGAGCCGGCACGGGGGTGAGGGTGGTCAGCAGTAGGCCGGCGACCGCGGCAGCGGCCGCGACGCTTGGCCGGACTGTTCTCACGAACGGGCACCTTTCTCGGTGGGGGTGAATTCGTTCGTCTTCAGGTCGGCCCGCGCGACCTCGTCCCCGTTGCGGGCGAGCACTTGCACCTGGGCCTCGTCGGAGAGCACCCAGGCGATGAAGTTCCACGCCTGGTCCGCCTTCTTCGAGTCGCGGGAGATGCCGATGCCGTCGCCGCCGTCCTTCGCGAGCACGAACGGCACCGCGTGCTTGGCGCCGTCCCTGGTCCCGGCCTGGATCGACGGCTGGTCGAGCTGAGCGGCGAAGGACAGGCGCGCGACTCGCCCGGTGATGTCCTGGTAGAGCCCGCGCCCGGTCCACCCGGGCACATCCGCCAGGCCGCCGGCGAGCAGGTCGGGCAGGGCCCCGGCCTGCGCAGCGCCGTCGATGCGAGCGTTCACATCGGCGCCGGTCACCAGCGCCAGCTCGACCTGGTTGGTATGGGTCGCGTTGTACGCGTCAACGAGCAGGGTCGCCTGGACCTCGAGCTGGGACCGGGTCCACAGGACGAGCCGACCGCCGCTGTCGGCCCCGTCGACGGGCGGCGGTGGTGCAGACTTCGGCGACCCGGAGCACCCTGCGAGGACCACGACCGCGGCGACGGCGACGAGCGTACGACGAAGCATGAACACCTCCCTCGAAAACCTTTTCGGAAAGAGTGGCAACACGTTACGACCATGTCAACGGTTGATTTCCGCCGTTCTACGGGTTGTTACACCTGGGACAGCTGCCGTTCGGGTCCTTACAAACCGAAATGCTTTCGGGTCGAAGCGCTCACCTGCCTGGAAGTGCTCCCACCAGCGCGACCGTTGACGAGGCACGCAAATGTATGAATGTGACGAACTGTCGATGCCCTCCTTACCGGCAATTCGGAAAGGTCGGGCTAATCGGACGCAGCCCAGCTCCACGCTGGTGGCGGTGAAGGCTGGAGGATTCGCCCGGGGCGAAGCGCGGTAGGCCCGCACGCAGCGGCGATCCCGTCGCGATTCCTACGGACCACGCCGCGTTCCCGAGCCAGCATCCGGGTCGTCGACATGGTGGCGCGGCGCGGCCGGCCGATCAGCCGCACCGTGCCGAACTCCCCCGGTTCGGCAGGGCGCCCCCGAGTCAGCCTGCATTGCCGCGCGCCGCACGGTGATGACAATTCGGCCATGCGGCAGCGGACAGATGGCAACAGACGCCTGGTTGACGAGCCGATGCACGGCGGGTGTACGGCGGGTGGTCAAGTGCCCCGGGAGTCAGCCGCGCAGTGCGCCTGACATGAAGCCACGGACGTAGCTGCGCTGCAGAACAAGGAACAGCACCAGGCAGGGCACCGCCATGAATGTCACGCCGGCCTCCAGCGCGGCGTAGTCGATGGCGCCGAACGTGGCGGTGCGCATGTTCACCACGGTGAGCATCATGGTGAACTTGTCGGTCGAGTTGAGCAGGATCAACGGGGCGAAGAACTCGCTCCACGAGGTGAGGAAGGCGAAGAGCCCGACGGTGATGAGGCCCGGCTTCACCGCGGGCAGCATGATGCGGGTCAGCGCCCGGAAGCTGCCGCAGCCGTCGAGCAACGCGGCCTCCTCGAGCTCCTTGGGCACGGCCTCGAAGGAGTTGCGCATCATGAACACGGAGAAGGGCAGCTGGAACATGATGAGCACGAGACTCAGGCCGATGAGCGAGTCCTGCAGGCCGATCCAGCCCAGCAGGACGTACAGCGCGATGAGGATGGTCGCGTAGGGCACCATGAGGATCGCGAGGGTGAGCAGGAACAGCGCGTCGCGGCCGGGAAAGGTGAACCGGCCGAACGCGTAGCCGCCGAGGGTGCTCACGACCAGGGTGCCGCCGACGGTGAGGACGCTGACGGCGACGGAGTTGAACGCTTGCTCGAAGTGGATGCCGTTGTCGGCGTTGAACAGCCGTGCGTAGTTCTCCAGCCCGAACCCGCTCGGCGTGCGCACCGAGGCGAACGCGCTCCAGGCGAGCGGGAACAGGAACAGGATGGCCAGGGCGGCGCCGGTGAGCCGTCGCATGTCAGCCCTTTCTGCGCAGCATGCCGAGCTGCACCACGTTGAACAGAATCAGGACGACGAGGAGCACGACGGAGATGGCCGCGGCGGATCCGAGGTCGAGCTCGATGAAGGCCTTGCGGTAGATGATCATCACCAGCGAGGTGGTGGAGTTGTCGGGCCCGCCGCGGGTGAGGATCCAGAACTGGTCGAAGGCGAGCAGGGAGCCGGTGACCATGAGCGTGAGGACGAGGGCGAGGGTGGGGCGCATCAACGGCACCGTGATCCGCCGGAATGTCGCCCAGCGGGAGGCGCCATCGAGGCGGGCGGCCTCGTACACCTCGACGGGAATCGCTTGCAGGCCGGTGAGCAGGATGAGCATGTTGAACCCGGCGAAGCGCCACAGCACGAGCCCGACCGCGGAGCCCAGCGCGCTGCCGGAGCTGCCGCTGGTCCACGACACGTAGCCGTGCAGCAGACCCAGCGACTCGAGGATCCGGTTGACCGGGCCGATCTCGTCGCTGAGCAGGCCCAGGAACAGCAGGGACGCGCTGGCGAAGCCGACCGCGGCCGGGATGAAGTACGCGGTGCGCAGCAGCCCGACACCCCGGCCCGGGTGCTGCACGAGCAGCGCCAGCCCGAAGGAGAGCCCGAAGAGCAACACCGTGACCACGACGGTGTACTTGAGGGTGAACCAGGCCGCGGTGGCGAGTAGCTCGTCGTCGGCCATGCCGGCGTAGTTCTCCGGCGCGTTGAGCTCTGGCGCGCCGAGCAACGGCCAGTGGTGCAGCGACATGTACGCCACGAGGCCGAGCGGGACGAGGAAGAACATACCGACCATGAAGGCGGTGGGTGCGGCGTACAGCGCGCCCACCCATCGGCGGGTGCGCCGGGGGCGGGGCCGGGCGGCCGGCGGGGAGACCGCCGGCCGCTTGTCGACGAGCAGGGTCATCGCGTCTCTACTTCACTTCTTCAGGGAGGCGGTGAGCGCGGTGGCGCCGTCGTCGAGGGATTTCCGGGCGTCGCCGAACAGCGCGCCCCGGAACGCGGTCACCCACGGGCTCTGCGGGTCGTTGTAGGTGACGTTGAAGTTCTTCGCGTACGGCGTGCGGCCCTTGGCCATGAGATTGTTGATGGTGACGATCCGCGGGTCGGCGGAGGAGTACTTGTTGGCGGCCAGGTCCGTGCGCACCGGCACGCCCTTGTTCTTGGCCACGACCTCCACCTGGGCCTCGTCGCCGAGGGTCCAGGCCAGGAAGTCCCACGCCTGCGCGGCGTGCTTGCTGGTGGCACCGATGCCGATCGCGTCGCCGCCGACGAACGTCGACTCACCCCCGTCGATGCCGCTGATCGGGGCGATCCCGAGCTTGAACGCCGCCTTCTCCTCGATCAGGCCGAGCCAGGCCGCCGGGCCGGGCGCGATGCCGATCTTGCCGCTCTGCAGCGCGCCGAGCCACGTCGGGCCGGCCTCGTCCTTCGACGCCGGCGCGGCCACACCCTCGTCGTAGAGCTTGCGGTACAGCGCGAAGACGTCGGCCATCGCCTTGCCGTTGACGGTGCTCTCGGTGCCCTCGGCGGTCATCACGTCACCGCTGGACGCCCACACCGACGGCCACAGGGTGAACACGTTGCAGCCACCGCAGTTGCCGCCGAAGTAGGTGCCGTTGACGTCGCCGCCGAGCTTGTCCACGGCGCGGGCGTCGTCGGCGAACTCCTGCAGGGTCGTCGGCGGCTTCTCCGGATCGAGGCCGGCCTTGGCGAAGAGGTCCTTGTTGTACAGCATCACCGACATGTCGACGGTGTGCGGGACCGCGTAGTTCTTCTTGTTCCACGTGCCGTTGCGCACGTGCGCCGGGGCGACCTTGTCCTTGACCGGCAGCGCGTTGAACTTGTCGGTGATGTCCAGCCACAGCCCCTGCGAGGCGTACTGCGGCGCGAACACCACGTCCGAGGCGAACAGGTCCGGCAAGGCCTTGGCGCCGGCGGCGGACGCGAGCTTGGCCGGATACTCCTCGTTCGGGTACGCGGTGACCTCGACCTGGTTCTTGTGAGTGGCGTTGTACGCGGCCGCGTAGGCCTTGGACTGCGACTCGGTGGCGGCCCGCGTCCACAGCTTGAGCGTGGTGCCACTGTCCGCGTCGGCCGGGGTGCCGGCCTTGGTGTCGTCACCGCACGCGGCGGCGCCCAGCAAGAGCGTCGCAGCGACGATGCTGCCCATCCAACGTTTCACGATCGTTCCTTTCCCAGGTGATCCATTGTTTGTGAGCGTTCTCAAATTGCAAGGGGTGTCGCCGTGGAACTGCGCACGATCAGGCTCGGCGCGGAGCGGAACTCCCCGCCCCGCCGCGAGCCCGTCGAGATCTGGTCGACGAGCAGGTCCAGGCTGCGCCGGCCCAGCTCGGCGAAGTCCTGCCGGACCGTGGTGAGCGGCGGCAGGAGGTACGGGGCCTCGGGCATGTCGTCGAAGCCCACGACGCTGACGGCGTGCGGCACCGAGCGGCCGGCCTCGTACAAGGCGCGCAGGACGCCGACGGCCACCTGGTCGTTGGCGCAGAACACCGCGGTCACCTCCGGCCGCTCCGCGAGGGTCCGGCCGGCGGCATAGCCGGCCGCGGCGCTCCAGTCGCTCGTGAGGGGTGCCGGGGCCGGGCGTCCCGCGTCCTCCAGCGCTGTCCGCCAGCCGGTCATCCGCTCTCTGGCCTCCGGCCAGTTCGCCGGTCCCGCGACATGGTGGACGGTGCGATGGCCGAGTTCGAGCAGATGCCGGGTGGCCAGGGCCGCCCCGGCGACGTTGTCGATCGCCACCATGGGGACCTCGGAGTCGTCGCCGGCCTCGGCAGTGATGCCGAGGCCGACGATCGGCACGTCCAGGGGCACCTGCCGCAGCGCCGTCCAGGCCGCCGCGACCGGCGCGAGCGTGACGATGCCCTCGACGGCCTGCTCGCGCAGGCGCCGCACGGCGTCGCGGACCTGTGGCACGTCGGGCTCCCGGGCGCTGGCGATGCTGACGAAGTAGCCGGCCTCCCGGGCCGCCCGCTCGATGGCGTGGACCATGAACGAGGGCCCGAAGAGTGTCGTGTTGAAGGTGACGAGGCCGACCGTCTGGGACCGGTTGGTGGCCAGGGTCCGGGCCGCGATGTTGGGCCGATAGTCCAACGCCCGCATCGCGGCCAGGACCCTGGCCCGGGTCTGCGACCGGACGTTGGGGTGGTCGTTGACCACCCGCGAGACGGTCTGGTGCGAGACCCCGGCGAGGTGAGCGACGTCCCGCATCGCCGGGGGCCTCCGGGCGGTGTGCATGGTCAGCCGAACGCCTTGACCTCGAGCAGCCCCGCCGAGGCCGATCGTCTGGTGCCGTTGGTCGCTGCGGGCGGAGGCATGACGGCGGCGAGAGCGGTAGTCAACGCGAGTGCCGGCCGAGATTTCCGGCGGGGGTGTGGCATCGCGTCACCTCCTTGTCAGGACGGGATGGTGGGAAGCCAGACGCGCATCGTGGATGGGCCGCGGCGGGCCCAGCGGTGATACGGGACGAGCGGAACGAGGACTGGCTGCACATGCCCTGCCGGCACGGGCCGGTCACCGTACGGCCACCTGGTCTCACCCGGGTCGGCGGTGCGCCCCTTCACCGCGCGCTCCTCGGGCGCGACGCCGGTGTCGACCTGCAGCTCATCGAGGTCGACGCCGTCCTCCTGGTCGATCGACTCGGCGCACATCACGATCGGACCCGCCTCTACGGCGGCGCAGCCGCGCACCGCGTCCACGCGCGGGTCCGGGAACGTCCATCGAGGCCGCACGGACAGGTCCAGGCGGATCTGCTCGCCGGGAACGAAGACGCGTCGCTCGACCCGGGTCCCGCCACCTGCCCAGTCCGGCACCCGCAGCGTGACCGTCCGCTCCTGAGCGGGTGCTTCGGCCACGGTGACGGTGACGGTGCCGTTGTCCGGGTACGCCGTGGCGACCTCGAGCCGCAGGCCCGCGGCCTGGACGGTCATGGGAGCGAACTGGTGGATCTGCACACCGGCGTCGTTGCCGGACTCGGCCGCGGTCACGAAGTAGGTGCCCAGGGAGGCGACGAGCCGGGACACGTTGGTCAGGCAACAGGACACCTCGAACCACGGCGCGCGCTGGCCACCGCCGAAGCGCAGCTGCTCATGCTCAGCCGAGGGAGTCTCGGGCCGGGTGCGCTGATGCAGGGTGTGGGCGTAGAAGAAGGAGCGGCCGTCGTCGGCCACCGCGGCGGCGATCACGTTGTGCAGCACCCGATCGACGATGTCGCCGTAGCGGGTGTCGCCGGTGGCCAGCAGCAGCCGGTGGGCGAGCATGATGGTGGCCACGCCGGCGCAGGTCTCGGAGTAGGCCCGGTCCGGCGGAAGCACGAAGTCGTCGCCGAAGGACTCGTCGAGGTGGCGCGAGCCCATCCCGCCGGTGATGTAGGTGCGCCGGGCGACGGTGCGGTCGAACTGCCGCACGACCGCGGCGAGCAGCTCGTCGTCGCCGGTCTCCACGGCCACGTCGACGGCGCCGCAGGCCAGGTACAGGGCTCGCACGGCGTGGCCGCCGAACACCTCCGCCGCACGGATCGGGGTCTCGTCCTGGAAGTACCGCCATCCGAACTCGTGCTCGGGCAGGCTGCGGTGCCCGCGCCGGCCGATGAACGCGACGGCCATGTCGAGGTACCTGCGCTCGCCGGTGAGCCGATAGAGCTCGACGAGACCGGGCTCGATCTCGGGGTGCCCGCAGAAGCCCTCCTGGGCGAAGCGCTCGCAGACGTGGTCGGCGACCCGGCAGGCGACCTGCAGCAGCTCGGGAGCGGCGCCGGTGCGGTGCGCGGCCACCGCGGCCTGCAGCAGATGACCGGCGCAGTAGAGCTCGTGACCGAAATTGAAGTCGCTGTACCGCTCCGGCTGGCCAGGCCGCCCGTAGCCGGTGTGCAGGTAGCCGTCGGCGGCCTGGGCGCCCGCGGCGAGCGCGACGAGCTCGGACAGCAAGCCGGTGTGATCGGTGCCGCCGGCCCGGCCGGTCTCCCAGCTGGCCGCCTCGGCGAGCTTGTACACCTCGGAGTCGGAGAACTCACGCCCGCGGCGGCGCAGCGCAGCGTCGGGGTCGCGGAAGTTGCCCGTCCAGCCGAGACGGTCCAGCCACTCGCGGCAATGCTCGATGGTGGCGGTGCCGATGACCGCCTGACGCTTACCCCAATACCCACCGGTGAGCTGCACCTGGTGCAGTCCGACGGGGTACAGCTCCCCGCTTGAGGGCACAACGGGTCCTGGGACGGCCGCCACCGCCACCACCTTTCCGAAATGTTACGAAAACCTTTTCGGGAATCTTGGCAGCGCGGAACGCCGCTGTCAACGGCTTGTGTGCAGCCACCGCGCAGCACCTGTCATTGCGAGGTTCACCCACCAGCTATGCTCGCCGAAACGTTTTCGAGAGGACTGAACCGGTGGGCAGAACACGCGCGCGGGCGACCCTGACCGACGTTGCCAAGCGGGCAGGGGTCTCCGTCGCCACCGCCTCGAAGGCGCTCAACTCGCGCGCCGAGGTGGCCCCCGCGACCCGTCTACGGGTGCAGCAGGCCGCGGAGGAGCTGGCTTTCTACCCCAACGTGCTCGCTCGGGGGCTCGTCTCCGGTAACACTCGAACCATCGGTTTGCTCACCGACGAGCTGACCAGTGCCCGCTTTGCGATTCCGGTGCTGCTCGGCGCCGAGAACGCCCTGGGCAACGAACAGATGAGCGTCCTGCTGTGCGATGCCCGCGGCGATGCCATCCGCCGACGCCACTACATTCAAACGTTGCTGGCCCGCCAAGTCGACGGGTTCATCATCCTCGGCGACGCCAACGACCTGCGCCAATCACTCACGCGCGACATCCCAGTTCCGGTCGTCTATGCCTACTGCGAGTCCGACAACCCCGGCGACCTGTCTGTCATCGCCGACGACGCCGGCGGCGCCCGCCTTGCCGCCGAGCATCTCGTCGCGCTCGGCCGCAAGCGCATCGCCCACATCACTGGCGACGACACCTACCGGGCCGCCCGCGACCGAGCCGCCGCATTACGGGAGGTCCTCGACGGCGCCGGCCTGCCACTCATCGGCGATCCACTCTTCGGCCAGTGGTCGCAACGCTGGGGACGGCACGCCGCCGCCCGGCTCCTGAGCGCACACCCCGACATCGATGCGATCTTCTGCGGCAACGACCAGATCGCCTCGGGCGCGGCCGACACCTTACGCGAACTCGGCCGCCATGTACCCGACGACGTCGCACTGGTCGGCTACGACAACTGGGAGGTCTTCGCCACCGAGTGCCGGCCCCCACTGACGACCGTCGACCTCAACCTCGAGCAGTTGGGCGCGACCGCGGTCGGACAACTCTTCGCGATCTTGGATGGCGAGACCCGCTCTGGCGTCGTCCGTCAGCCCGGTCGCCTCGTCGTCCGAGGGTCAACCGTCCCATAGGCGGGCCTTCACCGAGGGTGGCGGTGGTCTTGTTTCTTGGATCCTGCTGGGCGTCCGATCCGGCCCTGGCTCATACCATCATCCATTCGGGGTAGTCGGGATGATCGGACCACACCGATGCTTCGTTGCGAAGCTCTCGGCATGGCGCGGGCTCATTACAGGTTCGGCACCAGTTCGGCTCGCGCGGCTCGTCGTCCTGAACCAGCACCTCGATCGCTTTGCCGTCCTCGCGCCGGTACACCTCGTAGTGTTTGCCGTACTCGAGTTGTCCGCTGGGATAGCCCGGCTTGTGTCGCTCGAGCCGCCGCCGCTTGGCCTCTACCTCGCGGAGGACCCGGGCGGGATCGTGACGGGCGATGTGGATGTGCTGGTTGCGACCGCCCGGCACGACCGCGACCGGCTCACCGCCCTCGTCGTGCGCCTGCACAGGGTCCTGGATGATGGTGCGGTCGGACGGTCGGACCTCTCGCCAGCCGCCGGGCTGGTCCGGTTTGACGCTCCACACCTGCGGTGCATAGCCGCCAGCCGAGATCATGCTGGCGATCGACTCGTCCTCGGCCAGCCGTGCCTCGATGAAAGCCACCAGCTCGTTCGTCATACCCTCGATTCTCCTCAGGCGGCGGCGACGGCGGTCCGGATTTTGCTCCCATCTCGTTGAGTTCGTCCAACTTTCGAAAGGTCTTTAGAAGACCTCGTCCAGGAATGCCGTCAGCTCGCGCCAGCTGCGGGCGTCGGCCGCCGGGTGGTACGCGCCGCCCGGCAGGGTGAATCCGTGCTCGGCGCCGGAGTACGTGATGACCTGCCAGTCCAGGTCGGGGCGGGTGCGCAGCTCGTCCTGGAAGGCCGCCACCGCCTCGTCGGGCACCACCGGGTCGGCGCCGCCGGTGCAGATCAGCACCGCGCCGGTGATCGCGGCGACGTCGGCCGGATCGTGGGCCACGAGGCGGGCGTGGAACGCGACCGCGCCGGCCAGCGGCGCTCCGGTGCGGGCGAACTCCAGCGCCGCCGAGCCGCCGAAGCAGTACCCGATGACGACGATCCGGCTCGCGTCGACCGCCGGGTCGTTCGCCACGACGTCGTAGGCGGCGCGGACCCGGGCGCGCATCAGCGCGAGGTCGCCGTAGTACTTCCCGGCCTCCGCCGCCGCGCTCTGGTGGTCCTCGAAGCGCCGCCCGGTGCCGTAGAGGTCGGCGGCGAAGGCGTAGTAGCCGAGGCGGGCGAGCATCTGGGCCCGGGCCTTGGGGTACTCCCGCAGCCCCGTCCAGTCGTGCACGATGATCACGGCAGGCTTCGGCCCGGCGACTGCGGCGTCGTGGGCGCGGTAGCCCTCCATGGGCCGCCCGTCGTGGTCATAGGCCACCGCCGCCTCGGCGATCTGCGCGCCCGGGCGCTCGGCTACGGCGTCGATGAGCCGCCGGTGCTCGGCGGAGAAGTCGGTCATGACCCCGACTCTACGAGGCCGACCAGCCCGTCCACCGAGCGACGTCGATCGCGATCATCAGGCCCCGGATTCGGTACTGCGGGTAGCGCGCCACCAGCCGCCCGAGCGCCCGGCGGCCCTCCTCCCCCGCCGGGTCGACCTCGCGCGCGATGCCGTCGGCGCGGACCCACCACAGCGCGGACCAGTCCTCGTCGTAATGGTCGGCGAGCAGGGCGGCGCGCGGCTCGGCGGCCAGGTTGGCCAGCCGCTGCAGGGCGGTGTGCCGCTTCGGCTTGGCGTCTACGCCGTGGTAGACGGTGTCGCCCTCCAGCGCGAACACGATGGGCACGGCATGGGGCGAGCCGTCCGGGGCGACGGTGGCCAGCCGGGCCACGCGAGCCGCCCCGAAATGCTGCCGGCACTCGTCCGGCGTCACGCGCCTTCGCCCGCGAAGTCGGCGATGGCCCGCTCCCACTGCTCGAGGCCGCGCTCTACGATCGAGCGCGGGCCGGAGGGGATCCACCGGCTGGCGCGCTGGACGCCGGCCTCGTGGAGGCGCTGCAGTACCGCGGGATCGGCCGGCGCCGAGAGCACCTGCACGTCGATCTGGCGCTCGGCCCGGGCCCGCAGCTCGCCGATGCGCTCGATGACGCCCTCGCCGTAGTTGGGGAACCAGGCGTCGCCGAACGCCAGCACGCGGTCCAGCACGCCCGGGCCCATACCACCGACGAGGATCGGCGGGTGGGGGCGCTGGGCCGGCTTCGGGAAGGACCAGATCCGCTGGAAGTCGACGTACTTGCCGTGGTACGACGCCTCCTCCTCGGCCCAGATCGCCTTCATCGCCTCGATGCGCTCGCGCAGCACGGCCATGCGCACTCGCGGGTCGGTGCCGTGGTTGCGCATCTCCTCGCGGTTCCACCCGGCGCCGACGCCGAACTCGAAGCGGCCGCCGGAGAGCTGGTCGAGCGAGGCGACCTCCTTGGCGGTGATGATCGGGTCACGCTCGATGACGAGGCAGATGCCGCTGCCGATGCGCAGCCGGCTGGTGGCCGCCGCGGCCGCGGTCAGCGCGACGAAGAGGTCGTAGGTGTGCCAGTACTTCTGCGGCAGCTCCTGCCCGTCCTGGTACGGCGTGTCCCGGCTGGCCGGGATGTGGGTGTGCTCGGCGAAGAACACGGCGGACTGGCCACGCTCCTCGGCCAGCCGCGCCAGGTCGCCCGGGGCCATGGCATTGTGGGTGGGGAAATATCCGACTCCGAAGTCCATGGCCCCATCTCTACCCAGCCGGCGACGCTTCGACCGGCACGGTGTACTGGCGCAGCCAACGGCTCAGATCCGCGCCGGCATCGGCTTGGCGTAGTGGATCGCTATGCCGGCGTCAGTGGCGATCCGGCACCTGTGTCACCTCACCGCCGGTGACATGGTGTCCTCCTCGCTTTACCCCAGCCGTGACCTGCTGCTGATCCACCCAGCTACACCACCCAGCCGTCCTGCGTGCCTGTGTGCAACCCGTCTCCGTGCAACCCGGCGATCCGCACGGGCACTCCGGCTATCGGACCCAGCCCCGGAACGCACCCGCTGGGTCGAACTGGCTTGTCGCGCGCTGCGAAGCCCGTGACATCGGACCTACCGGTTGAGTACCACGGTGTGCTCGTGCCGCCTTCCGTCCCGGACGACCGGACCGCGACCGAACGTTCAGACGATCTCGGTGGTCGGGCCCACGCCGCACGTCGCAAGTCAGGCGTTGCGGGCGATTGTGCCCGGCGCTGGATGGGTACTGGCCGACTATGTGTGGAATTGTCGGATGGGTCGCGTATGACCGGAATCTGGTCCACGAGCAGTCGGCGCTCCGGGCTATGACGGCCACCGCCGCGCTCCGCGGACCCGACGCCGAAGGGCTTTGGCTCGATCAGCACTGCGGCTTCGGCCATCGTCGGCTGGCCGTGATCGACCTGGCGGGCGGCGTTCAGCCCATGCTCGCCGAAGAGGACCGGCAGCCGACCGTCGCCCTCACCTACAGCGGGGAGGTCTACAACTACCGGGAGCTGCGCGCGGAGCTGCGCGCGCTCGGGCACGGCTTCCGGACCGACTCCGACACCGAGGTCGTGCTCCACGCCTACCTCGAGTGGGGCGAGGATTTCGCCGAACGGCTCAACGGCATGTACGCCTTCGGGGTGTGGGACGGCCGCCAGCAGCGCCTGTTGCTGGTCCGGGACCGGATGGGGGTGAAGCCGCTGTGCTTCCATCCGACGCCGGACGGGGTGCTCTTCGCCTCGGAGCCGAAGAGCATTCTGGCCCATCCGGACGTGTCGGCCGAGGTGGACCTTGACGGGCTGCGGGAGCTGCTGGCGCTGGTGAAGACGCCGGGGCACGGCGTGTATCGCGGGGTACACGAGGTCCGGCCGGGCCACGTTGTTGTCGTTGACCGAGACGGAACTCGGACGCGCCGCTACTGGGGGCTGTCGGCGCGGCCGCATCCGGACGACCTCGATACGACCGTACACACCGTGCGAGACCTGCTGGAAGACATCATTCGTCGGCAGTTGATAGCGGATGTACCGCTGTGCACCCTGCTGTCCGGTGGGCTCGACTCGTCGGCGGTCACCGCGCTCGCCGCTCTCGGGTTGCGGGAACAGGGGCTCGGGCCGGTGCGCTCGTTCGCGGTCGACTTCGCCGGGCAGACTGAGCACTTCCACCCGGACGCGATGCGGCCGGAGCCGGACACGCCCTACGTCCACGAGGTCGCCAAGCACGTCGGCTCCCAGCACGCCGACATCGTGTTGAACAGCGGCGAGCTGACGGATTCGTTGTACCGCACGGAGGTCATGGTCGCCAACGACATCCCGACCGGCCTCGGCGACCTGTACACCTCTTTGTTCTTGCTCTTCCGCGCGGTGCGGGAGCACTCGACCGTCGCGTTGTCCGGCGAGTCGGCGGACGAGGTGTTCGGCGGGTATAGCTGGTTCCACGACCCCGCCGCGGTCAACGCGAACGGGTTCCCCTGGCTGACCGCGCTGCCGGATAGACCGGGCAGCACACAGGGGCTGTTCGCCCCAGAGTTGGAGCGCGCGCTGGATCTGCACGGGTACCGGGACGCCGCCTACCGGCAGGCACTGGCCGAGGTCGATCACCTGCCCGACGAGTCGCCGGCCGAGCACCGGATGCGCGAGATCTCCTATCTGCACCTGACCCGATTCCTGCAGGTCCTGCTGGACCGCAAGGACCGGATGAGCATGGCGCACGGGCTGGAGGTCCGAGTGCCATACTGCGACCACCGGCTGGTGGAGTACGTCTACAACACGCCGTGGTCGATGAAGGCATTCGACGGCCGGGAGAAGAGCGTGCTGCGCGCCGCCGTCGCCGACCTGCTGCCCGAGTCGGTTCTGCGCCGGCGGAAGAGCCCGTACCCGTCGACGCAGGATCCGGTGTACGAACGGACGTTGCGCCAGTCGTTGATCGAGGTCGTCGACGACCCGCAGGCACCGATCGCGGAGCTGATCAACCCGCCGCGGGTCCGGGAGACGCTGGCCGCCCCGCTGGAGGAGAGCGGGTTCGGGATGAGCCGGCGCTCGGTCGAGCTGCTGCTCAGCCTCAACCTGTGGCTGCGCCGCTACCCGGTCCGGCTGGCTCTCACCTGATCGAGGCATAAGAAAATCCGGCATGTACACCCGCGGTACCAGCGCACCGGCGACGTCCTCCATCAGCACGCCACCGCCCTCGCCCCGTGAGCAGCAACGCCTTCGTCCTGGCCTGCCGCCCCACGCATGACGCCGCGATCACCGCTCCGATCGATGAGCAAAGATGCCGCGCTGCCGATTCAGACCCGACCTGCGCACGCCATGACGCACGGACGGTACGAGCGCCCGAATGGTCACCGCTGGGCTGAACTGTGGATGGTGACCCGCAGGTGTAGCACTGCCTGCCGACCAGCGGACTCCCCATGCTCGCTGCCACCCGCGTCGTGGCGCCGGCTCCTCTGGACGGTCCTGCCGAGGCGGGTCACTGTCCGTCAGTACTGCGCCGGCGCGCTTTTCGACCGGATAGCGCCCCGACAACGACGGTCAGAACGATGAGCAGGTCAGGCCAAAATGGGCGATGAAGTACGTAGTGCGTGACAACGGCAGCGAGCGCGAGGATCGCAAATGTCTGGTGTTCGCACTCATCAACCACTCCACCGAGCTCGTCGCCGCCGGCTACGGACCCGGCCACCGCGCCCTAGAGGGCTTCACCGAAGCCGTCACCCGGCGCGGACTGACCGGCCTCGACGTCTGCTGCGCCGACGACGCGCCCGCCGACGACGCCTACATGGAACGCCTCCCCGGGCCCAGCTCGCCATGGGCTTCTGGTACGGCGGCAACAGCAGCATCACCATCGACCGCCTCGCCTTCACCAACTGACGATCCCGGTCGTGGGCCTGCGCACGTGGCAGGTCCACGACCGGCTCGATCAGTCCAGCACCGCCGAGATTCTCGCGTCCACGATCTTGACTATCTCCGCGAACCGGGCCGCGTCGAGACCCGGTTCGCGATAGTAGATCTTCACCGTGTACAGGCCGTATCGCGACCAGTACACCCACAGCGAGCACGGCTCGTTCTGCCGCCCGGTCAGGAGGCAGTAGATGAGTGACTGATCCGCTGACACGGGCACGCCGAGCGGGGTTTCACGCACTCCTTCGGGACCGAAATCCTCACGGTCATTGATGCGCGGATCCTCCGCGGAGTATCCGTACCGCGCCGTGATCCCACCCGAGTGCTCGATGATGCTCTGCACGAAACGGTCCCGGCTCCTGGCGTTGACCCACTGCCTGGTGAGCTCCCCGCCGACCGCCCGCGCGGAATCCTCCTGCCATTGCTCTCCCGACAGCAGGTCGATAGTCGACGGGGGCACCAGCAACGCGTCCAGCGGTGCCCGGTGCCCCGCCTGCAACCGATGCACCACGACCGCCGCCCCGGCCAGGACGGTGGCCACGACGAGCGCGGCCACCAGCCAGCGGACCGTGGAGCGGCTTCGCGTGATCATACGGATTGCGCTTTACCGTTGCCTGGAAGTGAGGCCATGTTTGTCCATGATGGCCTGATGCAGGAGCGCGGTGGTCATCCGGCCCGCCGGGACCGAGCCGTGGAGGTTGATGCCGATCGCGGTCGCCACATAGTCTCCGTGGTCTGACTGACCGGTGTACGGATTGCTCGGCACCAGGTTGGGCCCTTGCACCACCTCTGGCCTGAAGCCGGCCTCGGCGCCGACGTGACCGTAATGAATGTTCGACCAGATGTCCAGGTAGACCTTCAACCCGGTCCCGGGAATCACCATGAAGCCATACGGGTCGAGGTCGAAGTTCTTCCGGATGAAGGGCTTGTGGTCCCACTTGCAGCTGCCGCTCGCACCCGCGGTGCGCCCGTGCCCGCCGCTGTGTTCAACGACCCGGGACCCGACCACTTCTTGACGAGGCTAACGTCGTTAGCCGATGATCGAAGCTAACAACGTTAGCCAGCTCGGTGGAGGATTCGTGATCACCAACAGCTCCGCAGTATCGACCATATCGGCGAGGTCGCCGCGATCTGGTCGCGATCGGATCGCAAGGATCATGTTGTGGCTTGCCGCCGTCGGTGCTGTCGGTGCCGCGCTCACCGCGGCCGGCGCGGTATGGGACGCCGACGGCTCGACCAAGGTCGTCGAGACCTGGCGAGCCTACGGCTTCGTCGTCTTCGCGGGCCTGTTCGTCCTGCTCGCGCTGGCACCGCGCAGCTATCGAGGTGTGTGGGAGCTGGTGATCTTCCACAAGGTCGCGCTCACGATGACCGCCTTGCTCTACGCCACTCATGGCGACATCGCGGACACCGCAACGATCGCCGGTTGGGATGGCACGGTCTCGGTTCTCCTCGTCGCGGCCTACGTGCTGAGTCGCGGGTGGACGTCGTCACCTGCCTGGCGCGACACCAGCCAGCGCGCCGGATGAGGAGGCTGGTGGCGGTCCCGGGTTGTCCGGGACGCTCATGAACCGCCGCAGCGAGGTGGTCGACGCGGCCGAGCGGATCCTGGAACGTGAAGGCCCGGACGCGGTGACCATGCGGCGCCTCGCCGACGAACTCGGGATACAGGCACCCTCGCTGTACAAGCACGTCGCCGGCAAGACCGAGATTCAAACTGCGCTGCAACAGCGCGCGCTGGAACGGCTCGGTGCTGTGCTTACCGCGGCCGGCGCCGACCTTCCAACGCTCGTCGCCGCCTACCGCCGCTGGGCACTACAGCATCCCCGGCTCTACGAGCTCAGTGCCCGGCATCCCCTGGATCGTCAACGTCTCGCCTCCGGCATCGAAGCCGCGGCGGCCGCACCGCTGCTGAGGGTCACCGGGGGCAACATCGCAGCCGCACGTGCCATCTGGGGCTTCGCGCACGGCCTCGTCGATCTCGAGCTGGCCAACCGATTCCCACCCGACGCCGATCTCGACGCGGCCTGGGCCCACGCGATCAATGCGTTCGCCATCTACTGCACGCCATAGCCCGAAGGAACATCGTGACGCACGCACAGTCCTGTCGCCGTACGGTAGCCCCGGCGCGTCGCGCGATCCGGCGAACCAGCCGGTACACCTGCAAGCGGCTCAGCCGGCGTCCGATGCGATCAACGAAGAGCGGCGCCAGACGCTCGTCGTTGCCGAGGATGCGGCCATGGGTCACCGGCACCACCAGAGCGGTGACAACCAGTTGGCAAGGCGGGACCGGTGGGCATCGGCATCTACACATCACGATCGATGGTTCGAATCCGCCGGCGGCACTCTCACCGGGCGGTCAGCTCGGCTGGGTCTCCTGTTTGTTGCGGAGCGCCTGCTCGACGGCCTCCTGCACGCGGGCGTCCTCGCGGAGCTTGCGCCGTGCGCGGCTGCGGCGGACGAGAACGGGGGTCACGACGATGACAGCGATCAGTACGACGACCAGCAGCACCAGCATCCACGGGAGGGCCCAGCTGTGCGTCGTGGCCTGGACCTGCTTGCGCGAGGTGGTGGAGCCCGACGCGTCGGTGAGCCGGGGTGTGAGAGTTGCGGTCGCAGCCAGCCTGAGTGCGGGCGACACGCCGTGGACGGTCGACGTCACCTTCCAGCTCTCACCGGGGAGAAGCTCCGGCGGGGCCGCGATCCCGCTCGCTTCGGTCCGCAGCCACCCGAACGGGCCGGATACCGACACCGTCTGCTGGGCCGAAAGGATGGCGTTGCCAGTGTTGTGGATCGTGTACGTGACGGTCGCGGTGCCCTTCGCGAACGGGTTGAGCGAGCCGGCGTAGTCGACGTGGAGGTCCTCGATCGCAAGGTTCGGCTTGATCTCGCCGCTGACCCGCAGCTTGACCCGGATACCCAGGCGCCGCTCGACGTTGATTCCCTCAGCGTCGTTGGGCTGCGTCAGGGAGGTGACGATGCCGCCCACATAGTCGCCGGGCATGGCGTTGTCCGGAACGGTGACCGTGAAGGGCACGTCGGCGGACTCCCCGGGCTTGATCGCGATGGTGCCGGGGTTGGCGTGGACCCAGACGCCGATCCCGATGGACTTCTTGTCCTTGGTGATCAGGTCGAGCTGGCCTGTGCCGGTCGTGAAGCCGTCGGCGGCGTAGACGGCCAGGTTGAGCGGAGCCGTGCCACGGTTGGCGACGACCATGGTGTCCTCGACCCGTCCACCGGGGTTGACGGAATAGCTGAAGCTGGACCGATCGGCGCCGTAGCTGTTCGAGGCCGTCCTGACCGTCCAGGCGACGTTGCCCTCCTCTGCCAGGGCAGGGCCCGCACCCAACCCGACGACCGCGAAGGCGGCAAGCAGGGCCAGGACGGCGATACGGACGAGGGCGGCGACGGTTGGCTTCCGACGCGGTGCGGGCGCATGCATCTGGGGGTCCTCGAGCAATCTGGAGCAGGTCTGGAGCAGGTCTGGAACGAGGGGGGCGGGGCGGGCACCCGAAGGTGCCAGCCCCGCCTTGTCAAACGTGTCCGGTCAGCTGCTCAGCGCAGTGATCGTGAGGGTGGCACGGTAGCCACCCTTCTCGACGCTGCCCGGGATCTTCAGATCCAGGTCAGCGCCCAACCGGGCGGTGCCCTTGGCGTGGCCCTGGTTGGCCCAGCCGAGACCGCGTGAGACGGACAGGCCCTGGCCGTGGTCGTCGTAGCCGGAGGCCACCGACCCGCTCGCCTGAGCACCAGCGCCGGCCTCGATCACCTGCGGCGTCCAGCCGAGGTAGGCGCCGGAGAAGGTCTTGTCGCCGTCCCGGAAGTCACTCACACTGGCCGAGATCGACCACGGCGCGAGCGAACGCCGGTTGTCCGACACGACGATCGGGTTGATGTGGCCCGCCGCCGCGAAGTAGTCGCCGTTGTGGTCCTCCGCGGTGCCGAGGTTCACGAGGCCGTTGTAGCCGTCGATCGTCCAGCCGAACTCGCCGGGAGCGGCGTTCGGCACGTTGACCTGGATGGCCTGGCCGTCGCCCTGGTACGGGTGGACGGTGACCGAGTCGACGATCGAACCGACCGGCTGGTTGGCCGGCGTGTTGTTGCACCAGGCGCCACGCTCGACGGCCGCGTTCGGCGCAGCACAGGTGCCGCTGCGGACGTTCTCGACGACGAGCTTGTCACTGCGAACCTGGACCTTGACGTAGGTCCGGACGTGCTCCTGGTTCTGGACCGAGTTGTACCAGTAGCTGTTCGGGTTGAGCGGGTCCGCACCGTTGCCGGCGCCGCTCGTGCCGCTGTTGTCCGGAGCGGTGATGTCGTAGTACTTCGAACCCGAAGCCGAGTTACCCGTAACGTAGATCACACCGCCGGGACCGGGGAACACATCAGCGGCGCCGGGCTGCTCGCCCGGGTTCGCCTTCGCGCCGTTCTTGATCTCGTAGCTGCGGGAGTAGCTGTGGTCGTGCCCCTGCAGCACCACGTCGACGCCCAGGTTCGAGAAGGCGGTCGGGAAGTCGACCCGACGCACCTTGTTGTCCGAGTCCTTGGCGTGGTCAGCCGGCGAGTAGATCGCGTGGTGGTAGACGAGCACCGTCCACTTGGCCTCGGCGCCGTGCTGGTTGATGACGTCGGTCACGTAGGCGATGTGCGCCTCGTCGCCGCCGCCACCCGAAGCGGTGCGGTAGCTGTTGCTGTTCAGGTCGATGAACAGGACATCCTTGTAGATGTACCAGTAGTCACCGCCCGACGTGTTGGACGTCGGCTGCCCGTTGGCGTACAGCGGGGCCGAGCGGTCCGTGTTCGGCGTGTACAGGTGCTGCTCGTACGCCTTGCTACCCACATCGTGGTTACCGATGGTGGCAGCCCAGGGGTACTGACGCAGCTTGTCAGGTGCGAGGAAGGCGGTCCACTGGGACTCGGTGCCCGCCGTCTCGACCTGGTCACCACCCGACACCAGCAGTTCGGCGTTCGGGTTCGCCGCGAGCGAGACGTCCAGGGTGTCCTGCCAACCGGCCTGGTCCTTCGCCACGTCACCCGACGCACCGATCTGCGGGTCGCCGTAGAACAGGAAGTCGTAGTCGCCTTCGAAATCCTGCGTCTTGAAGGAGTACGTCGGAGACCAGTTGCCCTCGGCACCGACCCGGTAGGAGTACGCCGTCTGCTCCTGCAGGCTGGCGAGCGTCGCGTGACGGTTGAAGCCGCCACTGGTCGCGATGTTCGCCCCGCCGATGGCGTCGAAGGTGGCAGCACCGGCCGGGAACTCGCCGTTGGCGAGCGTGGCGGTCGGGGCGAGCTGGACCTTCTGCGCGGTGTCGGCCGACGAGTACCAGGTCACGATCCGCTGGGTCTCGTTCGCGCCGACGCCGAGGATGATGCCGCTGAGCGTGGCGGGGTCCGCAGCGCTGGCGGGGGTCGCCAGACCGCCGCCGAGGGCCACAGCCAGACCCAGGAACGCCGCGGTGGTCCCAGCGACCACGCGACGCCGCGCAGGCCCGGGGGCCTGCTTGGAGGTGCTTGCTTTCACGGTTTTCTTCCCTTTTCCGTTGGAGGTACGGGAAAAGCGACCTCAACGTTTCGCCGTTCGATGAATCGACCGTGAATTCGATCTTGCGGCCAGTTGCATGTCCATGAAGACCTGCGCCTTTTCAGAGCCCGAACACCCGTTGTGTGAACCAGATCAATCCCATAACGGACACGCCCGCAGAAATTGCGCCGGTCGTCCACAGGCCGATTTTCGGCGCGCGATGACGCAGCACGATCAGCAGTGGAAAGACGACAGCGATGATCGTCAGTTGCACAACCTCGATGCCGACGTTGAACACGAGCAAAGACCACAGCAGGGTCCACGACCACGCCTCGTCGATCCCCAGCGCGCCGGCGAAGCCCAGGCCGTGCACGAGGCCGAAGCAGAACACGACCCCGAGGCGGGTCCAGCCCGAACGATCCAGGCTGAAGTGACCGCGTCCCGCCGCCTCGAGGTCGGTGGCGTGGTCGCCGCGCCGCCAGATCCTCCACAGGTACCAGCCGGCGACCACGGCGATCGACAGCGCGATGACGGGCTCCACGACCCGCGCGGATACGTCGACCAGACCGAGGGCGGCAAGCATGAACGTCACCGAGTGCGCCAGGGTGAAGCTCGTGGCCGCGAGCACGATCTCACGCAGGCGTCGTGACCCGGCGATGAGCGCCAGCAGGAACAGGATGTGGTCGATCCCGGTCAGCAGGTGCTCGGCGCCCAGGCGGAAGAACTCCCAGAACCGTTCGTACCACGTCTGACCGGTCGAGAAGGACGGCTGATCGGCGTCGAGCGCGGCGCTGCCCGTATGACCGTCGATCTCGTAGGTGACGATCGTCTTGGTGCCCTTGACGTAGCCCTCGGCGTCGGGGAAAAGCTTGCTGCGCACCTCGTGCTCGCCGCCCCGCTCAGGACAGGCCCAGTCGAGCAGCAGTTTGGCGTACGGCACGCCCTCCCGCTCGCCGATCGTGACGTCGCCGACCTTTGTCGGCGTGCAGGTCTTGCCGTCCGCAGTGACCGAGAAACGCTCCGTGACGTAACCGACGACCGACTTCGCATGAGTGTTGAGCGCCGCGGCCTGTGCGTCGGTGTCGCGGGCGTCGAATGCGGCGGTTCCCGTCTTGAAGAGGGGATCGTCGTCCTCGAAGTCAGCGGTGGACACGACGAGCAGGTCGTACTCGAGCTGCAGCATCGTCCGGACGTGACCCTCGTCGCCGGCGGTGACGTCGACGTACACAGTCGACGAAAACCCGTGGGCGAGCGCCGGCGCGGCGCTCAGGAAGGCGATCACCGTCGCGAGGATCCCGATGACGGTGAGGCGGGCGCGTTGGGACATGCTGCTCCTTCGGTTGGCCAGTGCACGTTGCACGTCACGGGCGAACACGAGCCGGACCGCCGACGAACCGCTGGCGAACAAACTGCCAGGACGACTTCCGGCGGACTGAAGGAGGCAGGAACTGAGATAGGAAGAAGCACGCACGCTCCCCCACCACCCGAAGGACGATCGCCTTGCGCCCCATGTTTCGGGCCGTTGCCATGCTGGCCGCGGCCGCCGCACTGGTCACCGGATGCGGCTCCGGCGACGGCTGGTCACAGCCGCGCCCCAAGCCCGCCCCCGTCGGGACACTCGGCCCGGGGTTCGTCGACCCCTCCGCCTCGCCCACCCCGGAGGCGACCATCACGCCACGGCCCGGTTCCTGGACCGGGGTCCACCCGCCGAAGAACTACCGCGTGGTACTACTCACCGTGGGTGACGACGCCCCGACCAAAGCCCTTGTGACGGCGGTCAAGGACTGGGCCGAGGACGAGCACGTCGATCTCAGAACGGTGGTCGCCGGCGACCCGCACAACCTCGTTCCCAGCATCACCAAGGCCCTCGAGATGGGCCCGGACCTCATCGTCACCGCGGGCAACGACCTCATCGACCCACTCGCGCTGGTCACCGCGAACCACCTGTCACAGCAGTTCCTCGTGGTGGGCGCGGAGCTGGCCGAGCCCACCCACAACGTCACGGCGGTCGACTGGTCCGGCGCGTCGTTCCGTGGCGAAGGGCTCGGCATGTCCTCGACGTACAACCCCGAATCGTTCACCGCCGAGCGCTGCGCTGCCTCCATCAGAGCGGGCGTCGCGGCCGTGCTCAACGACCTGACCGGGATCGTGATCTGGCTCGATCAGCTCTAGACCCGTCTTTCGCACATCGTTGTGAGTGGCGGCGTTTGGAAAGGTCCTGGTGGGATAGGCGGTTGGGGTAGGCGGCAACGGGGACGTCCTGGTGGAGGTCACGATGTGTTCGTCGCGTGCTGCGTACCCGACTGATCTGTCCGATGCCGAGTGGCAGTTGCTGGCGCCGTTGATCCCTGTGGTGAAGCCGGGTGGGCGCCCGGCGGTGCATGAGCGGCGGGAGATCGTGAACGCCTTGGCGTCAGGGCTCCGGCAAAGTCGTTATGTGATGCCGAGCAGGGCCAGCGAGCGGTTGGGATTGCGGGCGTGGTGGCGGTTGGCGGCGGCGATGTTGGTGGTGCCATCGAGGCGTAGGGCGCTGATGGCGGCGTTGCGGAGGGTGGCCATGACTTTTACTCCAGCCCGGGTTCGAGACGTAGATAGCTGACGATGCGTGGGCCGGGTTTGGTTCTGGTCGGCGAGTCAGCGGGCATGGGGACGGCCGCATAGGCGGCGTCAGCGCAGGTCGAGGTTGACGCTTTCCTCGGTGAGGAAGCGGACGAGGTCGTCGAAGGTGACGGCCGAGTCCCAGGCCTTGCGGTCGTAGCCGGGGACGAGGTGGGTGCGGGCGACGTCGGAGTAGTGCCAGACGAGGTTGAGGTTGCCGGCGTGGTCGAAGATGTTCTCGTGCAGCCAGAACAGGTCGCCGCCGAACCAGCCGCCGGGGCCGTTCAGCGCCTCGCCGATGGCGCAGTAGAAGCCGTCGTAGTCGGTGACGTGGCGGCCGTCGAGGTGGTAGACGGGGGCGGCGGGGCGGTCCGGGGCGTGGTTGCGGTGGACGTTGGCGGCGTGGACCCAGCAGTAGCGGTCGCTGCGGGCGAGCGGGGCCCACTCGTTGCGGGTCGCCGGACCGCCGGCGCGCCACATGTTCCACAGTGGACGATCGTTGGCGGCGAGCGGTGCGTCGAGGCGCGCGTCCAGGGTGACGTCGACGAGGCCGGCGCCGAGGGCGGACGGGCGGGTGTCCACGACGTCGCCCCACACGCGTTGCGCGTCGCCCATGGTGTGTGCCGGGCCGTCGACGCGGACGTGGGCCAGGGCGGCGTCGACCTGGCCGGTGAGGCCGGGGCGGCAGCCGAGCAGGGTCAGCGGCGGGCCCGGCGACCAGAGCTCCGGCCTGTGCTTGCCTGCGTCTACGCCATCGTGACCAGTGCAGGATGTGGCTGGTGTGGTGCGTGACGGTGGAGACGAGCCGGGTGAACAGGCGACGGATTTCGTTGCTGCTCAACGGGATCAGCATGTCCCGGCCCGGCCCGGCCCGGCCCCCTGTGACCGATCAGCGTCGCGGTCGGTTTCGGCGGCGCGGGTGATGACCAGGAACGCCGCCGCGGCCATGGCCAGGGTGATGCGCGCGTGCCAGGCGTCGTAGCGACGGACCTGGCACTGGTCGGGGCCGACCTCGTTCTTCGCGGTCTGGAACGACTCCTCGACCGACCACCTCGCGCCCGCGGTCCGGACCAGGGTCCGCAGCCGGGTGCCACGCGGTTGAGATCGATGCGCGGCCTGCGAACGGACGACAGCGCAGGTGATCATCGCCGGACACGCGTTCATGCAGAACGTCCGCCGCGGACACTACGAACTCGGCGTCGACGCCCCGCCCGCGTTGCGGGTCGCCGCTGCGTTCGCCGAACTCGCTCGGGCGATCTGCCCGCGGACCCGACCATGGGGTTCAACGCGCCCGCCGATCCCACAACGCAACTGTGAGTCTTGGTTTGCGGCTTTGAGAGTCTGGAGCCGTGCTCCCGCCGCCGCGGTCTGACCCGCAACGCAACTGGCTCAGCCGATGCCTTGGCGCCGATCTGTCGGCCGCCGGTGGTGGGAGTGCTCGCTGTCACCAGACCGGTGGGGCGTGTCCCGATAGGGGCCTTGCCGCAAACAAGCGCACCGTCACAGTTCTGACCGCCCACCGGTCCGGCGATGGCCATCCGCCCAGCCATCGAGAGGACGAACACGCCATGTCCAGGATGCCCCACCCAGACCCCGCCGGACAGCCCGACCAGCCCGACCCGGAACCGGATCTGGAGGAGGTCATCCTCGGCGTTGACACCCACAAAGACATCCACGTCGCCGCGATCATCACCACCCTCGGCGCCGAGCTCGCCGACGCCACCTTCCCCACCACCGCCGCCGGCTACCGCCGTCTCCTGGCCTGGG
>NZ_JBEXDG010000075.1:0-46818 GCF_040605635.1 Dactylosporangium sp. NPDC005555
TATCTTTTTTCCCATTCCTAACACTCCCCACATATTGTTTACGCCCCCCACGGCTTGGTCCACCCCGGCTTGCCGCCCGGGGGGGCGCGCCGCAACCCCCCCCCCCCGCCCGCGGCATTCCGGCTGAAAGTTTCGCGCGGACACGCCACCGAAAATATTTCGGCGACTGTCGGCCGTCTTAAATCTCTGAACATCCTGTCACAAGGATTGACGCAGGGCGATTTGCCCTGCCAAGGTGCCGAAAAGGATTTCGTCGATGCGCATCGGCTCCGCCCCCACCCTTGTGAAAGGGAGTCCGAACCATGCCCGGATCCAGAACCAACCGCCTGGTCGTCGCGGCCGTCGCCGCGCTCGGCCTCGTGGCCACCGGCGCCTTCGTGGGCACCGCGTCCGCCGGTGAAGGCACCATCCGAAGTGTCGGGGTGCCCGCCAACGACACCGCCAAAGGGCTCGTCTACGACGGCCTGCAGCGCCGGCCCGCCGGACCCTGCGGCGCGGGCCTGCTCGAGGTCAAGGGCACCAGCCCGATCATGTGCACGCACGGGCCGGACACCGCCCCCGCCGGCCTGTCGGTCAAGACCAGCGTGCCCGCCCTGGCGGGCACGACGGGCACCGCCGCGGCGGCGGCCGCGCAGACCCTCGCGGTCTGCGAGGGTGACGGCACCAGCGGCCGGCGGGTCGAGGTGCTGTACATCCACGGCACGACCAGCCGGTACTCGCAGTACCTGGAGACGTTCCGCACCCTCGCCGAGGGCGTGGACACGATCTTCAACGAGAGCGCCAAGGAGACGGGCGGCGAGCGGCACGTCCGGTACGTCACCGAAACCGTCAACGGCGCGTGCCGGCCGGTCGTGCGGGACGTGAAGATCGCCGACGCCGCGCTGAACGCCAACGACTGGGCGCCGCTGCTCAACGCCGTCAAGGCGGCCGGCTACAACCGCACGGACCGCAAGTACCTGCAGTTCGTCGACGCCAACGTGTACTGCGGGATCGGCGGCCTGGCCGGCGACACCCGCAAGAGCGACGCGAACCGGTCCAACACCGGGCCCGAATACGCGCGGGCGGACAACGGCTGCTGGTCGGCCGGGGTCGCGGCGCACGAGCTCGGTCACACGCTCGGCGCAGTCAACAACAACGCGCCGAACGCGTCCGGCTACGGGCACTGCACCGACGAGTGGGACGTCATGTGCTACAAGGACGGCGACAACGTCGTCATCCGCACGGTGTGCACGAACCGGTCCCACGACGACCGGCTCGACTGCAACCACGACGACTACTACCACACCAACCCGCCGGCCGGTTCCTACCTGGCGCAGTACTACAACGTCGCCGACAACCTGTTCCTCATCAAGGGCGGCGGCAGCAACCCCCCGCCGCCGGACAGCAACCTGGCCCGGTCGGCGACGGCAAGCGCGTCGTTCACCTCGGCGTGGGAGTCGGTCGCGGCGATCAACGACGGCATCGACCCGTCGTCGTCGAACGACACGGTCAACCCGCGCTGGGGCACCTGGCCGAACAGCGGCCAGCAGTGGGCCGAGCTGACCTGGTCCGCCAACGTCTCGCTCAGGCGGGCGCAGGTGTACCTGTTCGACGACAACCAGGGCATCGACCTGCCGTCGAGCTGGAAGCTGCAGTACTGGACGGGCAGCGCCTACGCCGATGTCCCCGGCACCTATCCGGTCGCGGCGAACACGTACAACACCGTCACCTTCACGGCGGTCAGCACCACCCGCCTGCGGGTCGTGCTGCAGTCCAACGGCACCAACTCGGTCGGCCTGCTCGAGGTCAAGGCGTACGCGAGCTGACCACCGCCGTGGGCCCGCGCCCGTCCGCAGTGGACGCGCGGGCCCACGCGACGACCGGCGGGACCAGCGTGCCGAGGACCAGCTCCTCGGCACGCTGGTCCCGACCGACCGCGTCAGGAACAACGCCACCGACACCCCGTTGCCGAACGTGTTTGATCAGCGTCGCACCCGCAGCGGCCCGGCCTCCGGAAGTATGCCCGTCATTAGACAAGACGTACGTACGGTTTGGGAAGTCGCCGCCGGGGCCTACTGTGCTGATCAACACGGACCGTCGCGCCGATGCTTGCAACGATGCAACGATGGGCGGACGGCAGAGCGCGTGACCTTGGAAGGATGACGGTGTCGGCACAGGAAAAACTTGACTCGATCTTCACCACGGTGGTCCGCCGCAATCCCGGCGAGAGCGAGTTCCACCAGGCGGTCCGAGAGGTGCTCGACAGCGTCGCCCCCGCCCTGGAGAAGCACCCGGAGTACGCCCAGGCGAAGATCATCGAGCGGATCTGCGAGCCGGAGCGGCAGATCATCTTCCGGGTGCCCTGGGAGGACGACCGGGGCGAGGTGCACATCAACCGCGGGTTCCGGGTCGAGTTCAACTCCGCGCTGGGACCGTACAAGGGGGGCCTGCGGTTCCACCCCTCGGTCTACCTGGGGATCGTCAAGTTTCTCGGGTTCGAGCAGCTGTTCAAGAACGCCCTGACCGGCATGCCGATCGGCGGCGGGAAGGGCGGGTCGGACTTCGACCCGAAGGGCCGCTCCGACCGTGAGGTGATGCGGTTCTGCCAGTCGTTCATGACCGAGTTGTACCGCCACATCGGCGAGTACACGGACGTGCCCGCCGGCGACATCGGCGTCGGCGGCCGGGAGATCGGCTTCCTGTTCGGCCAGTACAAGCGGATCACGAACCGCTACGAGTCCGGCGTGCTCACCGGTAAGGGCCTCGCCTACGGCGGTGCCCAGGTGCGCCGGGAGGCGACCGGCTACGGCGCGGTGTTCTTCGCCGAGGAGATGCTGCGCGCCGCCGGCGACAGCATGGACGGCAAGCGCGTGGTGGTGTCCGGCTCCGGCAACGTGGCGATCTACGCGATCGAGAAGGTGCACCAGCTCGGCGGCCGCGTGGTCGCCTGCTCCGACTCGTCCGGCTACCTGCTCGACGAGAAGGGCATCGACGTGGCGGCCCTCAAGGAGGTCAAGGAGGTCCGGCGGGAACGCCTCGGCGAGTACGCACGGCACCGCCCGCACGCGACCTTCGTGCCGGGTGGATCGCTGTGGCGGGACGTGCCGTGCGAGATCGCTCTCCCGTGCGCCACGCAGAACGAGATCGACGCGGACGACGCGGCCGCGCTGATCGCCGGTGGCTGCACCGCCGTCGTCGAGGGCGCCAACATGCCGACGACACCGGCGGCGGTCCGCCTGTTCACCGAGGCCGGCGTGCGCTTCGCGCCGGGCAAGGCCGCCAACGCCGGCGGGGTCGCGGCCAGCGCCCTGGAGATGCAGCAGAACGCCAGCCGCGACTCGTGGACGTTCGAGCACTCCGAGCAGCGGCTGCACGGCATCATGCGCGACATCCACGCCCGCTGCCACGCCACCGCCGAGGAGTACGGCATGCCGGGCAACTACGTCGCCGGCGCGAACATCGACGGATTCCGGATGGTCGCCGAGGCAATGCTCGCCCAAGGGCTGATCTGACGCACCTCACGCGTTCTGGCGCTCGGCGCGCTGCCGGATCAGCTCCTCGACCGGGGACGGCAGGGTGGTCTCGAAGTCGATGAGCTTCGCCCAGGTGGGGGTGACGACGACACGGACCATGCCGTCGTACAGGGAGCGGACCTCGGCCTCCCACTCGACACGCTGCTCGGCGGACATCTCATAGGTGCCGTTCATCTGCAGGTACTCCGCCGGGATGCCGTCGACGACGTCGAGCTCGGCGCGGCCGCGGATGAGCAGAATCCTCGGCGGGTGGACCTCGGTGTCGACGGTCAGGGCGACCATCGGGTTGGCGCGCAGCGCGTGCAGCTTCGGGGCGTTCTTCGTCGTGCACATGACGATCTCCACGCCGTTCCAGGTGAAGGCGATCGGGATGCTGCGCGGCGTGCCGTCCTTGGCGACGTACGCCAGGCGCGTGATGTCCCGCGCCAGCAGCTCCTGGCTGACCGGCCGGTTCAGGACCTCGGCGATCTCGTGCTGCTGCATGGTGGTGGCTCCTTCGTCGGCTCATGTCGTTTCCCCGGGACGGAGCCGACCGGCCGTTCTCGACAGCCGAGCCGCGGATATTTCGACGATCTACCGCTGAGCGGCGAGGAGGGTGTCGCCGGTCGGGGTGCGGTAGTAGAGGACCGAGCGGCCCGAGCGGCGCCTGGTGACGAGGCCGGCGTCGAGCAGAACGCGCAGGTGGCCGCCGACGGAGCCGAGGCCGGTGCCGGTCAGGGCGACCAGCTGGGTGGTGCTGAGCGGCGTGGCGAGCAGGGTCAGGACCGTGGCGCGCAGCGGGCCGAGCAGCCGGGCGAGGGCGTCGGACTGGGCAGGACCCGGCTCCGCGAGCCAGCCCGTGCAGGGATAGATGACGGCGTACGACGTGGGCGGCTCGTCCCACCCGACCCAGCCCCGGGCGGCCGTGGTGGGGATGAAGAGCAGCGACGCGCCGGTGACGTCCAGCGGCGCGTAGTCGTAGGTGTTGATCTGCAGGCGGCCGTCGCCGAGCCAGCGCATGCCGGGGCGCATCCCGTCCAGGACGGCCGCCCAGCCGCCCGTGCTGAGCCGGTCCGTCCGGGACACGATGTCGGCCTCGAAGACCCGCCGCAGCCGGGGCCAGCCCGGTCGCACCAGATGCGACCACACCCAGTCGACGAGGTCGGCGGCGCGGCCGGCGAGACCGGGCGCACGCAGCACGTCGGGCACGGCGCCGTCCAGGCCGAGGTGGGAGACGGCCAGCTCATCCGGCGTGCGGCGCAGCCGGGCCAGCTCGGTCTGCAACGTCTCGCCGGGCGTGGCGGGCGGCGCGACCAGGAAGTCCGCGATCCAGCCGGGGCGGATCGCGGCGCGCAGGAACGGGCGGACGAACGGGTCCCCGGCGAAATGCGCGTCGAACGCCGGACGGTGCGCGGCGAGCCACTCCCGCTGCGGCGCGGACACGGCGTGCTGGCCGCCGATCGCGGACAGGCACGCGACCGTCTCGGCGAGCGGGGACACGACGAACCGGCTCCCCGCGAGGACGTCGATCCCGATCCGCCAGAACCCCACGTTTCGCCTCCATCCGAAACTGTACGCGCCGCCGGTACCGGCGCCGCAGGATGCCGATCATGCGCACCTATCGACAACTGTTCGGCACGCCGGAGTTCACCGCCCTGTTCGGGACCCTGTCGGGGCAGGTCGCGGCGGGGACGGTGGCCGGCATCGGGCTCGGCACGCTCGTGTACGCGGCCACCGGCTCGCCGCTGCTGTCGGCGCTGAGCATGTTCGGCGCGTCGTTCGCGCAGCTGATCGGCGCGGCGACGCTGCTGTCGTGGGCGGACCGGGTGCCGCCGCGGGCCGCGCTCACCGGGCTCGCCGTGTTCGCCGCCGTCACCACCGCCGTGCTCGCCGTGCCGGGTCTGCCGATCGCGGCGCTGTTCGCCGTGGTGTTCGCCCAGGGCCTGGCCGCTTCCGTCGGCGGTGGCGTCCGGTACGGCCTCCTCGCCGAGATCCTCCCGGCCGACGGCTACATCCTGGGCCGGTCGCTGCTGAACATGTCGGTCGGCGCCATGCAGATCCTCGGCTTCGCCGCCGGCGGCGCCCTCGTCGCGGCCGTGTCACCGCGCGGCGCGGTGCTCGCCGGGGCGGCGCTGCAGGCGGTGTCGGCGCTGGTCGCCCGCTTCGGCCTCACCCGCCGCGCGCCGCGCGCCACGGACCGCCCGTCGGTGCGGGCCACCTGGCGCGGCAACCGTCAGGTATGGCAGCCGGGGGTCTACATCGCGATGTGGGTGCCGAACGGGCTCATCGTCGGCTGCGAGGCGCTGTTCGTGCCGTACTCGCCGGCCGCCGCCAGCGTCCTGTTCGTCACCGCCGCGATCGGCATGCTCGCCGGCGACGCGATCGCCGGCCGTTTCGTGCCGCCGCGGCTGCGGTACCGGCTGAGCGGCCCCATGCGCTGGCTGCTGGCCGCACCGTATCTGCTGTTCTTCCTCGAGCCGTCGCTGCCGGTCGCCGCGGCGCTCGCCGGGGTCGCGTCCATCGGCTACGGCGCCACGCTGCTGCTGCAGGACCGGCTCCTCGCCACCACCCCGCAGGCGCTGCACGGCCAGGCGCTGGGCCTGTTCGGCTCGGGGCTGCTCGCCATGCAGGCGGTCGGCGCCACCCTCGGTGGCCTCATCGCCCAGCACGTCTCCCCCGGCCGCGCGATGGGCATCCTCGCCGTCGGATCCCTGCTGACCTCGGTCGCCCTGTTCGCGGGCAACCGGTTCGCGGCGCCGCGCCCGCAGCCGGTCGTGGCGCGCTGACGCCGGGTGACCGCCGGTCGGCACCATCACCGGCATTGGCCGGTGAGGAGACGCTCGCGGGCGAGGACCGTCCCGCCGTGCACCGCGCCGCAGCCCTGCTCTACCGCCTGGTCGCCGACCTCGACACGCCGTGACCACCGCCGGACGCACCACCGTCGGCCGACCGGCGGTCGGTCGAGAGGCCGGTGAGTTCGCGGTACGCGCCGAAGATGGACGTCGTCAGCTCGGCCAGGTCCGTGGTCGGGTCGTAGTGCGCCGGTGTCGTGCCGTGCGGGTGGGACAGGACGGTGTCGGCACGGTGGACGGCGGCGACGGCGGCGCGGACGGCGGTGGCGTCGCGGATCAGGTCGACGCACTCGCCGGCGAGGCACTTCAGCACCTGGGCGCGGCGGGTGATCTCGGCCTCCAGGTCGGCCAGCGAGGTGCGGACGCGGGCGCGGCGGTCGGCGAGGGCTTCGCGCAGTGCCGTCGGGCCGGCGGGCAGCCGGGACTCGGCGAGGGTCAGGTCGGCGAGCTGCTCGTCGAGGGCCGCGCGGGTGTGCAGCAGCTCAGCGAGGGTCCACAGCGACCCGGCGAGCGCCTCGCGCGGCGTGGGCACGGGGGTCAGGTCGCCGAGGCGGGGCCACAGCAGCAGGATCGTCTGCGCGGCGCTGAACGCGTCGGCGAACACGGCCGCCTCGGCGGGGCGGCGCAGGGCGCGGTGGCGGTGCTCCCAGCCGTGCCGGAGCGCCGACGTGCCGGCCCGGCGCTGGGCGACGCCGACGAGCGGGGTGAGCAGGACCGACGCGGCGGTGCTGGTCGCCGGCCACGCCCCGGCGCGGCGGGGCGGGCCGGGGTGGGTGGTGGGGCGGTCCGGGATGAGGTGGACGATGCCGTCGCGGCCGGCGCGGGACACCGGCCCGGCGAAGGTCGGCTCGTCGAGCGCGACGACGCAACCGCCGGCACCGTCGAGCACGACGAACAGCAGGTCGTCCGCGGCCACAGCGCCAGTCTAACGACGGCCGGGCGATCGAATAGCATGGCTTCGTCGAAGGGACCGCCTTGAGCAATCTCACCCCGGCGCAGATCGGCCGGCTCCGGAAGGCGCGCCGCTGGTTCTGGATCGAGATCCTGGCCGCCGCGGTCGTCATCATCGGCGGCATCGCGCTCATGATCGTGACCGACTACGAGATCTGGGCCGCGGCCGGCGCCGTCGTCGGCGGGTTCCTGATCCGCGTCGCGTTCCAGCTCTGGTCGCAGCACGCGGTCAACGCCGGGCTCAACGCCCTCGGCGCGAAGGCCGCCCTCGACGCGGACCGGGACCGGCGCACCGGCCGTGACCAGCTCACCAAGCGGGAGCGGGCGAGGCGGGCGACCGTGCAGGCGAACATCATGACGGGCCTCGGCGTGCTGAGCGGGGCACTGCTGATCGCCGCGGTGGTCGTCTTCTTCCAGCACGCCGGACGGACCGCGGAGGAGGGCGCACCGCTGGACCTGTGGATCCCGATCAGCCTCGGGACCGGCGTCGCCGCCCTGATCGCGACGCCGCTGCTGCTGAGCCGGGCGAAACAGCTCCGCCCGAGGTAGACACGCTGCCGGGTGCGAAGGGAGCACCGTAGAGTGCGGCAATGGGGCATCCCGCACTGAGCGACGCCGTCAGCACGCCGTTCTGGCTGGACGGCGACAACCGAGCGCCGCACGCACCGCTGCGCGGGGCGACGACCGCGGACCTGGCGGTGGTCGGCGGCGGGTTCAGCGGGCTGTGGACGGCGCTGCTGGCCAAGGAACGCGACCCGGGGCTGGACGTCGTGGTCCTCGAAGGCCGGCGGATCGGCTGGGCCGCCACCGGGCGCAACGGCGGCTTCTGCGCGGGCAGCCTCACCCACGGGCTCGCCAACGGCGCGGACCGGTTCCCGGACGAGATCGGCACCCTGGAGCGGCTCGGCGGGGAGAACCTCGACGGGATCGAGGCGACGCTGCGCCGGCACGGCATCGACTGCGGCTTCGAGCGCACCGGCGAGCTGTCGGTGGCGACCGCGCCGTGGCAGGTCGACGGGCTCCGCGAGCACCTGGGCCTGGCGGAGCGGCTGGGGCGGCGGGTCGAGTTCCTCGACCGGGACGCGATCCGCGCGGAGGTCCACGCCGCGACCTACGAGGCCGGGGTGTGGGACCGCGACGGCACCGCGATGCTCGACCCGGCGCGCCTCGCGTGGGGGCTCGCCGACGCGTGCGCGAGGCTCGGCGTGCGCTTCCACGAGGGCACCCGGGTCACCGGCGTCTCGCCCGCCGGCGCCGGTCTGCGGGTGCGCACATCCGACGGTGAGGTGACCGCGGCGAAGGTGGCGCTCGGCACGGGGGCGTTCCGGTCGCCGTTGCGGCGGGTCCGGCCGTTCATCGTCCCCGTGTACGACTACGCGCTCATGACCGAGCCGCTGAGCGCCGGACAGCTCGCGTCGATCGGCTGGGCCCGGCGGCAGGGCATCGGCGACGCGGCGAACCAGTTCCACTACTACCGGCTCACCGGTGACAACCGCATCCTGTGGGGCGGCTACGACGCCGTCTACTACAACGGCGGCGGCATCCGTCCCGCGTACGAGCAGCGACCGTCCACATCGGACAAGCTGGCGGCGCACTTCTTCGACACGTTCCCGCAACTGGAGGGGCTGCGGTTCACGCACGCCTGGGGCGGCGTCGTCGACACGTGCTCGCGGTTCTGCGCGTTCTTCGGCACCGGGCACGGCGGGCGGCTCGCGTACGCCGCCGGGTACACCGGCCTCGGCGTCGGCGCGACCCGCTTCGGCGCGCAGGTGATGCTGGACCTGCTCAGCGGACGGTCCACGCCGCTGACCCGGCTGCGGATGGTCCGGTCGATGCCGGTGCCGTTCCCGCCCGAGCCGGTCCGGTCCGGGGTGATCCAGCTGACCCGCTGGTCGATCGCCCGCGCCGACGCGCACGAGGGCCGGCGCAACGCATGGCTGCGCACCCTGGACCGGCTCGGCCTCGGCTTCGACTCCTGACCCCACCGCAGCGCCGGGTTCGGCGCGTTCCTGGCCGGGGACCCGACGCCGCGGTGGAGGTCGCGGCTCAGATCGTGAAGCCGCCGTCGACGTTGACGGTGGCGCCGGTGATGTACCGGCCGTCGGGGCCCGCGAGGAACGCGACCGCGGCGGCCACGTCGGCCGGGTCCGCGTAGTGCCCGAGCGCGGTGAAACCGTTGATGGCGCCCGCGTCGGGGCCGTCGGCCGGGTTGAGGTCCGTGTCGGTCGCGCCCGGGTTGACGAGGTTGACCGTGATCGCCCGCGGACCCAGCTCCCGGCCGAGCGACTTCGTCAGGCCGATCAGCGCCGTCTTGCTCATCGCGTACAGCGCGAAGCCCGGAAACACGACCCGCTCCGCCACGTTGCTGCCGATGTTGATGATCCGGCCGCCCGCCGCCATGTGCCGCACCGCCGCCTGCGTGGCGACGAACGGCGCACGGACGTTGACCGCCACCGTCTGGTCGAACTCGCCGAGGCTCAGCTCCTCTATCGGGCCGAGCAGGAACGCGCCGGCGTTGTTGACGAGGATGTCGAGCCGGCCGAGCTCCTCCGCGGCGCGGTCGACGGCGCCGGTCACCGCGGCCGGGTCGGCGCTGTCGGCCTGGATGACCAGGGCACGGCGACCGGTCGCGGTCACGGCGCCGGCGAGTTCCGCCGCCCGCCGCCGGTCGTGCTGAAACGTGAGCGCCACGTCGGCGCCCTGGGCGGCCAGGCGCCGCACCACGGCGGCGCCGATCCCGCGCCCGCCGCCGGTCACCAGTGCCACCTTGCCTTCGAGCGTGTTCGTCGTCATGCGGATCAGCCTGCCGCGCACCACATGCGCCCGTCTGGCGGCGATCGGACGCGGCGTTGCGCTGCGGCATGCCGTGGTCATGACGGTGCGATCGGCGGCATTCGATCTCGACGGGACGCTGACGCGTGGGCCGGCATGTCTTGAGGCGACCGCGCTGCACGCCCAGCCGGCCGGCTACCCGCGGCCCGGCATGGCGCTGGGCCGGAGGCGTCCGGCGCTGCGCGTCTCCCGGTCTACTTCGTCGCGTGGATGCGTTCGATGGAGCCCGCCTTGCGCCGCTCCACCGCCACGACCTGGAACCCGGCGGCGCGGACGAGCGGCAGCTGCCGGCGGGTGAAGTATTCCCCCGCCGTGCGCCGGGTGACCTGCTCCAGCAGCCATTGCGCGGCCCGGATCGGCGGCCAGCTGCTGCCGATGTGGTCCAGCAGCAGCAACCGCCCGCCGGGCACGAGGACGCGGTGCATCTCGGCGACCGCGGCGGCCGGATCGGGGATCGTGCACAACGCCAGCGCGCACACCACCGCGTCGAACGACGCGTCGGCGAACGGCAGGTGCTCCGCGTCCCCTTCGCGCAGGTCCGCGTCGCGGCCCAGGTCGGCGGCGCGCCGGCGGGCGATCGCCAGCATCGCCGGGCTCAGCTCCACCCCGGTCAGCGCGACGCCGTCGCGGTAGTGCGGCAGGCTCCGGCCGGTGCCGATCCCGACCTCGAGGACCCGCCCCTCGGCGCGCGCACCGAGCCACTCCCGCCCACCGGTGAACCAGATGCGTTCGAAGAGGGTGATCTGCTGGTCATACGTGGCCGCGCTGCGATCCCACACCCGCCTGCGCAGCTCAGTCGGATTGTCACCCACGTTGCCGGCCATGACGGTCCCCCTCCCCCGCACATCCGACTCTACGGCCTCGCACCCCTCCAGGCTCGGGCACAAGATTCCGGCAAGACCCCCGAACGGCCGGTGCGCACCCTCTTCCCTCGTCGTACATTGACCACAACAACTCTCGGGGGAGACACCGATGCTGTTCCTCGTGCTCGCAATCCTGGTGGCCGGCTCCGCAGTCAGCGGCCTGATCCTGCTGTCCTCCCGGCGAAAGGTCGACGGCATCCCGCGCGACCTCCGCCGCGCCGGCGACGAAGAACCCACCACCCCGGGCACCACCTTCCGCCGCGCCTTCGGCCGCAGCGCCTGGCAGATGCACAGCCAGGGCTGACCCGCCCCGACGACCCCGCCGCGGGACCACTCGCCAGCGGCCGGTGCTCCGCCAGGAAGCACCGCCGCGCCCGCACCGGGTGGCGTCAACTTGCCTGCGGTAGACGCTCGGCACCACTCGACCGGGCGTCCCGGACAGCATCGGCGATCCTGCCCACGAGTTGCAGCGCCTGATCCAGGGTGATGTCGTGCGCCAGGTCCGTCCCTGACCGGGTCACGAATGTGATGCCGATGAGCGACCGTTCTCCGCTCAACAACCTCTCGACGTTGACCCCGCACCCGGCCCGGTCATCGAACGGCACCGTGCAGTCGGGCACGCCCCCGCCGGGCGTCGACAGGGTGCAATCGCGGCGTTCCACCTGTGCTCCTCCGTGCACTATTCTGGGCAATGTCTGATGCGCGGGACACTCTCGTTCGCGACCCGTGTCACGCATCGGGTTTCCTACGATGAGGAGACCGGAGAAACGACGCGACCGGCAGATGTCGACGTGGTGACTGGGCTTTGTCACCAGTTGATGTCACCAGGTGGAATTGGACATTTGAGCGCATGGCTGAGCGGCAGGGCGACGCGGCGGAGCTGCCCGTGTGGGCGCGTCGTATTCGTGCGGAGCGGGCGGCCCGAGGATGGTCGCAGAATCAGGCCGTTGCGGCGCTTCGCGCGCATGCGGGCGACGACGTCAGGCTCGCCGGGACGTCCAGCCTGCTGCGCAATTGGAAGCGCTGGGAGGCCGGGGACGCTGAGCCGGACGGTTTTTACAAGCCGTTGGTCGCCGCGACGTTCGGCACGGTGACCGCCGCGTTCTTTCCCGCGCCGCAGTCGGACGTCCGTGGCACGGACATTCTTGGCGGCTCGGGCATGGACACGTTGGAGATCCTTGCCAGGTTGGGTGCGTCCGATGTCTCGCCGGCGGTGCTGGACGGTATGCACGTCGCCGTTGAGCGGCTGAACACCGACTACTCCCACGTGTCCCCCGTGGTGCTTGTCGAAGAGGGACAACGGTGGCTTCGGCGGCTCATTTCGCTGCGGGAGGGCAGGCTGTCGCTCGCGCAGCATCGCGAGGTCCTGTCGCTCGCCGGTCAGGTCGCGCGGCTGGTCGGCTGCGTCGAGTACGACATGGGACGCCGGACCGCGGCGGAAGCGACCCGCCGCGCCGCGCTGTCGCTGGGGCTCGAATCGGGCGACGCCGACGTCGTGGGATGGGCGCACGAGATGCGCAGCTGGTTCTCGCTGACCGAGGGGGACCACCGGGCCGCCATCGCAGCCGCGCAGGCCGGGCTCGCCGCGGCAGGCACCGCGCACAGCGTCGGGGTGCAGCTGTGGGCGCATCAGGCGAAGGCCTGGGCGAGGATCGGCGACCGCCGCCAGGTCGAGGTCGCGCTCGACCGCGGACGCGGCCTGCTGGAGGGGCTGCCGTGCCCGCAGAACCCGGGCGACCACTTCGTCGTCGACCCCTCGAAGTGGGACTTCTACACGATGGACTGCTACCGCCACGTCGGCGAGGACCGGCTGGCCGCGACGTACGCGGAGGAGGTCATCCGGTCGTCGAGCACACCGGACGGCGCCGTCCGGAAGCCGATGCGGGTCGCGGAGGCGCACATCACGCTCGGCGTGGTCGCCGCCAGAGCGGGCGACCTCGAAGCGGCGCTGGCGGCCGGGCAGGCGGCGCTCGCCGGTGACCGCCGGTCCCTGCCGTCGCTGGTCATGAACTCCCGCGAGCTGGCCGCCGAGCTGCAGCATCGGTACCCGGACGACGGGCGGGTCGCCGGGTACGTCGGCGAGCTGCGAGCGGCGGCGGCGGCCTGAAGCCTTACGGGGAGACCGGCGTCAGTGCCCGGCGGAGGCGGTGCTCTACCCGGTCGGCGGTGGCGAGGAGGTCGGGGGCGCGCAGGTGGTGGACGCGGGCGTTGTCCGAGGTGGCGCCGTGGCGGGCGAGCATTTCGGTCATGCGGGTGCGGATGTCGACCCGGGCGCCGTCGGGGCCGACGGTCTGGTCGGCGTAGGTGAGGGCGTCGGCGACCGGGGAGAGCTCGCGGGGGAACTCGGTCATCTCGTGCCGCAGGCCGCGGACCTCGGCGACGTAGCAGGCGCCGGAGTGGTGGGCGACGAGGGCGTTGACGCGGGCGGCCCAGCCGGCGGCGCGCAGGAAGCGGGCACCGTCCAGGGGGTGGAAGCCGGTGTCGTGGACCGGGGCGGCGTAGCCGATGTCGTGCAGCCAGGCGGCGGCGACGACGCGGTCGCGGTCGGCGGGGGCCATGGCGAGGGCGGCGCACAGCTCGGCGGCCCGGCGGGCGACGCCCGCGGTGTGCGCCCAGCGCTGCGGCAGGTCGGTGAGCAGCGCCGAAGCGAGCTGCCTGGCGGCGGAGACGTCGACCCGCTGCCGCACCATGGTCGTCATACCTACGACCGTAGGACGCGCACCTGCCGGTGCGCAGAGTCCCGGACGGAGTTCATGTCCGCATCATCTGTTGTTCATCTTTAGGGACCGAACAAGAACTGGTATACGTGACCATGCGCATTCTCGCGATCGACCAGGGGACGTCGGGCACGAAGGCCGTGGTCACCGATGCCCGGGGGACGGTCCTGGCGATCGCGGAGGAGCCGCTGCGCCCTTCGTACGACGCCGGTGGCGCCGTCGAGCAGGACCCCGTGGCGCTGCTCGGCTCCGTGCTCACCGCAGGGCGGCGAGCGGCGGAAGGACACCAGATCGACGCGGTCGCCCTGGCCAACCAGGGCGAGACGGTGCTTGCCTGGGACCGGGCCACCGGGGCGCCGCTCACCCCGGCGATCGTGTGGCAGGACCGGCGGGCGGAGTCGGTCTGCGCCGACCGGAAACCGTCAGCGCAGCGGGTCGCCGAGCTGACGGGGCTGGTCCTCGACCCGTATTTCTCCGCGCCGAAGATGCGCTGGATCCGTGACAACCTGACCACCGACGGTGTCGTCACCACCACCGACACGTGGCTCGTGCACCAGCTGTGCGGCGTGTTCGTCACCGACGCGTCGACCGCCAGCCGGTCGCTGCTGCTCGACCTCGACACCGGCGGGTGGAGCGGCGAGCTGCTCGACGTCTTCGGGCTCGGCGCCGAGCCGCTGCCGGACATCGTGGCCAGCGACACGATCGTCGGCACGACCCACGCGTTCGGCGGCGGCGGAGGGGCAGGCGGTGGCGTGCCGGTGACCGGGCTCATCGTCGACCAGCAGGCGGCGCTGCTCGCCGAGGCGTGCCTGGAGCCCGGCGAGGCGAAGTGCACCTACGGCACGGGCGCGTTCCTGCTCGCCCAGCTCGGCGTGACCCCGGGACGCTCGACGCAGGGCCTGTCGACGTCGATCGCGTGGCGGCTGCGGGACCGCATCGAGTACTGCGTCGACGGCCAGGTGTACACGGCGGCGTCCGCGGTCCGCTGGCTCGCCGACCTCAGTCTCATCCACGATGCCGACCAGCTCGACACCACGGCGGCGGACGACAACGGCGGGGTGCTGTGTGTGCCCGCCCTCGCCGGGCTCGCCGCCCCCTGGTGGGACTCGGGCGCCACCGCCTCGCTGACCGGGATGACGCTCAGCACCGGCCGCGGCGAGATCGTCCGCGCCGTCCTGGAGGGCGTCGCCGCGCAGGTGGCCGCCGTCGCGCGGCTGGCCGGCGACGACCTCGGCGCGCCGCTGACCCGGCTGCGGGTCGACGGCGGGCTCACCCGGTCGCGGGTCCTCATGCAGGCGCAGGCGGACCTCGCGCAGCTCCCGGTCGAGGTGTACCCGTCGCCGCACGCCACCCCGCTCGGCGCCGCCGCCTGCGCCGCGCTCGCCCTGGACCCGGCGCTCACCGCCGCGGACGTCACGGGCGGGTGGCGGCCGTCCGCGACGTACGAGCCACGGTGGTCACCCGACCGGGCCGCCGAGCACATGGCCCGCTGGCACGCGCTGGTGCGGCCGTGACCGGGTATGACGTCGCGGTCATCGGGGGCGGGATCGTCGGCGCCGCGATCGCCCGGCTGCTCGGCGGCAGCAGTCTCAGGACAGCCCTGGTCGAGGCCCGTGACGACGTCGGCGACGGCACCAGCAAGGCCAACACGGCGATCCTGCACACCGGGTTCGACGCCACCCCCGGCACCCTCGAAGCGCGGCTCGTCGCCCGGGGGTACGCGATGCTCGGCGACTACGCGGCGGCCACCGGCATCCCGGTCGAGCGCACCGGCGCGTTGCTGGTCGCATGGAACGACGAGCAGCTCCGGACGCTGCCGAAGCTCCGCGAGAAGGCGTTGCGCAACTCGTACACCGGCTGCGAGATCATCGCGAGCGCCGATGTCTATCGGATGGTCCCCGACCTCGGGCCCGGCGCGCTCGGCGGCATGACCGTGCCCGGCGAGTCGATCACCTGCACGTGGACGACGAACCTGGCCCTCGCCACCGACGCGGTCAACCGGGGGGTCACGCTCCTGCGCGGGCACCGCGTGACGGCCGTCGAGGTCGGTCCTGATTTCAGCCGCCTCGCGTGTACGACCGGCGACATCACCGCCCGCTGGGTCGTCAACGCCGCGGGGCTCGGCGCCGACACCATCGACCGCCTGTTCGGCAACGAACGCTTCACGGTGACGCCGCGCCGCGGGGAGCTCTTCGTGTTCGACAAGGCCGCCCGGCCCCTGGTGCCGTGCATCGTGCTGCCCGTGCCGTCGGCGGCCGGCAAGGGCGTCCTCGTCAGCCCCACCGTCTACGGCAACGTCATGCTCGGCCCGACTGCCGAGGACCTCTCCGCCGCGGACCCCGCCGACCGGACCGCGACCGGCACGTCGGAGCGGGGCCTGCGGTTCCTGCTGGACAAGGGCCGCGAGCTGATGCCGCGCCTGCTCGACGAGGAGGTCACCGCCACCTATGCGGGGCTCCGCGCGGCGATCGACCGCGACGACTACCTCATCGACGTCGACGCGGCGCGGCGGTACGTGCTGGTCGGCGGCATCCGGTCGACGGGGCTGACCGCGGGGATGGCGATCGCCGCGCACGTGGGCGACCTGCTCGCGGGCCACCTGGACCTGACGCCCCGCACCGTCCTGCCGGACCCGCCACGGATGCCGAACCTCGGCGAGGCCTTCACCCGCCCGTTCCAGGACGCCGCGGCGATCGCCGCGGACCCTTCGTACGGGCGGATCGTCTGCTTCTGCGAGCGGGTCACCAGGGGTGAGATCCGCGACGCCTACCTGTCCCCGATCCCCCCTGCCGACCTGAACGGGCTGCGCCGGCGGACGCGCGCGATGAACGGACGCTGCCAGGGCTTCTACTGCGGCGCCGAGCTCCGGTCGCTGGTCGAGACCCGGGGCGGCTCCTTGTGAACGAGGTGAACGAGCACGTGACGGTCGTCGTGGTCGGTGCCGGGCCGGCCGGGCTCACCGCCGCCGCCGCGCTCGCCGGCCGCCATGACGTGCTCGTCCTCGAACGGGAGGCGGCGCCCGGCGGCATCCCCCGGCACAGCGACCACCTCGGTTACGGCATCCGCGACCTCCACCGGTTCGTGTCCGGTCCCGCGTACGCCCGCCGCCTCACCGCCGCCGCGCTCTCCTCGGGCGCCCGGCTGGAGACCGAGGCGACGGTGACCGGCTGGGCCGGGGACCGCGCGCTCGAGGTCACCTCGCCGCGCGGCCGGCGGATCATCTCCGCGTCCGCGATCGTCCTGGCCACGGGCGCCCGTGAACGCCCCCGCCCCGCCCGGCTCATCCCCGGCGACCGGCCCGACGGCGTCTACACGACCGGGCAGCTGCAGCAGCTCGTCCACCTGCGGCACCTCGACATCGGGAGACGCGCGGTCATCGTCGGCGCCGACCTCGTCAGCTGGTCGGCGGTCCTGACTCTCCGCCACGCCGGCTGCCGCCCCGTGCTCATGACGACCCCGTCGACGTATTCGACGCCGGGCCGGTTCCCGTTGTTCGTCCCCGTGCTCCGCCGGACCCGCGTCGTCGCCGTCAACGGCCACGGCCGCGTCACGTCCGTCGACATCGAGGACCTGCGCACCGGTTCGCGGCGCCGCATCCCTTGCGACACCGTCGTCGTCACCGGCGACTGGGTGCCCGAGCACGAGCTGGCCCGCCTCGCCGGCCTGCCCCTGGACCCCGGCACCCGTGGACCTCGCGTCGACACCGCCCTGGCCACCGGCCGCCCGGGCGTGTTCGCCGCCGGCAACCTGCTCCACCCCGTCGACACCGCCGACCTGGCCGCCCTCGACGGCCGCCACGTCGCCCCTGCCGTGACAGCCTTCCTGGCCGGCGTTCCGGACGACGCCCCCGACGATGTCCGAGGCGTCCTGCTCCGCTGCGAACCCCCGCTGCGCTGGATAGCCCCGCAGATCGTCCGCCCGGACGGCCCACCCCCGGTCCGCGGCCGGCTCCAGCTGTGGTCCGACGCGTACGTCAGGTTCCCCCGGGTGGTCGCCACCCAGGACGGCCGCCGGCTCGCCTCGACCCGCCTGCCCTGGCCGGCCGCCCCCGGCCGCGTCTTCCGCGTCCCGTTCACCCTCGTCGCCCGCGCCGACCCGACCGCCGGCCCGGTCACCGTCACCCTGACCTGAACGGCCACGCACCCCTGTGCCGGCGCGTGATCTGATGGGGTCTGTGCACCGACGATCGCTGGGCCGTCCGTTCGGGTGGCTGTGGGCCTCCTACGCCGTCAGCGCCTACGGGTCGGGGCTGGCGTTCGGGGCGTTGCCGCTGATCGCGGTGCTGGTCCTGCACGCGGGGCCCGCGCAGGTGTCCGCGCTCGCAGCGGTCGGGCCGGCGGTCGGGGCGTTGATCGCCCTGCCGCTCGGGCCGTGGGTGGAGTTCCACCGGAAGCGGTCGGTGATGATCGCGATGAACCTGGTGCGGTTCGCCGTCATGATGTCGATTCCGGTGGCGTACGCCCTGGGCCGCTTGACCTTCGTCCAGTTGCTGGTCGTGTCGGCGGTGGTGGCGTCGGCGCGGATCGCGTTCACCGCAGCCAGCGGCGCATACCTCAAGGCCCTTGTCCGCCCTGAGGACCTGCTCGTGGCGAACGCGCGGTTCGAGTCGACGACGTGGAGCTCCATCGCGATCGGCCCGCCGCTCGGTGGCGCGGCGATCGGCCTGTTCGGCCCGGTGACCACGGTCGTGGCGGACGCGGTCAGCTACCTGCTGTCGGCGCTCGGCATCACCGCCGTCCGCGGCCCCGTCGAGGAGCCGAAACGGTCCAGCGGTCTGCGCCCCGCTGACCTGCTCGACGGCTGGCGGCACCTGCTGACCCATCCCGGCCTGCGGCCGCTGTTCCTCAACCAGCTCGTCGTCAACGGTCTCATCATGGCCACCGAGCCGCTGCTGGCGGTGCTGATGCTGGGGCAGCTCGGGTTCGCGCCGTGGCAGTACGGGCTCGCGTTCGCCCTCCCGTGTGTCGGCGGCCTCATCGGCTCCCGCCTCGCGTCTCGCGTCGTCGGCCGGTACGGGCAGCCCACCATCCTGCGCGTCGTCGGCACGCTGCGGGTGGTCTGGCTGATCGGGCTCGCCTTCATCCAGCCGGGCGTCGCCGGTCTCGCCACGGTCATCGGCGTCGAGCTCGCCATCATCATCTTCATGAGCCTGTACAACCCGGTGCTGGCCACGTACCGGCTCGAACACACACCGAAGGACCTGACCGCCCGCACGCTGACGGCGTGGACGGTCAGCACCAGCGCCTCGATCGCGGTCCTGAGCGCCGTGTTCGGGCTGCTCGCCGCCGCCACCAGCCCCCGCACCGGCATCGCGGTCGCCGGCCTGCTCATCCTCGCCAGCCCGCTCCTCCTCCCCCGCCGACGCCGCCACCGCACCGAGGTGGACACGGCAGGCAGCGAGCAACCCGCGCGGGTGAGCGGATGACGCACCGGTCCGTGACGAGGTCCTGTGCGAACACGGCCAGGATCCCGTGAACTACCGTGCGGCGCGGAGCCAGCGGAGGGCGGCGTCGGCGGTGTCGTCCGGGGTGCTGTTGAAGGCGATCGCCGCGTCCGGGGCGTGCCGGCGGACGAGGTTGACGGCCTGTTCGAACAGGTGCAGGAGCGGCTCGTGTTTGCGGATGCCGCCGCCGACGACGACGCAGGTGTAGGGCTTGCGGGTGAGGGCTTCGACGATCGCGGCGGTGGTGTCCTCGTCGGGGGCGAGCAGGCACAGGTCGGCCTCGATGTCGTGCTCGGCGAAGCGGGCCTGGCCGCGGGCGATCGCCGCCACGACCGGCTCCGGGTCCCAGCCCGGGATTCTGGCCGGATCGAGGCCGATCACCAGGACGGGCCCCCGCGTCATGCGTTCCACGGACACGATGCTGCCACATGACGGCCGAGCTGGTGTGCGACGATCGCACGGTGAGTGCCGGATGGTTCACGGATTTCGCGGAGCGGGAGGCGCGCGGGGTTTCGCCGGTGTACGAGCGGCTGTGCCGCGCCGTCGCCGGGGACGAGGAGATCCTCGCGCTGCTGGAGACGCTGCCGGCCGCGAAACGGCAGCCGAACCTGCTGCTCGGCGTGGTGCGGCTGCTCGGCGGGCCGGTGCACGATCCGGCGGCGTTCCACGCGTTCACGGTGGCGAACTGGGCGGCCGTCGAGGCGGAGCTGCTCGTCCGCGCGACGCAGACCAACGAGGCCGGCCGGTGCGCGCTGCTGCTGCCGGCGCTCGCCGCGCTGCCACAGCCCCTGGCGTTGCTCGAGGTCGGCGCCGCCGCGGGGTTGGGGCTGTATCCGGATCGGTACCGCTACCGGTTCGACAACGGCGACGTCATCGGCGAAAGCGGGCCGGTGCTCGACTGCGCCCTCACCGGCGCCGCGGCGCCGCGGCGGTTGCCGGAGGTGGTGTGGCGGGCCGGGCTGGACCTGAACCCGCTCGACGTCACCGACCCGTCCGACGTCGCGTGGCTGGAGGCGCTGATCTGGCCGGAGCACCAGCACCGCCGCGACCGGTTGCGTGCCGCGGCCGCCGTCGCCGCCGCCGACCCGCCGCTGCTGCGGCGCGGGGACCTCGCCGACGACCTGCCGGGCCTCGCCGCGCGGGCGCCCCGCGACGCGACCCTGGTCGTGTTCCACACGTCGGTGCTCTATCAGGTGCCATCAGCGCGACGCGACGTTTTCGCAGGTGTGGTACGACAGCTGCCCGGTCACTGGATCGCCGTGGAGGCGCCGGACGTCCTCACGTACGACGGGATCCCACCGGCGCCGGACGGCCGGCTGCACAACGTGCTCGCCCTCGACGGCGTGCCGCTGGCCTGGACCCTGCCGCACGGCCAAGGGATGGCCTGGTTCGGTTAGCGTCCCAGGCGGGTCCGCACCACCAGGTCGTGCAGGGCGTCGACGGCCGCCGGGTCCGGGTGGTCCGGCAGCGCCGACGCGTCCCGCGCCGATCATGCCACCGCGCCCGGCCCGCTCACCCGGGAAGGCGGGTGAGGCGGCCGTGCAGGAAGCCGGTGATCTCGGCGCGAGCGGCCCTGGCGTGCGGGACGACGCCCGGCATGCTGAGGAACGCGTGGGTCGCTCCGGGGTGCTCGGTGAGGCGTGCCGGGGTGCCCGCGTCGCGGAGTCTGCCGGCGTACGCCCTGCCGTGGTCGGCCACCGGATCCAGGGTCGGCACCACGACGAGTGCCGGGGCGAGGCCCGCGAGGTCGTCGGCGTACAGCGGTGACACGGCTCGCGCGTCCGATCCTTCCGGGACGGCGAGCCGGCGGAACAGCTCCATCTGCGGCACGGTCAGCGTCGGGCTGTCCGCGTGCTCGCGCATCGACGCGTAGTCGAACGCCGTCGCGGTCAGGTCGACGCACGGGTTGACGAGGACCTGCGCGCGCAAGACCAGACCGGTGTCCCTGGCCCGGATCGCGGCGATGGCGGCGACCACGGACCCGGCGCTCTCGCCGAAGACCGCCGCGCGTGCCGGGTCGACGCCCCACTCGCCGGCGTGGCCGAGCACGTGCCGCAGCGCGTCCCAGCCGTCGTCGACGGCCGCCGACAGCGGGACCCCTTCGGCGAGGAGCCGGTGCTCGACGGACACGACGAGGGCGGGCAGGTGCGCCGCGAGGTGGCTGTTGATCCAGTCGCTCTGCACGGCCGTGCCGACGAAGCCACCGCCGTGCACGTGGAGCACGAGCGGCAGACCTTCGTGTGTGCCGCGGACCGGCCGGTACACGCGGATCCGGACCATCCTGTCGGGCAGCCGCAGCTCCTGCCAGCCGATCTCGGCGCCGCGGGCGGGGAACCCGGTGACGACCCGGATCAGCGGCGCGGACCGGCGGCGGTTCTCGGCGACCCGGAACGCGTCCAGGTCCTCCGCCGGCATCGCCGGCCAGTCGGGCTCCTTCCGCAGGGCCCGCAGCACCCGGATGCCCAGTGGTGCTCTCATGACGCGCCTCCTCCGCAATTACGCTACTTGAAGTATCGATACTATGAGTAGCACAACTGGGTAAGGTTTGGCCATGCCCACCAGACCACCAGGCCGCCCCCGCTCCGGCGTCGACGCCACGGTGTTCGCGGCGACCTTGAGCACGGTCCACGAGCTGGGCTACGCGCACGCCACCGTCGACCGCATCGCCGCCGCCGCGGGGGTCGCGAAGACGACCGTCTACCGTCGCTGGCCGTCCAAGGGCGCGCTGATCACGGCCTGCCTCGTCGACGCGTTCGGCCCCGTGCCGCTGACCGGCGCCGACCGGCCCTCGGTCCTGGCCTCAGCCATCCGCTGGATCGCGGGAAAGATCGGCGAGCCGGGCGTCGGCGCGGCGTTCGCGGGCGTGTTCACCGACGCCGTCAACGATCCGGCGCTGCGGCAGATCCTGTCCACGCGGCTGCAGGACCCGTACCGGATCGTGCTGCAGGACGCGCTGGACGAGCCGGAGCAGCGGGTCCTGTTCTTCATCGACGTCGTGGTCGGCACCCTGCTGCACCGGCTGGGCATGACCGGCGAGCCGATGACCGACGACGACGTCGACGCCCTCGTCGCCATGGTCCTGCACGCCCTGGGCTGACCCGCCCGGCCCGTCGGCGCCGGCGGGCGGCCGGCCGGCGACGGTCAGGCGCGCGGGCGGCGGGCCCGCTGCACGGCGCGGGCGATCGCCCAGCCGTCGGCGACCGGGCCCAGGTGGCCGAGCTTGTCCGGGTTCGCCACCGAGCGGATCATCTGGATCCGCCCGTCGAGCACGTCCAGCGTCACCGTGCCGGCCACGTTGCCGTCGCGGTCGCGGAGCACCGCGCCGGGCTGGCCGTTCACCTCGCGCCGCTCCAGGCTCATGTCGGTGCGGAACACCAGCGGGAAGACCGACGCGAGCAGCCGCGCCACGTTGGCCGCGCCGGACACCGCGTTGGCGAGGGCGGGCGCCTTGCCTCCCCCGTCGCCGACCATCTGCACGTCGGCGGCGAGCAGCTCGCGCAGCGCGGCGACGTCGCCGTCACGCAGCGCGTCGAAGAACCGGGCCGCCAGTTCGTCGCGTTCGTGGCGGTCGGCCTCGAAGCGCGGGCGCCCGACGTCCATGTGCCGGCGGGCCCGGACCGTCAGCTGCCGGCACGCCGCCTCGGACCGGCCGACCGCGGCGGCGACCTCGGCGAAGCCGAAGCCGAACGCCTCCCGCAGCACGAACACGGCCCGTTCCAGCGGCGTCAGCCGTTCCAGCAGGAGCAACGCCGCCATCGACACCGAGTCCGCGAGCTCGGCGGAGCGTGCCGGGTCGGCGTACGGGTCGGCGAGCAGCGGCTCGGGGAACCATTGCCCGACGTACGTCTCGCGGCGCACCCGTGCCGAGCGCAGCACGTCGATCGAGATCCGGGTGACCACCGCCGACAGGAACGCCTTCGTCGACGCGGGGCGGGTCTGCACCGAGGAGAACCGCAGCCACGTCTCCTGCACCGCGTCCTCGGCCTCCGCGACGCTGCCGAGGATGCGGTACGCGATCGCGAACAGCAGCGGCCGCAGCTCCTCGAACTCGTCCGACCGGCGCGTGCTCACGCCGCCACCTCCGCTACGCTCCGGCGTCGGCCTGAGCCGAAACCGCCACACGATGAGCGGCCCGAGCCGCTCCGCTGCCCGCTCACGCCGCCACCTCCGCTACGCTCCGGCGTCGGCCTGAGCCGAAACCGCCACACGATGAGCGGCCCGAGCCGCTCCGCTGCCCGCTCATGCGAGCGCCTCCTTGAAGCCCTGCCGCCACGTCGGGTACCGCAGCCGCCAGCCGAGGTCCCGCTTGGCCTTGGCGTTGGAGAAGCCGCGCCCCTCGACGAGCGCGCCGACGGCCATCTCGCCGGCCAGGAGCCGGGCCAGCCACACGGGGATCCGCCGCGGCGGCTTCGCCCCGACGCATCCGGCGAGGTACGGCAGCCACTCGCTGACCGGTGCCGGCTCGTCGTCGACGATGTTGAACACGCCGTGCGCCCGCCGCTCGACCGCCAGGACGGTGGCCTCCGCGGCGTCGTCGATGTGCACCCACGAGACGTGGCCGGTGCCGCGGCCCACGATCGGGACCAGCCGCTTGCGGATCAGGTGGACCTGGTCGTCGTGGGCGCCCTCGCCGTAGAAGCCGCCGTACCGCAGGACCGCGCCGCCGGCCGCGACGACCGCCTGCTCGAGGTGGGTGATCGCCCTGGTGCCCTCCACCACTTCGAGGGGGTCGTCCTCGGTCTTGACCCAGCCGCCGCTGCGCCCGCCGTTCATGCTCGCGTGCCCCTGCGCGACGAGGTGCGACACGCCGGTCGCCTCGGCCGCGGCGAGCAGGTGGTCGACGCCCTCGCTGCGCAGCCGGTTGGTGGCGGCGAAGAACCGGTCGGGGCGGCGCGGGTTCGGCTTGCCGGAGTGCCCGGCGGACAGCGCCGTCATCTGGTGCACGATCGCGTCCGGGCGCGCCGCCGCGACCGCCTCGCCGACCGCCGCGCCGTCGAGGCCGTCCATGACGACGCCCTCGGCGCCGAGCTCTTCGAGCAGCGGCAGCTTCGCCGCGGTGGTCGTCGTCGCGGTCACCTGATGCCCGCGGGCCACCAGCAGCGGCACCAGCCGGCGCCCCATGACCCCGCTCCCGCCTGCCACGAACACGCGCATGTCGTCATCCTCCTCGTCCCGGGGTGCCGCGGAAGGCGCCCTCAACCCCGAGACGAGACAGCGCGCCGACCTGTGACACGGCACGGCACGGCACGGTCAGGAATGCGCGAGCACCATGCCGCCGGTCGCTCCCCCGCTCGCGTGGTGCAGGAGACGGACCTCGGTGCGGAAGCCGGCCCCGTCCAGCCACGAGACCATCCGTGCGAATGTCATCCAGCCAGCCGGTCCCCGTCATGGCGGCCGACTTTACCGGCGGCTTCCGGGTAGGGTACGACCGATGATCCGATCTGCGTTCCTGGATGCCGCCGCGATCACCTCGACCCTGCTGCGCGAGCCGGGACTGGCCGAGCGCTGGTCCGCCCCGAGTGCCCTGCCCGACCTCTCCACCGGCGGGCTCGCCCGTCACCTGGCCAATCAGGTCATCGCGACCCTCCCGCGTCTCGCCACGCCGCCGGGCGACACTGCGATCCCGCTGCTGGAGCACTACACCGGCAACGCGTGGGTGACTTCCGGCATCGACGGCGGCGACAACGTCACCATCCGCCGCCGCAGCGAGGAGCTGGCCTCGGCCACGACCCCGGCCGCCCTGGCCGACGAGGTCGACGCCGCGCTGGCCGACCTGCGCTCGACCGTGCCGGCCCAGGCCCCGGAGCGCGTCGTCGACCTCGGCGACTACGGGCTGCGGATCGACGACTTCCTGCTGACCCGCGTCATGGAGCTGGTCGTGCACGCCGACGACCTGGCGGTCAGCCTCGGCGTGCCGACCCCCGCGATGCCGCAGGACGCGACGACGGCGACGATCCACCTGCTGAGCAGCATCGCCGCCTGGCGGCACGGCCCCTTGGACGTGATACGCGCCCTGTCCCGCCGCGAACGCGCGCCCTCGTCGATCGCCGCGCTCTGACGCGGTCGCGGGGCACGTCAGGCCGGCGGCTGGAACGGCGGCAGGCCCAGGGCGGTGAGGAAGCGGTCCGTCTTGTCCTCGACGAACGGTGAGTCGTCGGCGGGCTCGTCGTCCTCGTCGTCCTTGGCCAGGTACAGCAGCACGGCCGCCGCCTTGGCCGCGAGGTCGGCGCCCGTCACAGCGTCGCGGCGGGCGGCCCACCAGGCGGCCAGGCCCGCGGCCTCGCGGTGCACGTCGGTGGGCGGGGACGCGGCCGGGTTCTCGAAATACACGCGGGGCGTGAAGCCGAGGAACGCCACACCGGTGCCCGGGCCGGCGGGCCGGTACGTGACCGCCGCGAAGTCGCTGTCATGGATGTCGACGTGGAGCCAGGGGCCGCCGCCCGGAGCGACGACATCGTCGATGTCGACCTCCGTCCAGGTCTGGCCGTCGAACAGGAACCCGCCGAAGAAACCCACTTCACCCATCTCCGTAGTGGATCAACGTTTTGCCATGATCGCACAACGGGTACGCGCCGTGCTCGCTTGACCTGGAGCGCGCTCCAGGTGCCAGGGTCGAGGCATGACGCAAACGACGCAGTCCCCGCTGGTGCTCGGGGCGATGATGTTCGGCACCACCATCGACGAGGACACCTCGTTCGCGCTGCTGGACCGGTTCGTCGAGCGCGGCGGGGTCTGGATCGACACCGCGGACTGCTACGCGTTCTGGGCCAGCGCCAGCGGCCACGGCGGCGACAGCGAGCGGGTCATCGGCCGCTGGCTGGCCGCGCGCCCGGGCGTCCGCGAGCGGGTGAGGATCGCGACGAAGCTCGGCGCGGAGCCGGTCGAGCCCGGGTCGTGGCCGGACCGGCGGGCCGGGCTGTCGCCGGACGCGGTGCGGTCGGCGTTCGCCGGCAGCCTCGACCGGCTCGGGATCGACCGGGTCGACCTGCTGTGGCTGCACCAGGAGGACCGGTCGGTCCGCATCGAGGACACCGTCGAGGCCCTGGCCGGCCTGGCCGCGGACCGCTTCGGCGTGTCCAACCACCCGTCGTGGCTGGTCGAGCGCGGCCGGGTGCACGCGACGGCGATCGGGGCGGTGCCGTTCGACGCGCTGCAGCTCAACGCCACCTACCTGCGGCCGCGGCCCGGGACCCTGCCGCCCGGCGTCGAGCACCGCTTCGGCGTCCTCAGCGACGAGCAGGCCGACTACGCCGCCGAGCACGGGATGGACGTGTGGGCCTACACGCCGTTGCTGTCCGGCGCCTACGACAACCCGGAGAAGGTGATTCCCGAGGTGTACGACCATCCGGGCAACACCGCCCGGATCGCCGCGCTGGACGCGGTGGCGGCCGAGACCGGCGCCGCCCGCGGCCAGGTCGTGCTGGCCTGGCTGCTCAGCCGCGGCCTGCGCCCGATGCTCGGCGGCAGCAAGGTCGGGCAGCTCGACTCGGCCCTCGACGGCGTCGCGCTCACCCTGGACGCCGGGCAGCTGCAACGCCTCGACGCCGCGGACCGCTTCGCGTGGGCCTCGCCGTACGCCAAACGCTGAGGACCCGGGCCTCGCGTCACGTGACGCCGCCGTCCTCCGACGCGTCCCGGTGCCCGGTGACGCGGTCCGGGGTGACGGTGGCGCCTGCCGGATCCCTCGCGGAGCGTCACCAGGGTCCCGGGTCTATAGTGCCGCCGTGTCCGAGACAGTGTGCGTGACCGCGGCGGTCACCATCGGGGCGCCGCGCCTGCGGGCGTGGCTGGACGCGCCGGTCAGGCCGGCGTCGAGCTGGCAGGACTGGGCCGGCGTCGCCGCCTCCTCGCACGACGAGCTGCCCGCCGCCGTCGAGGAGTGCGACGGGTGGCTCTCCGGCGACCACGCCGGCGTCCTGCGCGACCTGGTCGAGGACGAGCTGCTGCTCCGGTACGACGAGAGCACCGGCGCCCTGGTGGTCGAGTTCGCGTCCAGGGCCGACTTCCGGCTCCCGGCGCTCGTGTGGGCGTGCGCCGTGCTGCGCGGCCTTGCCGACTTCATGGCGGACGACGACCGTGGCCTGGTGACCGTGACGAACGACTGGGACGACGGCACCGTCCTGCTGCACCTGGGCGCGGGCGGTTCGGCGTTCCTGGACCGGGCCCGCGACGCGCGGCGCATCGCGGAGGCGCACGGCTGGGAGATCGACGTGCGAGCCGCGGCCCTCGACGCCGACGAGGACGTCGATTGGCTGCACGGCGTGCCGTAGGCTCTCCGGCCATGCACCGCCGTCCCCTCCTCGGCTGGGTCCTGCCCGCTGTCATCACCGTGGTGATCGCCGTGTATCTCGGCGGTGCCCTCGCCGGCCGCTGGGACCCGACGGCCACGAGCGGCGCCGACGCGAACACGGCCGCGGTTCCCGAGTCGACGGACCCCGGGCACCGCAAGGCCCAGCAGGAGCTGTGCCCGCTGATCAGCGAGCCCGAGATCCTGGCGATCGTCGAGCAGCCGCCGACGAACAAGGGCACCGGCACGTCGTACGACCCGGGCGGCGCCTGGCACCAGTGCACCGTGTCGCTGCCGCACAGCGCGCTGCGGCTCAACGTGTCCCGCGACGGCACCCGCATCGCCGACTACCAGAAGCTGTTCAACGAGGCGCAGCCCCGCACCGTGCTCGGCCGGCCCGCCCTCTGGCTCGTCGACCCCGCGCCGGTGGTCAACATCCCGTTGAAGAGCGCGTCGCTGCTCGTCGCGTGGGACCGCGGCGACACGGGCGGGATGGTCGAGGTCTCGATCCTCCGCGACACCATCGACCCGGCCGACGAGCCGAAGGCCACGCAGATCGCCGAGCGGCAGCTCCCGGGCCTGCCCGACTGGCCCTGACCACCACGGCTCCCAGCTCCGCGCGCCGGCAGGTGCGGGCGGTCCCGGTCCTGAAAAATCGTTGGCCGCCCGGCGGTGGACGGCGTCGCATCGTGGGGGTGGGGATCGCTGTGGTGGACGAGCTGGACAGCGGGGCGCGGCGGAAGGTCCGCTCCGCGCGACCGCTCGTCGGGGCGGTCCCGCCCGACCGGGTGCCGGCGCCTCTCTACGCCGTGCTCACTGCGGCGGACCCAGCTCACGGTGCACCGCGGCGATGATCGCCGCGGGGGTCGCGCCCGTGGACAGGGCGCGGTGGACGAAGTCCGCGGCCGCGAGCCGCAACAGGTCGGCGGCGGCCGGCACGGGGACCGCGGTGGCGACGCTGGTGCCGCCACCGCGGCGCGACTCGACCAGGCCGGCGGACTCCAGCTCGCGGTAGGTGCGCGCGACCGTGCCCACCGCCAGGCCCAGGTCGCCGGCGAGCTGGCGCAGCGGCGGGAGGCGGGCGCCCGCGGGGAGTGCCCCGGTGGTGATCAGCGCGGCGAGCTGGCGGCGGAGCTGTTCGTACGGCGGTGTCGGGTCGGACGCGACCACCACCAGCTCGGTCACCGGGCGGCCACGGCAGGCACCGTGCCGGCCGCTGTAGGTGCCGTGGGCGGGATGAGCAGCGCCGCCCCGAACCAGCCCAGCGCGAGCACCGCCAGTGCGGCGAGCACGAGCAGGCCCTGACCCGCGGCGGTCCACCAGGAGTGGCCGCAGGTGTCCGCCAGGCGGTGCAGGGCCCAGCCGCCGCTCACCGAGACCGCCGCGAGGGGTGCCGATACCAGGACGCCGGACGCGGCGGTCACGGTGCGCGCGGAGCGGCGCCGGGCCGCGTCGTCGTCCAGCCACGGCCGGCGCGTGACCCGCCGGAGGGTGAGCGCGGCGAGCAGCAGTCCCCCGCCGACGACGGCTCCGGTGGGGACGGTGGAGTACGCGCCGGGAAACGGCCCGACCGCGGCGCCGCCGCACTCCAGCAGCCGCCCGTGCCCGGCGAGCGAGGTCGTGCCGGTCGACACGCCGAGCAGCAGCAGCGAGGCGCAGCCGGCGACCGTGGCGGGCGCGGGCGGCAGATAGTCGGTGACGCGGCGGACGCGCAACGAGGCCCGCCGGACCGCTCCCCCGGGCCGGGGCGCGAAGAGCTCGCCGAGCAGCACCCCGGCCACGATCCCGGTGCTCAGCAGCGGCACGGCGAGGAGCACGCCCGTCCCGGAACGCACCGCGACCCACGCCGCCACCACACCGGCGAGCACCCCGGCAGCCCTGAAGACCGACATTCGGCACCCCCTCTTGTATCAATCATCTGATACAAGAGGGGGTGCGCGCAAGGTCAGCAGGTACGTCGCGGTGAGCGCGACCGCGCGGTCCGGATCGGCGGTCAGCTCCGCGAGGGCCCGGGTCGTCGTGGCGCCCGGAATCTCGGCAAGGGCCTGGGTCAGCCGCCGCCGCGCGGCGGGCTCGGCGGTGCCGCCGGACAGCCGGCCGACGAGCCCCGAGGCGATCCCGTCCGCCAGCGCGGGATCCGCCGCCAGCGCGCCCAGCGCATCGGCCGCGTCGGTGTCGTTCACCCCTTCGACGATCATGTCGATCAGGGTCGGGACCGCCGCGGCGCCCCCTCGCGCGCCCAGCGTCATCGCCGCGCGCCTGCGGACCGCGACGTCGGCGTTCGTCAGGGCGTTCTGCAGCAGTACACCTGCCGCGTCGTCGCGAAACGCGGCGATCGCCTCCACGGCGCGCCGCCGCACGCCGGCGTCCGCGGCGGTGACGGCAGAGGCCAGCAGCGAAAGGCCGCGGTCGCCGGACTGCGCCAGCGCCCACCGCAGCGCCCCGGCGACGTTCGGGTCGGTCTCGTGCAGCGCCGCCTCGACCAGGGCCTCCACCGGCACCGGACCGTCGTCGGGCGGGGTCAGCGCCGCCCGCAGCCGCTGGTCGGGGCTCGACGACCCGAGGCCCTGCAGCAGCGCGACGACCTGCAGCACCTCCTGCCAGTCCTCCGGCTCCGCGGCCCCGATCCGGCTGAGCCGGTTGAGCAGCTCGTTCTCCGCCGCGATGCGGTCGCGGGTACGGTCGATGAGATCGCCGACGAGTGCCGCCGGCGTGAAGGCGGGGTCGTCCAGGGCGCGCCCGACCTCGCGCAGCGACAGTCCGAGCGACCGCAGCATCTCGATGTGGAAGATCCGCCGGATGTCCTCCCCGGAGTACTCGCGGTAGCCGGACCCGGTCCTGCCCGTCGGCCGGACCAGGCCCAGCGTGTCGTAGTGCCGGAGCATGCGGGCGCTGACCCCGGACCGTCGCGCGACGTCACCGATCAACACTGCCTGTCATCCCTCCTGAGCGTCGGGCCCCAGTGCCACGATGCGCTTCGCCTCCTCGATCGCGAACTCGAATCCGGCGTCCGGGTCGCGCAGGAGCTTTTCCGTCGCGGCCGCATGCCGCCGTACGCGCGGGTCAGGGCTCGCCGTCGCGACGCTCAGCGCGGGCCTGACCACCTCACCCAGGGCGGTCAGCGCCCGGCTGAGGCTCAGCTGCGTCTCCCGCCCGCCGCGACCGAGCTGGGTCACCAGCACCGCGGCCAGTCCGGCCGCTTCGCCTCCGACCCTCGCACCTGAGGCCGTCTCACCTGACGCAATCTCACCCGAGGCAGTCGCACCCGAGGCAGTCGCACCCGAGGCCGTTTCGCCCGAGGGCAGTAGCACGACCGCCGCCCGCCAGGCGCTGCGCGCCACCTCGTCGGCGGGGTCGGTCAGCAGCGCCCGGGTGATCGCCGGCCACGCCCGCTTGTCCCCGATCTTCGACAGCGTGTGCAGCGCCTGGCTCCGGGCCTGCGGGACCGCCGAGCCGAGCTCCGCGACGAGCCGCGGCACCGTCGTCGCCGCCGGGTGGCGGGTGAGCGCCCAGGTGAGCATGTCGCGCACGTAGAAGTCGGGCTCGACCGCGCACCGCTCGACGAGCGCTTCGATCAGCCCGGGGTCGGGGTGCGTGCCGACGGCCAGCGCCGCCTGCAGCCGCACCGACGCCTTGCCGTGCTCCAGCGCCCGCATTGCCTGTGTCGTGGTCATGGCCACAGTCAAGAGGTTGTCACGGTGTCAAGGTCAAGCCTCGATGACGGTGGTCAGCTTCTTCAGCAGCCGGTTGAGGGTGGCCAGCTCCCGCTCGGACAGTGCGCCGAACAGCTCCTCCTCGGCGCGGCCGCGCAGCATCATGGCGCGCCGCCACACGGCGACGCCGGCGGTGGTGGCCTCGATGGTGACGCTGCGGCGGTCGGTGGGGCTGGGGGTCCGCTTGACGTAGCCGGCCTTTTCCAGCGTGTCGAGCCGGCCGGTCATCCCCGCCGGGGAGACACCCAGGTCCTCGGCGAGCGTGCGCGGCGAGGCGGTGCCGGGCGTGTCGCGGATCATCAGCTGGTGCAGCGTCTCGTACTCGAACGGCTGCAGGGCCACCTCGGCCGCCGCGGCCTGCATGCTGTCGCGGAAGTGCCGGGCGATCCGCGCCAGACGGACCGTGGCGGTCTCGATCGCGTCGTCGAACGGCACGTCGATCCAGTGGTCCCGCCAGCGGGCGACGTGGCGGTCGGCGAAGTCCTGGCCCATGACCGGATCCTAACAGTCTTTCGGTAGCGAACAGTTCGTTGACAAAAGGTTCGCTGGCGAAATACTTTCGAGGACATGCCCACTGTTCTGGACCGGCCGCACGAGACGGCGTCCCCGTGGCGGTCGGGACCCTTCCGCTGGTTGCTCGCGGGCCGGACGCTGATCGGCCTCGGCTCGGCGATCACGCCCGTGGCGATGGCCCTCGCCGTGCTGCACCTCGGCGGCTCGGCGACCGACCTGGGCCTGGTCGTCGCCGCGTATGCGCTCGTCGACGTGGTCACCACGCTGTTCGCCGGCGTGCTCGGCGACCGGTTCTCCCGCAAGCTGCTGATGCGCGGCGCCGCGACCCTCGCCTGCCTGTCGCAGGCGGTCGTGGCGGTGAGCCTGGCGACCGGGTCGGCGACCGTGCCGATGCTGGCCGTCATGAGCGCCGTCAACGGCGGGCTCGCCGCCGTCGCCGGCCCGAGCTCGCGCGCCGTGGTGCCGCAGACGGTGCCCGCCGCGGCGCTGCCGACCGCGATCTCCGTGCTGCGACTGTCGCAGAACACGGCGATGGTGCTCGGATTCAGCGCCGCCGGCCTGCTCGTCGGGCTGTTCGGGCCCGGCTGGGCGATCGCCGTGGACGCCGCGACGTTCGCCGCGGCGGCGGTCTGCTTCACCGTCATGCGGGTCGCCCCGGTCGCGATCCCCGCGGCCCGCTCGATGCTGGAGGACCTGCGCGCCGGCGCCCGCGAGGTGTTCCGCCACACGTGGCTGTGGACGCTGCTCGTCCAGGCGCTGATCTACCACCTGATGTACGGCGGCGCCCAGGGCGTCCTCGGCCCGGTCCTGGTGACCCGGCGCTTCGGCGACGCGGCGTGGGGCTGGGCCCTGGCAGCGCTCATGGTCGGCTTCATGGTCGGCGGGGTCATCACGCTGCGGTACCGCCCGAGCCGGCTGCTGCTGTCGGGCACCGCGTTCCTCGGCCTGACCGCCTGCTTCCCCCTCGCCATGGCGCTGCCGGTCCCGCTGACCGTCGTGATGGCGGGCGCGTTCCTGCACGGGCTGGGCCTGGAGATCTTCAGCGTCAACTGGGACCTGGCGATCCAGGAGAACGTCGCCCCCGACAAGCTCGCGCGGGTGTTCGCGTTCGACCAGGTCGGCTCGTTCGTCATGCGCCCGCTCGGCCTGGCGCTCACCGGCCCGGTCGCCGCGAGCGTCGGCGAGCACACCTGGCTCCTGGTCACCGCCACCGTCATGGCCGCGGCCGCCCTCGTGGCGCTGGCGCCGTCGTCGGTGCGCCACCTGCGCCGCCTACCGGAGGGTGGCGGGCGACACAGCGCGTGACTGGATTCCATCACGCCCGGGCGCGTAGCGTCGGAACCGAGCTTCTGAATCGATCCAGAAGCCCGACCGATGGAGGAGCAGACATGTTGCCGCTGCCGTACGTGCAACCCACCGCCGCCCGCCGGCTCATCCGCGACGCGTGGCGCCGGCTCGACGGCTGGACCCTCCGGGCGTTCAACCCGGTCTGGCCGCCGCGCCAGCGTTCAGCGCCGCGCAGTCCGACAGGGGTAGCGACGGTCACGGATGCATATTACATATAAGATCGACTGACTTAATAGGGAAATCTGGGCCGTCATGTTGGCTATGTCATAGTCAGGAAGATCCGGCGTCGGGCGGGATGTTACCGGTCGTCATGAGCCGACTCTTCGCTCCGCTGACCCTGCGTGGCGTCACGTTCCCCAACCGCGTCTGGGCCGCCCCGATGTGCCAGTACTCGTCCGTCGACGGGCACCCGACCGACTGGCACCTCGTGCACCTCGGCGGCATCGCCCGCGGCGGCGCCGGCGCGGTCATCGCGGAGGCGACCGCGGTGCGCCCCGACGGCAGGATCTCCCCGCAGGACGCCGGGATCTGGAGCGACGCGCACGCCACCGACTACGCGCGGATCACCGCGTTCATCCGCGGCCAGGGTTCGGTGCCCGGCATCCAGCTGGCGCACGCCGGCCGGAAGGCGTCGACGTTCGCGCCGTGGCTGGGCCGCGGCAGCGTGCCGCAGACCGAGGGCGGCTGGCCGACCGTCGCGCCGTCCGCGGTGGCGTTCGACGGCTACGCGACGCCGGTCTCGCTGACCGTCGAGGAGATCCAGGCGCTCCTGCGGGACTGGTCCGCGGCCGCCCGCCACGCCGCCGACGCCGGCTTCGACGTCATCGAGATCCACGCCGCGCACGGCTACCTCATCCACGAGTTCCTGTCGCCGCTGTCCAACCTGCGCACCGACGCGTACGGTGGCGACCTCACCGGCCGGTCCCGCCTCCTGCTGGAGGTCGTCGACACCGTCCGCGCCGCGATCCCGGACCGCCTGCCGCTGGTCGTGCGGGTCAGCGCCACCGACTGGGTCGAGGGCGGCCTCACCGTCGACGAGGTCGCCGAAGTGGCTTCGGTCCTCGCCGGCCGCGGCGTCGACCTGGTCGACGTGTCCAGCGGCGGCAACGACGCCGGCCAGCAGATCACCCTCGGCCCCGGCTACCAGGTGCCGTTCGCCCACGCGGTCCGCTCCCGCAGCGGCCTTCCGGTCGGCGCCGTCGGGCTCATCACCGAGCCGGGCCAGGCCGAGAAGATCCTGGCCGAGGAGTCCGCCGACGTCATCCTCCTGGGCCGCGCCCTGCTCCGCGAGCCGTCCTGGCCGCAGCGCGCGGCCCGTGAGCTCGGCGCCGCGCTCGATTGGCCGCGGCAGTACCGCGCCGGCATCCCCCGCGGGTAGCTGGGTAGGTGGGTGAGATGTCGACGCTGCCGCTGACCCCCGACGAGCTGCTGACCACGACCCGGTCGGTGCGCAAGCGCCTGGACCTCACCCGGCCGGTGCCGATCCCGCTCATCCGGGAGTGCCTGGAGATCGCCCTGCAGGCACCGTCCGGCTCCAACGCGCAGAGCTGGCACTGGATCGTCGTCACCGATCCGGGGCGGCGCGCGGCGATCGGCGAGATCTACCGCCGGGCGTTCCGCTCGTACGCCTCGGCCGGCGGCACCCGTGCGGACCGCTACGCCGGCGATCCCGCCCGCCAGGCGACCCAGCTCCGGGTCGGCGAGAGCGCGGCCTGGCTCGGCGAGCACATGGGCGACGTGCCCGTGCTGGTCCTCGCCTGCCGCCGCGTCGCCCGACTGTCCGCAGGCAGCCAGGCCGACGTGTGGGGCTCCCTGCTGCCGGCCGCGTGGAGCTACATGCTCGCCGCCCGCGCCCGCGGCCTCGGCACCGCGTGGACCACCCTGCACCTCGACCATGAGCAGGAGGTGGCCGACCTCCTCGGCATCCCTGACGACATCCGTCAGGGCGTCCTCATCCCGACCGCCTACTACACCGGCGAGACGTTCAAACCGGCCCCGCGCGACCCCCTCGACACCGTCCTGCACCTCGACCACTGGTGACCGTCTCCCGCCGGTGGCCCTCACGACGCCGCAGCCCATGGGGCGCGGCCGAGCGCTAATGCGATCGACGCGCCGGGCGCGGCGTGTGATCCTGCCCGGATGACCGACGGGGACGCGGTGGCCGCGGACGGGCACGGACCCATGCCACGGCGCAGGCCGGTGGGCGGGCTGCTGCGGACCCGGAACTTCGCCCTGCTGTGGACCGGGCAGTCCACCAGCGCGATCGGATCCGCGATGACGACGGTGGCGCTCCCGCTGGTGGCCGTCACGACCCTGCACGCCGGTCCGGCCATGGTCGCCCTGCTCACCGCCGCCACCTGGTTGCCGTGGCTGCTGATCGGGCTGCCGGCCGGGGTCTGGGTCGACCGGTGGCCGCGCCGGCGCACCCTGCTGATCGCCGACGTCGTCTCCGCGGCGGTGCTCGTCGTCATCCCGGTCGCGGCCTGGACCGGCGTGCTGAGCATGACGATGCTGGTGGCGGCCGCGCTGCTCGCCGGGACCGCCGGCGTCTTCGCCACCGTGGCGTTCAACGCGTTCCTGCCCCGTCTCGTCCGGGCGGAAGACCTCATGGAAGGCAACGCCAAGCTGCAGACCAGCGCGTCGGTCGCCCTGGTCGTCGGGCCGGGCCTCGGCGGGCTGCTGGCCCAGGCGGCCGGCGCGGTCAGCGGCGTCCTGATCGACGCCGTGACGTTCCTGGTGTCGGCGGTCTGCCTGCTCGGCCTCCGGTCCGAGCCGGAGCCGCGCCCTGCCGCGGGCGACCGTCCGGGCATGCCGCGCCAGATCGCCGAGGGCATCGCCTTCATCATGCGCGGCCGCCTGCTGCAGGCCATGCTGGTCGTGGCGGCGGTGACCAACTTCGCGATGCTGGGCATCACGGCACTGCGCGTCGTCTTTCTGGTGCGGACCGAAGGCGCCGCGCCCGGAACGGCGGGCCTGGTGATCGGCGTGGGCAGCCTCGGCGCCGTCCTCGGCGCGGCGCTCGCATCGCGGGCATCCCGGCGCTTCGGCAGCGCCCGCACCTATCTGGTGGCGAACCTGGCGGCCGCGCCGTTCGTGCTGTTGCTGCCGCTCGGCGGCCACGGACCGCGCCTGACGCTGTTCGCGGCGGGCTCCTTCATCGCCCTGGCCGGAGCCACGATGTCGAACGTCATGACCATGACGTTCCGCGGCACCTTCGTCCCCGCGCACCTGCTCGGCCGGGTCACCGCGGCATCGCGGATCTTCGTGTTCGGCACCGTCCCGTTCGGTGCGGCCACCGCCGGCCTCCTGGCCTCGGCGTTCGGCATCCGGTCCGCCATCTGGGCACTCGCCGTCCTCTACGCCACCGCCCCCCTGCCCCTGCTCGCCACCGAGGCCCGCACGCTGCGGGACCTCCCGGCCCACGGCACCCCGGCCGCCGTTGCGTGACGCGCACGTGTACACCGTCGGCGGCGGGGTGAGCCTGGCGCCGGGCGCGTTCCTGGCCCTCGACGTGGAGAGCGCATACGGCCTCGGCAGCGCTGACAGCGTCCGGCTCTACCAGCCTGACGGCACCCTCGTCGATTCCTACTCCTGGTCCGGCCACGCGGGCAAGACGTACGGCCGCTGCCCGAACGGGAGCTGCCCGAACGGGACCGGGGCGTTCGTCGGCACGAGCGCCGCGACGAAGGGCGCCGCGAACGCGTGCCCGCCGCCGGCGCCGGGCGCGTGGCCGGGCGGGTCGACGGTCGCCGACGCCGACGCCGACGCGGGCAACGCCTTCGGCGAGAACCTCAGCGGCCTGTCGTACGAGTCCGCGTCGGTCGTCTGGGCCGTGCGCAACGGCGCCGGCACGCTGTACCGGCTGACCCCGAGCGGCTCGGGGTGGCAGAAGGCAACGACAACAGCCACGCGCTGCGCGGCGGCACCCTGTCCTGCTGACGCGTCAGACGGCGTAGTCGAACCAGTCGAACCGGACGGTGCCGGAGACGGCATACATGCCGATGACCCGGCCGGTGAAGCCGCCGGCGACCTCCGTGGACAGGTAGCGGCCGTCGAGCGTGGCCCCGGACGTGAGTGTCCCGTCCGGGGCCACGACGCCGAACTCCAGCACATCGGGTCCGCGGCGAGGGTCGTCGCTCGGCTGCGCCGGCGTCACGTCGACCCCGAGGACGACGGGTCCGGCCGGCACGGACCACGACGCGACCACTCCACGCAGCGGACCTATCCGGGCCAGCACGGTGGCCGTGCCGGCGAAGACCTCGATCTCGTAATGGTGGTCCTCATCCAGGCGGACCACCAGGCCACCGCGACCCGTCCCCGGGTCGAGCAGCGTCCTGACCCGGCAGGAGAGGTGCTGCTGGCGCCGGGCGACCAGCGTGACGTCCGGGTCGTCGAGCGAGCCGCCTGCCGCGTGCAGGGTCAGCCAGCCGGGCCGGTCCGCCGTCACGTCCGGCGGCCGCCGCAGCGACACCCATCGCGGATGCAGGGGCCCGTCGAAGTCGTCCCGCACCGGCAGGTCGACGACGGGGGACGGCCCGGAGGACAGCGGGCCGACGACCGGCCAGCCGTCGTCCCACCGGACCGGCGCGAGGAACGTCTCCCGGCCCAGGACGTGCCAGCCGGGCGTGCCCCCACCCGGGCGGACGCCGAGCAGCACCATCCACCACGAGCCGTCGGGCGCCTGCACCAGGTCGGCGTGGCCGGTGTTCTGGATCGGGTGGTCGGTGCCCCGGTGCGTGAGGACGGGGTTGGACGGGCACGGCGTGAACGGGCCGGACGGTGACGGGCCCCGGGCGACCGACACGGCGTGGCCGCGCTCCGTGCCGCCCTCCGCCAGCAGCAGATACCACCAGGAGCCGATCCGGTAGAGGTGCGGCGCCTCCGGTGCCTTCGCCCCTGGCGTACCCGACCAGATCCGCCGCGCGGGACCGAGCACCGACCCGGTCGACGGGTCGATCCGCACCTGCGAGACACCGGCGACGGTGCAGTAACAGGTGCCGTCGGTGTCCCACGCGAGGTCCGGGTCGATGCCGGCGACCTCCGGCAGCGGCACGGGACCCGACCAGGGACCGGCCGGGTCGATGGTGGTGTAGAGCTGGTTGCCTCCGCCGCTGACGTTCGTGACGATCAGCCAGAACCGGCCGTCGTGGTGGCGCAGCGTCGGCGCGTAGATGCCGCCGGACGAGGGGGTGTCCGCGCGCAGCGGCACCCGGTCCAGGACGTTGCCGATCTGCGTCCAGTGCACCAGGTCACGGCTGTGCAGGATCGGCACGCCGGGGAAATACTCGAAGCTGGAGCAGGCGAGGTAGTAGTCGTCGCCGGCCCGGCAGATGCTCGGGTCGGGGTGAAATCCTGCGACGACGGGTTCGGTGATGACCCGCATCCTCGCACAGCCGGGCGGACGGTCTATTATTCCACCAAACGTTCGTTTAGTTCTCGGTTGGTTGGAGAGCCGCCATGACCACTCCCCTGCTCCGGAACCATGTCCTCGGCACCTGGCACACCGCCGGCGACGACGGCAGGCCCGTCCACGACGCGGTCACCGGCGAGGAGGTCGCGCGGGTGTCGTCCGCCGGCGTCGACTTCGCCGCCGCGCTGGACTACGGCCGCCGCACGGGCGGCCCGGCGCTGCGGGAGCTCACCTTCCACCAGCGGGCCGCGCTGCTCAAGGCGCTCGGCCTGCACCTGCGCGAGCAGCGGGAGCGGCTCTACGCGGTGTCCGCGCGGACCGGCGCGACGCTCGGCGACTCCAAGTTCGACGTCGACGGCGGCATGGGCGTCCTGCTCTCCTACGCCAGCAAGGCCAAGCGCGAGCTGCCCAACGACACGGTGTATGTCGACGGCGCCGTCGAGCCGCTCGGCCGCGGCGGCACGTTCCTCGCCCAGCACGTCTGCACCTCGCTGCGCGGCGTCGCCGTCCAGATCAACGCGTTCAACTTCCCGGTCTGGGGGCCACTGGAGAAGTTCGCCCCGGCGTTCCTCGCCGGCGTGCCGACCATCGTCAAGCCGGCCACCCCGACCGCGTTCCTCACCGCCGAGCTCATCGAGGTCATCGTCGAGTCCGGGATCCTGCCCGCCGGGACCCTGCAGTTCGTCTCCGGCAGCCTCGGCGACACGTTCGAGCACCTCACCGGCCAGGACCTCGTCTCCTTCACCGGGTCGGCGTCCACCGCACAGCTGCTGCGCACGCACCCGGCGCTGGTGCGCAACTCCGTGCGCTTCAACGCCGAGGCGGACTCGCTCAACCTGTCGGCGCTCGGCCCCGACGCCGTCCCCGGCACCGCCGAGTTCGACCTGTTCGTCAAGGGTCTCGTCGCCGAGATGACGGTGAAGGCCGGGCAGAAGTGCACCGCCATCCGCCGCGCGTTCGTGCCCGCCCACCTCGTCGACGCCGTCGTCGAGGCCGCGTCCGGCCGCCTCGCGCGCACCGTCATCGGCAACCCCGCGGACGGGACCGTCCGCATGGGGGCCCTCGCCAGCCTCGACCAGCGCGACGAGGTCCGCCGCAGCGTCGGCGCCCTCACCGGCGCCGGCCGCATCGTCTACGGCGACCTCGACAAGGTCGACGTCGTCGACGCCGACCCGGACCGCGGCGCGTTCCTCTCCCCGATCCTCCTCGTCGGCGACCCGGACCGGGCCGAGCCGCACGAGATCGAGGCGTTCGGCCCCGTCGCCACCGTCATGCCCTACGACACCGTCGACCAGCTCGTCGACTACGCCGCCCGCGGCCAGGGCAGCCTCGTCGGCTCGGTCGTCACCGCCGACACCGCGTTCGCCCGCGACGTGGTCCTCGGCGTCGCCCCGTGGCACGGCCGGCTGCTGATCCTCAACGACCGCGACGCCCAGGAGTCCACCGGCCACGGCTCTCCCCTGCCGATGCTCGTCCACGGCGGCCCCGGCCGCGCCGGCGGCGGCGAGGAGATGGGCGGCATCCGCGGCGTCCTGCACCACATGCAGCGCACCGCCGTCCAGGCCGACCCCGACACCCTCGCCGCGATCACCGGCCGCTGGGTCACCGGCGCCTCCCGGCGCACCGGCGACGTCCACCCCTTCCGCAAGCACCTCGAAGAGCTGCGCCCCGGCGACACGATCGTCGCCGGCCCGCGCCGGGTCACGCAGGAGGATGTGGAGCACTTCGCCGAGTTCACCGGTGACACGTTCTACGCCCACATGGATGCCGAGGCCGCCGCCGCGAATCCGCTCTTCGGGGAGCGTGTCGCCCACGGATACCTGGTCGTCAGCCTCGCCGCCGGGCTCTTCGTCGACCCCGACCCGGGCCCGGTCCTCGCCAACTTCGGCGTCGACTCGCTGCGCTTCCTCACCCCGGTCAAGTTCGGCGACGAGCTCACCGTGACGCTGACCTGCAAGCAGATCACCCCGCGCGAGTCCACCAACTACGGCGAGGTCCGCTGGGACGCCGACGTCACCCGGCAGGACGGCTCGTCGGTCGCCCAGTACGACGTGCTGACCCTCGTCGCCAAACTTGCCTGACGGGCGCGGCCGGCCTCCCCGGTACAGCCGCGACGAGCTGCTCGAAAAGGTCGTCACGGTCTTCAACGAGCGCGGCTACGAGGCCACCTCCATGGAGGACCTCGCCCGCGCGACCGGCCTCAACAAGTCGTCGTTCTACCACCACTTCAACGGCAAGGAGGAGCTGCTCGGCCTCGGCGTCGGCCGGGCCCTCGACGCCCTCGCCGCCGTGCTTGCCGAGCCCGCCGCGTGTTCGGGCCCGCCCGCGCGGCGCCTCGAGCACGTCGTGCGCCGCACCGCCGAGGTCCTCGTCGCGGAGCTGCCGTTCGTGACGCTGCTGCTGCGCGTCCGCGGCAACACCGAGGTCGAGCGGGAGGCGCTGGGCCGCCGCCGCGACCTCGACGCCCGCGTCGCCGACATGGTCCGCGCCGCCGCCGACGCCGGCGACATCCGCCCCGACATCGACCCCCGTCTCGCCACCCGGCTTCTCTTCGGCATGGTCAACTCCATCACCGAGTGGTACCGCCCGGACCTCCGCCCCACTGCCGGCCCGGCCGTCGTCGACGCCGTCGTCACCCTCGCCATGCACGGCCTCTCGACGCGCTCAGCGCAGTAGCCGGCGAGGGCCGCCGACCGCGGTGAGATCATGACGCGATGAGATTCGAGGCCGGGCAGCGGATCGTGTTCATCGGCGACAGCATCACCGACTGCGGGCGGCGGGACGTGCGGGCGCCGTACGGCGACGGCTACATGAGCCTGGTCCGGGCGCTCATCACCGCCAGGTTCCCCGACGTGCCGCTGACCTGGGTCAACCGCGGCGTCAGCGGCAACACGGTGCGCGACCTGGCCGCGCGCTGGGACCGCGACGCGGTCGCCGAGCGGCCCGACTGGCTGGTCGTGATGATCGGCATCAACGACGTGTGGCGGGCGTTCACCGGGCAGCCCGAGCACGCCGTGCCCCTGGAGGAGTACGAGGCGACCCTGCGCACCCTGCTGCGCCGCGCGGTCGACGCCACCGGCTGCCGGTTGCTGCTCGCCGGCCCGTACCTCATCGAACCCGACCGCACCGAGCCGCAACGCGCGCAGAGCGACCGCTACGCCGCCGCGATGGCCGAACTGGCCACGGAGTTCGGCGCACCGCTCGTGGCGGCACAGGAAGCGTTCGACGCCGTCCTGGCCGTCTCCCCGCCGGCGCTGTGGGCCGACGACCGCGTCCACCCGGACCTCCCGGGCCACGCCGTCCTCGCCGAGGCGTTCCTGCGCGTCATCACCGGATAGCGTCAGCGGGTGCGGCCGGGCGGGCGCAGGAAGTCGGTGTCGGCCCGCCCCGGCACGTCGGCCACCCCGAACTCCTCCGGCGCGGTGTCGAGCCTGCGCTGCACCGCCGCCCGGATCGCATCCGCGTCCTCGGCCGCGTTCTCCGTCGCGTTCTCCATCGCGTCGGGGTCGGCGTGCACACCGCGCAGCAGCGCCGACAGCTCCGTGAGGTCGAGGTAGTCGGCACCCCGCACCGCGGCGTCCAGCCAGTCCGGCGGGAACTCGTCCAGCACGGCACCCGCACCACCGCCCATGGCCCGGTTGTGCACCCCCAGCACCCGCGCCAGGTGCCGCACGCCGGCCGGGCCCGTGTCCGCCGCCGGCCCCTCGGCGGCGATGCGCAGCCACAGGTCCCCGGAAGCGTCCCAGAGCACCTCCATGAGGTCCCGCAGCAGGTATCCGCGCCGGTGGTCGACCCAGGCCTGCGCGGGACGCCAGCGGCGGGTGGCGCGCAGGTGGTCGAACCCGCCGCCGGACGTCACCGTCTCCAGGGCGTCGATCGCGTGCCGGCACGGCAGGATCGATGCCCGCGGCACGACCCCCGCCATGCCGGTCAGCGACACCCACGACCAGCCGGGCTCGTCGGAGTCGACGAGGTCGTGCCAGCGCCCGCCGTCCAGCAGCGCGACCTGGCAGTGGTTCGCGTCGACGACCGACACGACCACCGCCACGCCGCGGTCCTCATCGCGCCAGGTGTACGAGGGGTCGTCGCCCGGCTCGGCCACGGCCAGCATCCGCTGGATGTCGCCGGGTGCGGTCGGCTGCAGGGTACGGGTGATGCCGAAGATCCGGTGCTCGATCACGAGCCACTGTAGACGTCAGTCCCAGGTCCACCGGTCGCCGCGGTCAGCGCGGTTGCCGGCGCCGGTGCCGAGCTGGACGCCGGAGCTGGTCTGCGAGACGTCGGTCCCCCGGGAGATCGGCGTCGATGGGACAAGTCTTTGACTTAACCTCCTTTAGCTGACTTACTCGGTTCAGTTCGCAACCGACCGCCAGCGGAAGGAACCCCTCATGCTCCCTGTCCGAAAGCTCGGCGCCGCCCTCGCGGTGTCGGCCGTCGTCTGGGCCGGCGCCGCCGTCGCCGCGCCGAAGCCCGCCTCGGCGGCGCCGACGCCCACCGGCACCGCCACCGTCGCCGACGTCGTCAACTACCTGCAGAGCATCACCGGCCGCAACATCCTGTCCGGCCAGCAGGACGGCCCCAGCTCGGCGCCGAACACCTGGCAGCAGAAGGTCCGCGACATCACCGGCGAATACCCGGGCTCGTGGGCCGGCGACTTCGCCTTCGAGCAGAACGACATCAACGCCCGGCCGGCGGTCATCGCCCAGGCGAAGGCGGTGTGGGCGGCCGGGTCCATCCCCGCGCTGGTGTGGCACATGTGCCCGCCGACCGTCGCCCTGTCCTGCCACTGGGACTACGGCACCGGCGCCATCATGAGCAAGCTGACCGACGCGCAGTGGACCGAGCTCGTCACCGACGGCACCACGCTCAACACCGCCTTCAAGCGCCGCCTCGACGAGGCCGTGCCCTACCTGCAGGACCTGAGGAACACCGGCATCCCGGTGCTGTTCCGCCCGCAGCACGAGATGAACGAGGGCTGGTCCTGGTGGGGCGGGCGGCCCGGCGCGAACGGCAGCCGCAAGCTCTTCCAGATCACCCATGACTACCTGTCCGGCACCAAGGGCCTGGACAACCTCGTCTGGGTCTGGAACCTCAAGGACATCGCCGGCGGCGAGAGCCACGTCGCCGACTACTGGCCAGGAGCGTCCTATGTGGACCTCGCCACGCTCGACGCGTGGTCCAACAAGCAGCCGACGCAGGCCTGGTACAACGCCATGCTGAACATCGCGGGCGGCAAGCCGATCGGGCTGTCGGAGGTCGGCACCGTGCCGACCCCGGAGACCATCACCGCCCAGCCGCGCTGGACCTTCTTCAGCGTCTGGATCAGCTGGCTCACCGACCCCGCCTGGAACACCAACGACGCCGTCAAGCGCACCTACTACGACCCGCGCGTGCTCAACCGCGGCGAGATCCACTTCGGCGGCACGACCCCGCCGACCGGCACCGGCCCGGTCACCGGCCTGGCCGGCAAGTGCCTGGACGTCGCCGCCGCCGGCACCTCGAACGGCACGAAGATCCAGCTGTACGGCTGCAACGGCACCACCGCGCAGCGCTGGACGGCCGGCACCGACGGCACCCTGCGCGCCCTCGGCAAGTGCCTCGACGTGGCCGGCGGCGCCGCCGCGGACGGCACGAAGGTGCAACTGTGGGACTGCAACGGCAACGGCCACCAGCGCTGGACCCGCAACGGCCAGCGCCTCGTCAACCCGGACACCGGCCGGTGCCTCGACGTGACCGGCCAGTCCACCGCCGACGGCGCCCAGATCCAGATCTGGACCTGCAACAACCAGACGAACCAGAACTGGACCCTGCCGTAGGACCACCCTGGGGAGCCGTGCTGCGGGAGCACCCGTGATCTGGCTCCGGCCGCGACCCGGGACGCCCAGCCCGGGCCGCGGCCCTACACCTCGCCGGCTCCGTCCGTGTCGCCGGCAAGCACCGCGTAGAGGTCGGAGTCTCGCCACGCCCCGTTGGTGAAGACATGGCCACGGAGCCGACCCTCGTATCGCATGCCCAGTCGCGACACCACGGCAAGCGACGCCTGGTTGTCCGGGCCGACGGCCGCTGATATGCGGTGCAGACGCAGGTGCTCGAACCCGAATGCAACCAGGGTCCGAGCCGCGTCGGTGGCGTAGCCGTGCCCCCACTGGTCGGCCCGGATCGCATAGCCGAGTTTGGCCGCCTGAACACCGTTGAAACCCAGCCGGGCAAAGCCGATGAGTTCGTCGCCGGGGAGGGTGACGGCGAGGTAGTACTCGGTCCGCGGCCGCAGCCTCGCACGTTCGATCGCCGCGTTGATGATGGCGGTGACTTCTTCGGGAGTACGACTGTCGAAGGAGAGGGAGGCGGTGACGGCGTCGTCTCCGAAGATACGAAAGGCTCCGGCCGCATCGTCGGCGCGGAATTCGCGGAGCACGACGGCGCGGCCGGTGAGAGTGACGGGGTACATGCCCTGATCCTCGCTCAGCGGGTAATGGCCTTCAGCGGCGTCCTCGTAAATGCCTCGATCGCGTCGACAAGACCAGCGGCGTCTTGGGCGAGTCCGGCACGGATCACTGCGGCCTGGACGCGGAGCACGGACTGGATGATGCCGTTGATGCGCTGCTCGGGAGGCAGGTCAAGGACCGGTGCGATGGCCTCCTCGGCGCCTCCGACGTTGTGGTCGGCGAGTCGGGCGATGGCGAGGTTCGCGTGTGCGCCGGCCTGGTCACCGAACGCCCAGGACGGATCGTTCGGGTTGCTGAATGCGTCCACGGCGCTGGTGGAGTACCTGATCGCATCGTCGGCCTGGCCGGGTAGCCACGCGAGGGCGTCAGCGGCGTAGTAGAGCGTCCGGGGCTGGTTGAAGACGCAGATACCGCCGAGCTCGTCCAGCTCGTCGACAGAGACCCGGTCCCACGCGCCCTCGGCGCCGCGGATGGCGAGAATTGCCTGCTCAGCGTTGCCAAGTGCCGCATGCGCCCGTGCCGCGCTCAGCGGCAGCCAGACCGCAGTCGTGCCGCCGGCGTCGGCGACGAAGGACGAGCCCTGCTCCGCGTAGCGCAGGGCCTCGCGGTAGCGTCCGGCCCAGTAGGCGACCAGCGACTGGAGACCGCGAAGCCACGCACGCAAACCGGCGTGGTCGGCCTGATCGGCACAGAGGATCGCGGTCCGCGCCTGGATCATCGCCGCGTGTGGCTCGCCGGAATCCTGGGACGCCTTGGCGAGGAGCCCGCTCGTGACGGCAGCGAGGAAGTGCAACTGCCGTGCCTGGGCGAGCGGCTGTTGCCGTTCCAGCAGGGTGAACAGCAGCTCCTGCGTCTCGACCAGGTCGCCGAGTAGATCGGTGACAGGGCGTTGCGGGTAGGCGAGGGCGAGTCGCGCTACATCGGAGCGTAGTTGCTCGATGAACTCGGGGGCGGTTGCCTGGGCCGTGTTCAGCGTGAACCGGCGAGCCCTGTCAGCGGCCATGGTGAGAACGCTCCTGTCGACATCGACCACGATCAGCCCTGTTGAGCTGGCCTCGTGGTTGCGGACCGTGGGAACGTCAGCCGGTGACCATGGGCGAAGCAGTTCCTCAACAGGTAGCGAAAACATCGCCTGAAGCGCGCGGCGGGTTGCCGGGTTCGTACCGGCCATCCCCCGCTCGCCGCGGGCAAGCCTGCCGAGGTGCCGGGCGCTGATCGGCACCCGCTCCCCGGTGCGGCCGATCTCGTCGGCGAGTTCCTCATACGTGTTGTCTCGCTGCTGGATCAGATGCTCCAGCAGCGTACGGGGCTCGCGCCGTGCAGTCGTCACGGATGCCTCGTCTCCTGCGTCATGGGCTGACCTGCTCACCGTCGCTTACCGCACCACGTCGGCTCAATCGATGTCCCTCAGGTGTCCGGCCCTGGTCCTTCAAAGGTCCTCAACCGGACCTCGATGGGTCCGACGCCACTACTCCATGCTTCCACTGCGTCGCAGACGAGTGACATTCCGACAGGCTTGCGGAACGCGACTTTCGACCGGATTCAACAACCTGGCCCCATGGCCAGAACGAACGGAGACGAACCAATGAGAGCGTCAGCGTCCCGGGTCGCAGGGACACCGGTCGCGCCACAGCCGGATCTCGACCTTGACATCCGGACGCTGCGGTCATGGCTCGCGGTCGATGACGACGGCGATCCGGTGCTCGTGGTCAAAGACGACGACGTGACCGTGGTCGTCGACTACGGCCTCGGTGGCTCGTGGGACACCGCCATCCGAGCGGCCGAACGACTCAGTGACACGTCCCTCGCCTACGCGGCGAGGCTTCGCGAGGTGATGGCCGCTCAACAGACGCCGGACCGGAATCTGTCAAGATCATTGAGACAAGATCTTTTTAGTTGTTCTGTATGACTGTTTCCAGGGCTGGTCGGTTGATCCAGACCTGCTGCGGGAGG
>NZ_JBEXDG010000076.1:0-44465 GCF_040605635.1 Dactylosporangium sp. NPDC005555
TCAGTTGACCTTGGAGACTTTGTCTCACCCTGACGAGACAAAGTCTCCAAGGTCAACTCGGCCTTGCCGGCCGTCTGGCCGGCGGGCGCGCTGGACCGGTGCGGGGTGCCCGCATGCACGCTCGACAGCAGGTGTTCGCAGGTTCGGGGTTTTCGCTATTTCCGATCGTTTCGATAGGAGATAGACTCGGAGAATGATCGTCGTGCTCTCGGGGAACCCGCGTCCGCACTCCCGGACGCTGCACCTGGCGGAGGAGGTCGGGGCCGCGCTCGCGGACCGGCTCGGCCAGCCGGTGCCGCACACCATCGACGTGGCCGCCCTCGGCACACGGCTGCTGCAGACCGGCGACGGCGCGGTCGCCGACGCGCTCGGCAGGCTGCGGCGGGCCAGCGTGCTGGTGGTGGCGACGCCGACGTACAAGGGCACGTACACGGGCGTCCTGAAGGTCCTGCTCGACCAGCTCCCGGCGGAAGGCCTCAAGGACGTCGCCGCGGTGACCGTGGTGACCGCCGGGGTCCGCCCGCAGGCCGACGCCACCGAGCGTCACCTGCGCGAGCTGCTGGGCGAGCTCGGCGCGGTGCCCGTGACCCCGGGCCTGGCCGTCGTCGAGTCGGAGCTGGCGAACGCGGGGACCGCCGCCGCCGAGTACGTGGCCCAGGTCGGCGACGGGTTCACCGCCGGCGCCACCACCTGACAGCGCCGCAAAAGCCAGGACACGGGCAAGGCGACGGGCGGCGACCGGCGAACGGCGAAGAGGGTCAGCGCCCGATGAGGGTGCCGGCCATGGCGAGCGGCGAGTCGTCGGCGATGTCGGCCTGGTCGCTCAGCACGTTCAGCGAGCGGGCGATGCTCACCAGCGCGTAGGTCTGCGTGACCTGCAGGGTCCGGTCCATCTGCAGGTCGTCGGCCATGTCCAGCTCGTCGCGGATGGCGTGCAGGAAGCCCTCGGCCGCCTGCAGGTAGGGGTCGTGCGCCTTAGACATGACCTGAGCGTAGGTCCGGAACCGGCGGCCCACCCCCGGTTCCGGGACTTTCAGCGGGGCCGCCGCGCCGGGACGTCCGGTGAGGCCCGCCCGGCTAGGGGCGGCCGGCGAGGTGGCCGGGTCTGCGGCGGCGTGGTGAGCCGCCGGACGTGGGCGGGCATGACCCCCGCCCGGGCGGGGGCGTCCGGCGAGGTCGCCGGGCCGGGGCGTCAGCGCGGCTGCCAGGCCTGCGGCGGCGTGGTGAGCCGCCGGACGTGGGCGGGCATCCGGCCGCGGACCACGTCGGCGAGGCTGACCTCGTCCAGGACGTTGCGGACGGCGGCGCGGACCGCCACCCACAGCTGCTGCAGGTGCTCGGCGGTGCCGGAGTACATCGCCTCCTCCGGCCGGACGCCGCGGACCTCGGCGAGGGGGCCGTCGACGGCGCGCAGGACGTCGCCGACCATGATCTCCGACGGCTGGCGGGTCAGGACGTAGCCGCCGTCGACGCCGCGCTGGCCGCGGACGAGGCCCGCCCGCCGCAGGTCGCCGAGGACCGCCTCGAGGAACTTTCTGGGCATCTCCTGCTCGTCGGCGAGCCCGGCGGCCGACACGACCGCGGGATAGGCGGCCGCCAGGCCGAGCGAGGCGCGCACCGCGTAGTCGCCGCGTGCCGAGATGTGCATGGCAAAGACTGCCTTCCCGCTTCAGAGCATCGCCGGGTCAACGGCAGGCGCCGGAGTCTGCCGCGAGGCTACCTTCGCAAAGCTAGCCGGTGGGGAATGTCCGATACCAATGTAGGGTGCGCGCTCAGGCGTGATCGCCGGGGTAGCGTTGTCGGATTATGCGACCAGACGAACGCGTGGGTGAGCGCTCATCCGAGCCACCCGCAGAGCCCAGGCGCGGCGCCGATCACAACGTGATGCGCGAGGTCAACCGTTCGCTGGTGCTGGCGCTGGTCAAGGAGGGCGGGCCGGTCTCCCGCGCGAGCATCGCCCGGTCCACGACCCTGGCGAAGCCGACGGTGTCCGCGATCGTCGACGAGCTGATCGCCGAGGGCCTGGTCCGCGAGATCGGGCCGGGGTCGACCGCGGTGAGCGGCGGGCGCCCGCCGATCCTGCTGGAGTTCAACGCCCGCTCCCAGCTGGTGGTCGGCGCCCACATCGGGGCCCGGCGCACCACCGTGGCGATCGGTGACGCCGCGGGGGAGGAGATCGCCCGGCGGGAGTTCCCGACTCCGACGGCGCTCGCCACCGGTACACCGGCCGTGGCGCCGGCCGACGCGCTGCGGATGGTGGCCGCCGAGGCGCGGGCCGCGATCGAGAGCACGGCGCTGCCGACCGCCCGGCTCGCCGCCGTCGGCGCGGTGCTGCCCGGGCTCACCGACTTCCACACCGGGGTGTGCCTGCTGGCGCCCAACCTCGGCTGGCGCGACGTGCCCGTCCGCGACATCCTCGCCGCCGAGCTCGGCGCGCCCGTCTACGTGCACAACGCCGGCCAGGCCGCGGCGGTCGCCGAGAACCTGGAGGGCGCCGGCGGTCGCGTCGGTGACCTGGCGCTGCTGTACGCGGGCACGGGCCTCTCGGCCGGTGTCCTGTCCGACGGCAGGGTCTTCCACGGCGTCGGCGGCACGGCGGGCGAGATCGGGCACAACGCGGTCCCCGGCAACGAGGAGCCGTGCAACTGCGGCAACGTCGGCTGCCTGGAGACGGTCGCGTCCGGCCCGGCGATCGTCCGCGCGGTCCGCAGGGCCCTGGAGAAGGGCGCCGCGTCGAGCCTGGCGGACCTGGACACGTTCGACGCGCGGGACGTCACCGCGGCGGCCCGGGCCGGCGACGCCCTCGCCGCGTCGGTCATCGCCGAGGTCGGCGAGCACCTGGGTCTCGCCGCGTCGTGGCTGATCAATGCGTACAACCCGGCGGTCGTCGTCGTGGGCGGCGGGCTGGCGCCGATCGGGGACCTGCTGCTGGACCCGCTGCGGGCGGCGGTGGCGCGGCACGCCCTGGCGCCGGCGCTGCGCGGCGTCGAGATCCGCGCGTCGGTGCTCGGTCCGGACGCCGAGGTGCGGGGCGCGGTCCTTCTGGCGCTGCAGCACTCGGAGACCTACTACCGGGTCGTCTTCCGCGCCTGAAGGCCGTCGATGGCAGGGCCGTGAGCCGCGTTCCGCGGATTCTCGCAACCGTACGTCCCGATTGAACCGGATATTTCAGGATAGGTGGGTACGTGCAAACGGGTTAGTTCTGATATTGAACTAACCCCCTCCATCGGCGTAGGGTGCTAACCGTCCGCCAACGAACACCCCGCCTAAGAGGTATTCCATGAACGATTACCAGCCCAGCCGCGCCGACAAGTTCTCGTTCGGGCTGTGGACCGTCGGCTGGCAGGCCCAGGACGTCTTCGGCGGCCCGACCCGAGCCCCGCTCGACTCCGTCGAGGCCGTCCACCGGCTGTCGGACCTCGGCGCCGCCGCGGTCACGTTCCACGACGACGACCTGTTCCCGTTCGGCAGCGACGACGCGACCCGCGACCACCTGATCTCGCGGTTCAAGGACGCGCTCAAGGCGACCGGCATCCGGGTCGAGATGGTCACCACCAACCTCTTCAGCCACCCGATCTTCAAGGACGGCGGCTTCACCTCCAACGACCGCGCGGTCCGCCGGTTCGCGATCAAGAAGGTGCTCCGCAACATCGACCTCGCGGCGGAGCTCGGCGCGGAGACCTACGTGCTGTGGGGCGGCCGCGAGGGTGCCGAATCCGGCGGGGCCAAGGACGTGTCGGCGGCGCTCGACCGGTACCGCGAAGGCCTCGACCTCCTCTGCGCCTACGTGCGGGACCAGGGCTACGACATCCGCTTCGCGCTCGAGCCGAAGCCCAACGAGCCCCGCGGCGACATCCTGCTGCCGACGATCGGCCACGCCCTCGCGCTGATCTCGACCCTGGAGGAGCCCGACCGCGTCGGCCTCAACCCCGAGGTCGGGCACGAGGAGATGGCGGGCCTCAACTTCGCGCACGGTATCGCTCAGGCGCTGTGGCACGGCAAGCTCTTCCACATCGACCTCAACGGTCAGCACGGTCCCCGCTTCGACCAGGACCTGCGCTTCGGCGCCGGCAACCTGCGCGGCGCGTTCTGGACCGTCGACGTGCTGGAGACCGGCGGGTACACCGGCTACCGCCACTTCGACTACAAGCCGCCGCGCACCGAGGACTACGACGGCGTGTGGGAGACCGCGCGCGCCTGCATGCGCAACTACCTGATCCTCAAGGAGCGGGTGGCGTCGTTCCGGGCCGACCCGGAGGTCGCCGCGGCCCTCGAAGCGGCCCGGGTGAACGAGCTCTACGAGCCGACCCTGGGCGAGGGCGAGACGATCGAGTCGCTGCGCGCCGAGGAGTTCGACGTCGACAAGCTCGCCGCCCGCGGTGGCGCGTTCGAATACCTCGACCAGCTGGCGATGGAGCACCTGCTGGGCGTCCGGTCATGACCCAGCGACTGGTGGCGGGCGTCGACACGTCCACCCAGTCGACGAAGGTGCTCGTCTGCGACGCGGACACCGGTGCGGTCGTGCGGGAAGGTCGCGCCGGGCACCCCGACGCGACCGAGGTCGACCCGGCCCACTGGTGGCGGGCGTTCGGCGAGGCCACCCGGGACGGGCTCCTCGACGGCGTCGCGGCGATCGGGGTCGGCGGGCAGCAGCACGGCATGGTGCTGCTCGACGAGGCCGGCGACGTCGTGCGCGACGCCCTGCTGTGGAACGACACGCGTTCCGCCGGCGCGGCCACCGACCTCATCGCCGAGCTGCCCGGCGGCGCCGCCGCCTGGGCCGCCGCCACCGGCCTCGTGCCGGTGGCCAGCTTCACCGTGACCAAGCTGCGGTGGGTCGCCGAGCACGAGCCGGCCAACGCCGCCCGCGCCGCAAGCGTCCTGCTGCCGCACGACTGGATCACCCACCTGCTGCGGGCGGACCGGTCCGGCGGCCCGACCACCGACCGCGGCGACGCGTCCGGGACCGGCTACTGGTCGCCGGAGTCCGGGACGTACCAGCCGGAGCTGCTGCGGCTGGCGTTCGGCCGGGACCTGGCCGTGCCGCGGGTCGCCGGGCCGGCCGAGGCGGTCGGCGAGACCGTCGCCGGTGCCCTTCTTGCGCCGGGCACCGGCGACAACATGGCCGCGGCCCTCGGGCTCGGCCTGCGCCCCGGCGACGTGGTCGTGTCGCTCGGCACCTCCGGCACCGTGTTCGGGGTGTCGGAGCGGCCGGTCACCGACACCAGCGGCACCGTCGCCGGGTTCGCCGACGCGACCGGCCGGCACCTGCCGCTCGTCGCGACCCTCAACGCGGCGCGGGTGCTGTCGGCCGCGGCCGCGCTGCTCGGCGTCGACCTGTCCACATTGGACGAGCTGGCCCGCTCCGCGGCGCCGGGGGCGGGCGGCCTGACGCTGCTGCCGTACCTCGACGGGGAACGCACCCCGAACCTGCCCGACGCGCGGGGGCTGCTCAACGGCCTCACCCGCGGCAACGCCACCCCGGCGAACCTGGCCCGGGCCGCCGTCGAGGGGATGCTGTGCGGTCTCGCCGACGGCATCGACGCGGTGCGGACCCTCGGGGTGCCGGTCGAGCGGGTCCTGCTCATCGGCGGTGCGGCGGCCTCCGCCGCGGTCCGCGAGGTCGCACCGGCGCTCTTCGGGGTGCCGGTCGCGGTGCCGGACCCGGGGGAGTACGTCGCCCTCGGCGCCGCCCGGCAGGCCGCGTGGGTCCTCGACGGAGGCGCGGAAGCGCCCGCCTGGCAGGTGCCGGGAACGGCGACCGGGACACAGGCCGTGGCGGAGAGCCCGGCGCAGACCCGCAAGGTGTACGCCGACGTGCGGGACAGGGCGCAGGCGCTGCTGCGGTAAGAGGCTGCCCAAGGGTGTTTGGTGAGGCGCCCGGTGGTGGCGGGCCGGGATGTTGTTGGTGCATCCCGGCCCGGACCCGTTCTTCCCCGGCATCCTGCCCTCGCCGCCCGGTGGTGCGTCCGTGCGTGGCGGCCGTGCGTCCGTGCTGTGCGTTCGTGCTGTGCGGCTGTGCGTCCGTGCTGTGCGTCCGTGCGATGTCGCGGTGCTGCCGGGTGTGGCGGTCGCGATGCGTGACCGGGGTTCCGGTGCCGAGCCGTCCGCCCGACGGCCCGGCACCGGACTCCCGCGCGCCGGTTCCGCTCCCTCGTGCGGGGCCGGCGCTGGATCACGTTCGCAGGACAGACTCTGGGCCGTCCGTGTTGCGCGGAACGGTTCCGGGCCGGGAGCGCATGCGTTGCCGGGGCACGCCGGATGACACCGTGTCCACCGGCCGGAGGACACGAAGAAGGGCCTCCCCGGCTGGGGGAGACCCTTCTCACGTCCGAGCGGAAGCCGGTCCGAGCGGAAGCCGGTCCGAGCGGAAGCCGGTCTGAGCGGAAGCCGGTCTGAGCAGGCGTCAGTCGGGCCAGTCGCCGGTGAGGCGGCGGACGCCGGCGGCGCCGCCGCGGTCGATCGCGGCCTTCACCACGGCGAAGATCGCGCCCTGCAGCGCGGCGGCGGCGAGGACCTCGCTCCAGCCGTACTCCCGGGACGTCGCCTGCGGCGCCTCGTCCTCGCCGGCCAGCCGCTTCCAGACCTGCTTGAACACGAACCCGGCGGCGACGCCGCCGGCCACGCTGAACGCGATGCTGAACGGCTTGTACAGGACCTTGTTCACTCGCGCCCCTTCCGGTATCCGACCAGGGCCACGAGGACCAGCAGCCCCGAGGCCACCACCCACGGCGCCGGGCGCTCCCGGACCGACCGCACCATCCGCTGCAGCGTGAGCTCCAGTGACCGGCGCGGGTGGGTCCGCAGCTCGCGACCCGCGTACGCGGCGTTGACCGCGACCTGCTCGACACCCTCCCGCATCCGCAGCTTCGCGGCCGTCACCGATGTGGAGACGACCTCCTGCGCGCGGGTCTTCACGTCCGCCTTGGCCGCGAGGGCCTCGACGGTCTCGCCGAGCCCCGCCCGGGTCCGGGCGATCTCCTGGCGGAGCGCCTCAGGGTCGGTCGGGGTGGCGTGTCCGTTCGTCGAATGCGTGGCCGTCATCGGTGCCCCCGGTCCTTCACGGAGTGGGTGATCGTGTCGATGTCGGCCTTGACGCTGGCGACCGCGTCCTGCGGCACCGGCGGCACGGCCTTGCTCACCTGCGACTTGCCGAGCAACGCGAGGATCCCCGCGACCACCAGCAGGGCCACACCGACCAGCAGCGCCGACAGCCACGCCGGCACGACCGCCGCGAGGGCGATGATGACGGAGGCGAGGACGGCACCCACGCCGTACATCGCGACGAGGCCGGCCCCGCCGAACATGCCGACGCCCACCCCGGCCCGCTTGCCCTTCTGGGTCAGCTCGACCTGGGCCAGCTTCAGCTCGTCCCGCACCAGGGTGGAGATCTGTTCGGCGGCCAGTTTGACCAGGTCCGCGGTTGAGCGGTGGTCGGTTGCCGAGGTGGCAGTCGCCGGGATCGGCGGGGACTGCACGCGCGGCGCGGTGGCCGGCCGGTCGTTCACGGTGTGCGTCATGGCTTCTCCTCTCGCCCGCAGGTACCTGTTTCCCCGTGAACGCCCGGGTTAACCCATGTCACCCGGCACCGTCACCCCGCCGCCCCCGCTGCCGAAGAGGCCACCTCGGGACCGGGCACGGCGGTCTCTTCGGCAGCGGGGCGGGCCCGCTGCGGCAGGAGGAACGACAGGGCGGCGGCGAGGGCGAGCAGGCCGAGCTCCAGCCACAGCACGTGCCGCAGCCCGTCGTCGAAGCGCGGCCCGGCCCACGTGAAGAACGCGGTGCCGAGCGCCGCGACGCCGATCGCGCCGCCGACCTGCTGGGCCGCGGTCAGCGTGCCGGACGCCGAGCCGACCTCGTGCTCGTCGACGCAGGCCAGGACGATGTCGAAGTACGGCGCCATCGAGCAGCCCATGCCGACGCCGATCACCAGCAGCGCCGGCAGCAGCGCCACGGACGAGACCGGGCCGTCGACCACCGTCAGGGTGGCCAGCAGCGTGACGACCCCGGCGGCGAGGACGGCGGTGCCGCCGACGAGGAGCCGCCGGCCACCGAACCTGGCGCTGAGCACGTGCCCGGCGACCGCCCCGGCGGCGGTGCCGAACGCCCACGGCGACTGGGTGAGACCCGCGCGCAGCGGCGAGAAGCCCAGCCCGAGCTGGAGGTACACGCTCAGGATCAGGGTGAGGCCCATCAGTCCGGCGAAGAAGATCAGGCCGACGAGCAGGCCCGCCGTGAAGCGCTGCTTGGCGAGCAGGCTCGGCTCGATCAGCGGGCTGCGCCCCGTGCGGTGCAGGCGCCGCTGGTACACCTGGAACAGCAGGAACACGGGGACGGCCAGGGCCACCATGGCCCACGACCACCAGGGCCAGCCCAGCTCGCGGCCCTGCACCAGGGGGAAGACGAGCAGCAGCAGCGAGCCGCTCAGCACGGCCGTGCCGGCCAGGTCGAGCCGCGGCCGGGGATCGGTGCCGCCGCCGCGCGGCAGGACCAGCCAGGCGCCGATCAGGGCGGCGACCCCGACCGGCAGGTTGATCAGGAAGATCATCCGCCAGCCGGTGCCGAAGAGATCGGCGTCGACGAGGACGCCGGCGAGGATCGGGCCGCACACCGCGGACAGGCCCATCACCGGGCCGAACGCGCCGAACGCGGCCCCGACCTGCTCCGGCGGGAACGCGGCCCTGATCAGGCCCAGGCCCTGCGGGATGAGGACCGCGCCGGCGAGGCCCTGCAGGATCCGGCACACGACGAGCGTGACCGGGCCGGGCGCGACGGCGCACAGCAACGACATGAGGGCGAAGCCGGCGGCGCCGGCGAGGAACATGCGGCGGCGCCCGAAGATGTCGCCGAGCCGCCCGCCGCTGACCAGGCCCACGGCGAACGCCAGGGTGTAACCCGCCGAGAGCCACTGCAGGAAGGCCGTGCCGGCGCCGTCCAGGTCGGCGCGGATGGACGGGCCGGCGATGGCGATGACCGTGGCGTCGAGGAGATCCATGACCTCGGCGGCGAGGACCACGGCGAGCACGGCCCAGCGCCATCGGTACGGCGTTTTCGAACACTGTTCGTCTGTCACGAACACTGTTCTACGTACGAACGGTGTTCGTGTCAAGTAGGATTGGCAGGTGCCAGCCCGAGCCGTCTCCGAGTCCAGCGCGCCTGCCGGAGCAGGTCTGCCGGCGCCGCCCTGGAAGGCCCGGCGCAAGGCGCCCGCGGCCCGGCAGCCGCTCAGCGCGGAGGCCGTGATCGAGACCGCGCTCCGGCTCGTCGACAAGGACGGCCTCGACGCGCTGAGCATGCGGCGGGTGGCCCAGGAGCTGGGGACCGGGCCCGCCTCGCTGTATGCGTATTTCGCCAACAAGGAGGAGCTGCTGGAGCAGCTGCTCGACCGGGTGATCGGCGAGATCCCCCCGCCGGTCGCTCCCGCGCCGGCGCGGCAGGGGGACTGGGCGGCGGTGGTGAAGCGGAGCTGCTGGGACAGCCGGGCCGTGTTCCTCGCGCACCGTGACCTGGTCAAGGTCGCCCGGGCGAACATTCCCACGGGGCCCAACTCGCTGCGGTACACCGAGGCGATGCTCGCCGTGCTGCGTGGCGCCGGCATCCCCGACAGGATCGCCGCCTGGGGCATGGACCAGATGTCGCTGGTGATCGTCGCCGACGCCGTCGAGTCCGCGATCCACGTCAGCCACGGCCGGCAGACGGAGGCGGACGCCGAGCCCTATCTGGCGCAGGTCCGGGAGTATTACGGCTCGCTGCCCGCGGACCGCTTCCCGAACCTCGTCGCGATGGCGCCGGCGATGACGGAGGGCAGCGGCGACGAGCGCTTCGCCTTCGCGATCGACCTGATGGTCGACGGGCTGGCGCGCTTTGCCCGGCCCGGGGCGACGGCGGGGGCACCCGTTGTGCTTGAGTCAGGTGTGGACGGCGTGGACGGGGGCGGGGCATGACGGCGATCGTGGGGTTGGTGCACACCGGGACCGTGTACATCGGCGGCGACAGCGCGGGCGCGTCGGGGTGGAGCCTGACCGTGCGCGCCGACAGCAAGGTGTTCCACAACAACGGCTACCTCTTCGGGTTCACCACGTCGTTCCGGATGGGGCAGCTCATCCGGTACGCGCTGAAACCCCCGAAACCCGTCGGCGACATAGAGCGTTTCATGGCGACACGCTTCATCGACTCGGTCCGCGAGGCGTTGAAGACCGGCGGCTGGGCGCGCCGCGACAGCGAACGCGAAGAGGGCGGCACGTTCCTCGTCGGTGTGAAGGGGCGGCTGTTCACCGTCCACGACGACTACCAGGTCGCCGAAGCGGCCGACGGGTATGCGGCGGTCGGCGTCGGCGACGAGATCGCGCTCGGGGCGCTGTTCGCGACCGCCGGGTCCCGGATGGCGCCGCAGCGGCGGGTCGAGGTGGCGCTGCGGGCGGCGGAGCGCTTCAGCGCCGGGGTGCGGGGGCCGTTCGTCTGCCTGTCCCAGCCACCGGGCACCCTGCCGTCCTGAGTCCTTTACGGTAGGCGCCATGACGTTCTCGATCGTGGGCCGGTCCGCTGACGGGCTGTCGCTCGGTGTCGCCGTGGCCAGCAAGTTCCTCGCCGTCGGGGCCGCCGTCCCCGCCGCGGAGGCCGAGGTCGGGGCACTGGCCACGCAGTCGTTCGCGAACCTCGCCTACCGGGTGCAGGGCCTGGCGATGCTGCGCACCGGGACGGTCGCCGCGGACACGGTCGCCGGGCTCACCGCCGCCGACCCGGGGCGGGCGACCCGGCAGCTCGGCGTCGTCGGGCGGGACGGCGCGGGCGCCACGTTCACCGGCGACGAGTGCTTCGCCTGGGCCGGTGGGGTCGCCGGGGACGGATACGCGATCCAGGGCAACATCCTCACCGGGCCGCAGGTCGTGCGGGACATGGAGGCCGCCTGGCTCGCCGCACCCGGCGCACCCCTCGCCAGGCGGTTGCACGCCGCGCTCGCCGCGGGCGACCGGGCCGGTGGCGACAGCCGCGGCCGGCAGAGCGCCGCGCTGCTCGTCGTGCGCCGCGGCGCCGGGTACGGCGGGCTCAGCGACGTCGAGGTCGACCTGCGTGTCGACGACGACCCCGATCCGGTGACCCGGCTCGGGGGCCTGATCGACCTGTGGGAGCTGTACTTCGGCAGACCCGACCCGGCGACGCTCCTGCCGCTGACCGGTGCGCTCGCCGGTGAGGTGACGCAGCGCGTCACCGCGCTCGGCTTCGCCGACCTGGCCGGCTGGGCGGGCGTGGAGAACCTGGAGGAGCGTCTCGTCGACGGCGCCATCGACCCGCTCGTCCTGGCCCGCCTGCGCGCGGCGGGTTAGCCCCGCGAAGCCCGGCGGCGGTTCCCTCGCTGGGCGCCGAACCGGGCGATCGCTTCAGCCGAGGCCTGAGCGGACGGCGTACAGGGCGGCCTGGGTGCGGTCCTGCACGCCGAGCTTCATCAGGATGGCGCTCACGTGCGTCTTCACGGTCTTCTCCGCCAGGCCGAGCGTGCGGGCGATCTCCCGGTTGGACCGGCCGCGGGCGACCTCGGCGAGGACCTCCCGCTCGCGGGCGGTCAGGTGGGCGGACTCCGGCGGCGGGCCGCTGTCGGAGAGCAGCCGCGCGACGTCGGGGTGCAGCAGCACGTGACCGGCGTGCACGGCGCGGATCGCGGCGGCCAGGGCCGGCGGGTCGATGTCCTTGTACACGTAGCCGGCGGCGCCGGCCCGCACCGCGGGCAGGACCGCGGCCGGGTCGGTGAAGCTGGTGATGACCAGCACCTTGGGCCGTTGCAGGGCCTGCAGGGCCTCGACGCCGTCGCCGCCGGGCATCTTGAGATCGAGGAGGATCACGTCCGGGGACGTCGCCTCCGCGGCGGCGACGCAGGACGCGGCGTCGTGGGCCTCGCCGACGACCACGATGTCGTCCTGCAGGTCGAGGAACGTGCGCAGGCCCTGCCGCACCACCGGGTGGTCGTCGACGACCAGGACCCTGATCGGGGTGTCAGCAGCCACCTGGGACCTCCATGGTGACGGTGGTGCCGGCGCCGGGCTTCGACGTCACGGTCAGCCTGCCGCCGACGCTGCGGGCGCGCTCGCGCATCGAGGCGAGGCCGAGCCTGCGCTGGGCGCCGGGTGGTGTGCCGGCGTCGAACCCCGTCCCGTCGTCGGTGACGCGGAGGGTGAAGCCGCGCCCCGACCGCTGCAGGTGGATGTCGACGTGGCCGGGACGCCCGTGCCGGAGGGCGTTGTGCAGGGCCTCCTGGGCGACCCGGTACGCCGCCTCCTGCCGCTCCCCGGACAGCGTCGGCAGCTGGTCGCCGGTGAACCTGATCCGGGCGTCGTGGACCCGGTCGAGGAGCTCGGCCTGCCGCCGCAACGCCGTGGCCAGGCCGTCGCCGGCGAGGTCGGCCGGGCGCAGACCGACCACGACCGACTTGAGCTCGGCGGTCACGTCGGCGGCGAGGCGGCGCACGGTGTCCAGCTCGGCGATGGCGCGTTGCGGGTCCCGGGTCACCAGGGCGGCGGCCGCCTCGGCGGTGAGCCGGAGGCTGAACAGCTTCTGGGTCACCGCGTCGTGCAGCTCCCGCGCGATCCGCTGGCGCTCCTCCACGATGGACAGTTCGCGGCCGCGCTCGTACAGGCGGGCGTTGACGATGGCGATCGCGGCATGGGCGGCGAGCAGGCGCAGCAGCTCCTCGTCGCCCGCGTCGAACCCGCCGTGTCCCGGCTCCGGGCGGCGTTCGTCCACGTCCGGGCGGCGCTTGCCGGCGGCGGCGTGGCGTTCGTCGGCGTCGCGGCGGCGCTTGCCGGCGTCCGGGCGGCGTTCGTCCGCGTCGGGGTGGTGTTCGTCCGCGTCGGGGTGGTGTTCGTCGGGGTCGGGGTGGCGGTTGCCGGCGTCCGGGTGGCATTCGTCGGCGTCGGGGCGGCGCTTGTTGGCGAGGAAGATCTCGCCGAGGATCTCGTCGCCGTCGACGATCGGCATGCCCAGGAAGTCGACCATCTCCGGGTGCGCGGCCGGCCAGCCCTCGAACCGGGGATGCGACCGGATGTCTGCCGAGCGGACCGGGCTCGGGTCGCGCAGCATCGCCCCGAGCAGCCCGTGCTGCCGGGGCAGCGGGCCGATCGCCCGCCACTGCGCGTCGGACAGGCCGTCGGCGAGGAACTCGCGGAACGACCCGTTGCCGTCGGGGATCCCCAGCGCCGCGTATTCGGCGTCCAGGAGCCGCCGGGCGGACGCCACGATCGTCTGGAGCACCTCGCGGACCGACAGGTGCGCCGTGACGGCCAGGACCGCCGCGCTGACCTCGCGGAGCTCGTCGCGGTCACAGGCGGCCATGGCTCCGACAGTACCGACGCCGCGGCCGCAACCGCGTCGGCTCTTGGACCTAGGTCCAAAGACCTGCGCTGTCCCCGGTCCCCGGCCCGATGGCGGGGGGCCGGGCGCTGCCTAGCGTCGGTGCCATGCCAACTGCCATCATCACCGGCGCCTCCCGGGGACTCGGACAGGCGCTCACCACCGCCCTGGCGGCGGCCGGCTGGACCGTCGTCATCGACGGCCGGACCCTTTCCGCCGAGCCCGCGGAGCCCGCGGAGCCCGCAGAGCCCGCCGGGGTGGTGATCCGGGTGCCCGGGGACGTCACCGACCCCGCGCACCGGGCCGCGCTCGTCGAGGCGGCGCTCGGCACCGGCCGCCTCGACCTGCTCGTCAACAACGCCGGCATCCTCGGGCCCAGTCCGCAGCCGCCGCTCGCCGACTATCCACTCGCGACACTCCGCGACGTGTTCGAGGTCAACGTCGTCGCGCCGCTCGCCCTGACCCAGCTCGCGCTGCCGGCACTGCGCAGGCACGACGGCGCCGTCGTCACCGTCACCTCCGACGCGGCGGTCGAGGCGTACGCGGGCTGGGGCGGCTACGGCGCCGCCAAGGCCGCCGCCGAGCAGGCCAGCAACGTGCTCGCGGTCGAGGAGCCGGCCGTCCGCGTGTGGTGGGTCGACCCGGGCGACCTGCGCACCCAGATGCACGCCGAGGCGTTCCCCGGCGAGGACATCAGCGACCGGCCGCTGCCGGAGACCGTGACCCCGGCCTTCGTCGACCTCGTCACCGCGCGGCCCGCGTCGGGGCGGGTGCGGCTGTGACGGTCGCGATGACCTCGCTCGACTTCGTGCTGCCGGCCGCGCTGGAGGCGCACGAGCCGCCGGAGGCGCGCGGCACCGCCCGCGACGGGGTGCGGCTGCTCGTCGGGCAGGGCTCGTCGGTCGGCCACCACCGCTTCACCGACCTGCCCGACCTGCTGCGCGCCGGCGACCTGCTGGTCGTCAACACGTCCGGCACACTGCCCGCGTCCGTGGCGGTGGTGGGCACGCGGCTGCGGGTCCACTTCTCGACGAGGCTCGCCGACGGACGCTGGCTCGTCGAGGTCCGCGACGCCGGCCTCCGCCCGCACCCCGGCGCGCCCGGACCGCTGCGGCTGCCCGGCGGCGCGACCGTCACCCTCGAAGCACCCTATTCGCGGGGCAGGCTGTGGTTCGCCTCCGTCGGCACCGGGATTCCCATGATCGAGTTTCTGCGCCGGTACGGGCAGCCGATCCGCTACCCGTACGTGCGGCGGCGGTGGCCGATCGAGGCGTACCAGACGGTGTTCGCCACCCATCCGGGCAGCGCGGAGATGCCGAGCGCGGCGCGGCCGTTCACGGACAGGGTCGTGACCCGCCTCGTGTCGGCGGGCGTGCAGATCGCGCCGCTGGTCCTGCACACCGGGGTGGCCTCGCCCGAGGCGCACGAACGCCCGTATCCGGAGTGGTTCCGCGTACCGCCGGCGACCGCGCGACTGGTCAACGACGCGCGTGCCGGCGGCGGCAGGATCATCGCGGTCGGCACCACGGCGGTCCGCGCCCTGGAGACGGTCGCCGGGCCCGACGGCCGGGTCGTCGCCGGCGAAGGCTGGACCGACCTGATCGTCACCCCGGACCGCGGCGTCCGGGCCGTGGACGGGCTGCTCACCGGCCTGCACGAGCCGAAGGCGTCGCACCTGGACCTGCTCGCCGCGGTCGCCGACCGGGACCTCCTCGCCCGCTGCTACGCCGAGGCGGTGCGGGACGGGTACCTCTGGCACGAGTTCGGCGACGTGAACCTGCTGCTGCCGTCGCCTCTGCCGTCGCCGTTGCCGTGAGTCACGGGTGCGGGAAAGTGTCGGGGGGTGGGGTTAGGGTCGCGGCATGACGATGCGATGGTCGGGCGCGTCGGCCGGTGACGTCGCGGCCGCGGTGGAGGAGTTCGCCCGCAGGGTCGGCGTGTTCGACCCGCCCGGCGGCGACGGCGCGGGCGGCGTCGAGCTGCGGGTCGGCGGCGGGGCGCCGGTGTCGCTCTCCCCGGGGTCGGCGCGGGCGTTCATCGAGGCGCTGCGCGCATATCAGGACCCGCGGGACCGGGGGACGTGCGACCACTGCGGCGGCCCGAGACTCGACGACAACTTCGTCTGCGCCGACTGCGGTCAGCCGAGCGGCCTGTTCGGCCAGCTGCTGCGCGAGCGCGCCGCCCGGTTCGAGGGCCCGCCCGGCGAGCTCAGCGGCTGACGCGCGATCGCTGCACGGCGTCAGCAGGACCGCGGACCCGGCTGAGATCGGAGGTCTGGCGGGTCGCGTCACGGCACGAGCAGGGCGGCGGACTCGGCCGGGCTCGACGGGCGCGCCGGGGACCGCTGCGCGGCGTGACGCGGGTGGCCGGGTTCGGTGGGTGCGCCGGGGACCGCTGCGCGGTGTGACGCGGGTGGCCGGGGTCCGCAAAGAGGGCGATCCCGACCGGGGAAGCCGGCCGAGGCCGAGGTCATCGCCGCGGGGTGACCCGGCGCTGCCGTGTGGCTTCCCGCAGGAGGGCGAACTCGGCGGCGAGCCCGTCCAGCGTGAAGTGGGCGTTGAGGCCGCTCGGGTTGGGCAGGATCCACAGCCGCGCGCCGCCGAAGTCCTGCTCCTGCGGACCGACCCGGACCCGTTGCGCGCCGAACGCCGTCCGGAACGCGGTCACGCCGAGCACCGCCAGCCAGGCGGGTGCGAACCGTTCGACCTTCGACTTGAGGATCGCCCCGCCGGCGGTCAGTTCGTCGCGGGACAGTTCGTCCGCGCGGGCGGTGGCCCGGGCGGCCAGGTTGGTGATGCCCAGCCCGAGGTCGATGAGCTGGTCCTGCTCGGACGGGCGGAACTGTCGCGGGGTGAAGCCGCTGCGGTGCAGGGCCGGCCAGAAGCGGTTGCCGGGGCGGGCGAAGTGGTGCCCGGTCGCCGCCGACCACAGCCCGGGGTTGATGCCGCAGAGCAGGACGCCGAGGCCCGGCGCGATGACGTCCGGCAGCAGGTTGTCCACCGCGGCGGCCAGTTCCTCGCGGGTCGGCCGGCCCTCACGCAACGCCATGCCGACAAGGATGCCAGCGGTGGCGGTCCACTACCGTGGCGCGTATGAGTGAGCGGCGGTTGATCTCCAGCGGGTCGACGTTCGAGCGGGAGATCGGATACTCCCGGGCGGTCGTGGACGGTGACTGGGTGCACGTGTCGGGGACCACGGGCTTCGACTACGCGTCGATGACGATCTCCGACGACGTGGTAGCGCAGGCGCGGCAGTGCTGGGTCAACATCGACGCCGCGTTGCGGGAGGCCGGCGCCGGTGTCCGGGACGTGGTGCGGGTGCGGTATCTGCTGCCGGACGCCGCCGACTTCGAGCCGTGCTGGCCGGTGCTGCGCGAGTGGCTGGGCGAGGTCCGGCCGGCCGCGACGATGCAGGTGTGCGGGCTGTCCGACCCGCGGATGCGGATCGAGATCGAGGTCACGGCCCGCCGCGGCGGCAGCCGCGTCGCGCAGGGCCTGGGCTGGCCCAGATGACCGCGCAGGGCCTGGGCCGGTCGGGAGGCCGGTCGGGAGGCCGGTCCAGATGACCCGCTAGGAGGGGTCCGACAGCCTGATGTCCAGGGCGGCGGCGAGGGCGCGGGACAGCGTGATCAGGTCGGCGGTGCTGACGGTGGCGCCGGCCAGGCTGGTCACCCCGCCGATGCCGGACAGGTCGCAGTCGGTCAGCCGGGCGCCGGCCATCGTCGCGGCGGAGAACTGGGCGCCCGTCAGGTCGCACCGGGCGAACGTGACGCCGGACAGGTCGGCGCCGGTGAAGTCCGCGCCGGACAGGTTGCAGTCCTCGAAGACCACCGCGCCGAACGTGGTCGCGCGGAACACCGACAGGTCGATGCGGCAGTCGCGCAGCGTCACGTCACGCAGGACCCCGTCGAGCCACTGCAGGCCCGTCAGCCGCGAGTCCTTCACCGCCACCCGGAGCAGCGACGACTGGTCGCCGTGCAGGTTGGCGAAGTTCGAGCTCTCGACCAGGCAGTCGGTCAGCGACACCTTGACGAACGCCGTGCCGCTCAGATCGACGCGGTTGAAGCGGCACTGCTGGAACTCCGCGCCCTTGGCCGACCGCCCGGCCAGCTCCAGGTCGTAGAAGCCGAGCCCGGTGTAGGTGTCCTCGTCGCGGAGGTCGTCCTCGTCGACGGTCGCCAGCTCCAGCGCCTTCGGCGGCCTGGGCTTCGCGGGCACGGCGGGTCTGCTCGGGGAGGGCATGGATGTGACGTTAGTGGCAGGAGTGACGACTTGCCGAGGGGGCGACACGGCCGGAAAGTCCAGGTAGCGGAAAATCACCGGGCAATCGCGGCGACGCGTGCCTATTCTTGCGAGCGTTATGTCTGACGTGCCCCAGCCCTCCAGCCAGACCGAGCCCCGCAGCGAGGGCGACGGGCCCTCTGCCGATCCACCAAAGGCGGGCTTGCCCGGTCGGAGGAGCGGAAAAGGGCCGAACCGGCGACCCCGCCGGGAGCAAGCCGCCGTGCAGGAGCCGCCCAACGCACCGGATCTCGGCGTGCTGCGTGAGTTACGGGCCCGCCTGAGCGGGCTCATGCCGCAGGACCAGCACCGGCTGCGCCGCCGCATCGAAGGCGCGAAGAAGTCCCCGCACGCCGCCGCCATCGCCGAGGCGATCCGCGCCGACGTGGAACGCGCCGAGCAACGCGTCGCCGCCCGCAAGGCCGGGACGCCGAAGATCACCTATCCGGAGCAGCTGCCGGTCAGCCAGCGCAAGGACGACATCCTCGCCGCGATCCGCGACCACCAGGTCGTCATCGTCGCCGGCGAGACCGGCTCGGGGAAGACGACCCAGCTGCCGAAGATCTGTCTCGAGCTCGGCCGCGGCGTCACCGGGCAGATCGGCCACACGCAGCCCCGGCGGATCGCGGCGCGGACCGTGGCCGAGCGCGTCGCGGAGGAGCTGGGCAGCGAGCTCGGCGCGACCGTCGGGTTCAAGGTCCGGTTCTCCGACCAGTCCGGCGACCAGACGATGGTCAAGGTGATGACCGACGGCATCCTGCTCGCCGAGATGCAGCAGGACCGCCTCCTGCGGCAGTACGACACGCTGATCATCGACGAGGCGCACGAGCGCAGCCTCAACATCGACTTCATCCTCGGGTATCTGCGGCAGCTGCTGCCCCAGCGCCCCGACCTGAAGGTGATCATCACCTCGGCGACCATCGACCCGGAGCGCTTCTCCCGGCACTTCGGCGACGCCCCGATCGTCGAGGTGTCCGGCCGCACGTATCCGGTCGAGGTCCGCTACCGCCCGATCGAGGCGCCCGACGAGGGCGAGGAGGAGCGGGACCAGACCGACGCGATCTGCGACGCCGTCGAGGAGCTGCAGGCCGAGGGCCCCGGCGACGTCCTGGTGTTCCTCAGCGGCGAGCGCGAGATCCGCGACACCGCCGACGCCCTCGCCAAGCTCGACCTGCGCAACACGGAGATCCTGCCGCTGTACGCCCGGCTGTCCTTCGCCGAGCAGCACCGGGTGTTCCAGTCGCACCAGGGCCGCCGCGTCGTGCTCGCCACGAACGTCGCGGAGACGTCGCTGACGGTCCCCGGCATCAAGTACGTCGTCGACCCGGGCACGGCCCGCATCTCCCGGTACAGCCACCGGTTGAAGGTGCAGCGCCTGCCGATCGAGCCGGTCTCGCAGGCGTCGGCGAACCAGCGCAAGGGCCGCTGCGGCCGCACGTCCGACGGTGTCTGCATCCGGCTGTACAGCGAAGAGGACTTCGACGGGCGGCCTGAGTTCACCGACCCGGAGATCCTGCGGACGAACCTCGCGTCCGTCATCCTGCAGATGATCTCGCTCGGCCTGGGTGACCTGGCCGCGTTCCCGTTCATCGACCCGCCGGACCGCCGCAACGTCAGCTCCGGCGTGCAGCTGCTGGAAGAGCTCGGCGCACTGGAGAGCGGCCAGCGGCTCACGGCGCTGGGCCGGCGGCTGTCGCAGCTGCCCGTCGACCCGCGCCTCGCCCGCATGGTCCTGGAGGCCGAGCGTAACGGCTGCGTCCGCGAGGTCATGGTCATCACCGCCGCACTGTCCATCCAGGACCCCCGCGAGCGGCCCGTGGAGAAACAGGCGCAGGCGCAGCAGCTGCACGCCAGGTTCGCCGACAAGGACTCCGACTTCCTCGGCTACGTCAACCTGTGGAACTACCTGCAGGAAAAGCAGAAGGAGCTGTCCAGCAACCAGTTCCGCAAGCTGTGCAAGGCCGAGTTCCTCAACTACCTGCGGGTCCGCGAGTGGCAGGACATCTTCAGCCAGCTGCGCTCGGTCCTGCGGAGCATGGACGTGGTGCCGAACGAGGAGCCGGCCGCGCCGTACAACATCCACGTGTCGCTGCTCGCCGGCCTCCTGTCGCACATCGGGCTGAAGGACGCCGAGAAGAGCGAGTATCTCGGCGCCCGCGGCGCGAAGTTCGCGGTGTTCCCCGGCTCGGCGCTGTTCCGCAAGACGCCCCGCTGGGTGATGGCGGCCGAGCTGGTCGAGACGACCCGGCTGTGGGCGCGGGTCGCGGCCCGGATCGAGCCCGAGTGGATCGAGCCGCTCGCGCAGCACCTCGTCAAACGCAACTACAGCGAGCCGCACTGGGAGAAGAAGGCCGCGGCCGTCATGGCGATGGAGAAGGTCACGCTGTACGGCGTGCCGATCGTCAGCTCCCGGAAGGTCAACTACGGCCGGATCGACCCGGCGCTGTCCAGGGAGCTGTTCATCCGGCACGCGCTGGTCGAGGGCGACTGGGAGACGCACCACGCGTTCTTCGCCAAGAACCGGCAGCTGCTCGAAGAGGTCGAGGAGCTCGAGCACCGGGCCCGCCGCCGCGACATCCTCGTCGACGACGAGACCCTCTTCGAGTTCTACGACCAGCGCATCGCCGAGGACGTCGTCTCCGGGCGGCACTTCGACAGCTGGTGGAAGCAGACCCGCCGGGACCAGCCGGAGCTGCTCACCTTCGACCCGGCGATGCTCGTCAACGACACCGCCGGCGGCGTCGCGAAGGACCAGTACCCCGACGCGTGGGAGCAGGACGGGCAGCGGTTCACGCTGACCTACCAGTTCGAGCCCGGCGCCGACGCCGACGGGGTCACCGTCCACATCGGGCTGCCGCTGCTCGGCCGGGTCCGGGACGCCGACTTCAGCTGGCAGGTGCCCGGACTGCGCGAGGACCTCGTCACGGCGCTCATCAAGTCGCTGCCGAAGGCGCTGCGGCGCAACTTCGTCCCGGCCCCCGACACCGCCCGCGACGCCCTGGCGGGGATGCCGGTCCGCGACGGGCACCTCCTGGAGGCCCTCGAGCGGGAGCTGCGCCGGCTGACCGGGGTGACGGTCCCGCGCGACGCGTGGGACCTGACCAAGGTGCCGGAGCACCTGAAGATGTCGTTCCGGGTCGTCGACGACGGCGGCGCGGTCCTCGCCGAGAGCAAGAGCCTGCCGCAGCTGCGGGACCGGCTCGCGCCGAAGGTCCAGGCGACGGTGGCGGAAGCGGCGACCGACGTCACCCGGACCGGCAGCACCACCTGGGACTTCGGCACGCTGCCGCGGAGCCTGTCGCGGACCGTCGCCGGGCACACCCTCACCGTCTACCCGGCGCTGGTCGACGAGGGCGCGTCGGTGGCGGTCAAGGCCTTCGACCTGCCCGCCCGGCAGCGGCACGAGATGTGGGCCGGGACCCGCCGCCTGCTGCTGCTGGCGCTGCCGCCGGCGGCGAAGTTCGTCGGGGGCCGGCTGTCCAACGAGGCGAAGCTCGCCCTGAGCCGCAACCCGCACCGCAACGCCGTCGACCTGCTCGACGACTGCGCCGCGTGCGCCGTCGACCAGCTCATGACCGACGCCGGCGGGCCCGTGTGGGACGGCGAGGCGTTCGCGAAGCTCCGCGACAAGGTCCGCGCCGACATGGTCGACCTGACCCTCGAGGTCGTCGGCAACGTGCGCCGGATCCTCGGCGCCTCCTACGACGTCGAGCAGCGCCTCGCCCGCACGAAGAACCCGCTGCTCCTGCCGGCGCTCACCGACATGCGCGGGCAGCTGGGGCGGCTGGTGTACCGCGGGTTCGTGACCGACACCGGCTGGCAGCGGCTCCCGGACCTCGAACGGTACCTGCGCGGCATCGAGAAGCGCCTCGAGAAGGTGCCGACGGACACCGCCCGCGACCGGGACCGCATGGCCACCGTGCAGGAGGTCCAGCGGGAGTACGACCAGCTGGTCGCCAGCATGACGATGAGCCCCGAGCTGCGGGAGATCCGCTGGATGATCGAGGAGCTGCGGGTGGGGCTGTTCGCGCAGGCGCTCGGCACCGCCTACCCGATCTCCGACGTGCGCATCTACCGGGCGATGGACGCGCTGCCGGACTGACGGTCGCGGGCGGCGCGCGGCCGGACCGCCGGGGCCAGCACGGCCACGGCGGCGGCCAGCACCGCGAGGGTCAGCAGCGCCCGGCCCATCCCGATCACGTCGGCGAGGGCGCCGATGAGCGGCGGGCCCACCAGGATCGACCCGTAGCCGATGGTGGTCACCAGCGCGATCGACTCGGCGGGCCGCCCGGTCTCCCCGGCGGCGCTCACCGCGGCGGGGAACACCAGGCACACCCCGGCGGCCCACAGCAGCGCCCCGGCGTAGGTCAGCGGCAGCCACGGCGACAGGACCGTGACGAGCACGCCGGCGACGCCGAGGACGCCACCCACCCGCACCGCGCCGGCCCTGCCGAGCCGGGCCGCGACGGGTGTACCGGCGAAGCGCACGACCGTCATCGCGGTGGCGAAGACCGTGTAGCCGAGCGCCGCCGACGCCTCCGACAGCCCGCGGCCGGTGTGCAGGAACAGCGCCAGCCAGTCGGCGGCGGCGCCCTCGATGACGGTCGCGCACAACGTCAGCGCGCCGATGAGGAGCAGCGCCCGGTCCGTGACCAGCCGCCGGCCGCCGCCCGCCCCGGCCGCCCCGGGCTCACCGGCCGTCGCCCGCTCGTCGACGTACCGCGTCAGACCGGCGAACGCGACGGCGGCCGCGCACCCCGCCGCGGCCGTGAAGTGCGCGCCGGTCCCGACGTCACCGCGGGCGGCGAGGGAGCCGGCCGCCGCTCCGAGGATCGAGCCCAGGCTCCAGCAGGCGTGGTACCGCGGCATCCACTCCCGACCGGCGCGCTGGTCGACGGCACTGCCCTGGATGTTCATCGCCACGTCCCACGAGCCGTAGACCATGCCGAGCGCGAACAGCGCGACCGTCAGCTGGACCAGGTTCGTGGCCAGCCCGACGCAGCTCAGGACCGCCGCGGCGAGCACCGATGTGCCCGCGACCCACGCGCGGCTGCCGACGCGCCGGCAGGCGTGCCCGGTCAGCGGCATCGACAGCAGCGACCCGATGCCGAGCGCGAGCAGGGCCCGGCCGAGCTCACCGGCGGTGATGCCGAGGCTTGCGACGACCGCCGGGATCCGCGACACCCACGTGCCGAGCAGCGCGCCGCTGGCCGTGAAGACGAGGGCCGTGCCGAGTGCCGCCTGCCGCATCGAGGTGGACCGATCGCTGCGCATCGCCCAATGGTGCCCGCCGTGGCCTGATCCGGCCATCCGGCGCGGTCAGCTCACAGGTCGTCGGGCCTGCGCATGATGATGGTCTGGTCGTTCGCACCCGGTCCGGGCCCCGGTGCCCCCGCGGGCGGTCCTGCCGGCGGCGGGAAGGCGGGCGGTGGGAAGGCGGGCGGTGGGAAGGCGGGCGGTGGGGGAGCCCCGGCCGGCGCGCCGTAGACGCTCGGCCCACCGGGGGAGCCCTGGAAACCCGGTCCGGCGGCCGGTGACCCGTACACCCCGGGGGCGATCACCGACGTGGGGTTGTCGTTGCCGGGCATGGGCGGCAGGTGGAACACGCCCGTGTCCGGCTCGAGGCGGTCCTTGCGGCGGAAGTAGAACAGGCTGCCGACGAGCCCGAGCGCCGCGACGATGGCGACCACGCCGACCCAGAACCCGAAGCCGAGACCGCCGGAGCTGCTGACGGGCGCCTTCGTGGGGTCCTCGCGCGGGATCGCGCCGTTGCCGGCCTCCGGCGGGGCGACGACCTCGTCGGAGGTGCCGGTCGGGTCGGCGGAGGCACTCCGCGACGAGCGGGTCGACTTCGACGCACTCGGCGTGGCGCTCGCGGCCGCGACCCGGATCTTGAAGTCGTCCTTGTTGTTGCTGTCCTTCGGGTCGTTGGCGCCCTGGTTGGGTGCGAGCCTGGCGACGACGGAGCCGCCGTCGCCGTCACCGGCGGTGCGCAGGACCACCTGGATCGTGTTGCCGGCGGACGAGCCGCGGGCCACCTTCGGCAGCTGGCAGGTGGCCGTGCGCCGGTTGCCGGCGACCTGGCACGCGCCGGCCGACTCGATCTCGGTGTTCTGCGGCACCCGGATCGCCACGTTGACCGCGACGTCAACGTTGCCGTGGTTGATGATCTGGTAGCCGACGGAGACCTTCGCGCCGACCTTGCCCTGGAAGTTGTTGCCGCTCATCTTCGCCTCGATGTCCACCTCGGCGGTGGCGGCGTGCGCGGGCCGGGCGACCAGGAGCGAGCCGGACCCGCCCACGGCGACGGCGGCGACGACCCCGAGCGAGGCGACCCCGCGTGCGATCCGGCGCGCTGCCCGTGCGGTGTCCCGCCCGGTGCGCTGCCCAGAATCGGCCAGGAACCCCGCCGCGCGTGTCGCCCGGCGTGTCGTGTCCCGTGTCGTCGTGCTCATGTCACCCCCAAGCGGCCCTCGGCGGACACTAGCAGGATCCGTCAAACCTGCGTGCCGGGCGCCGGTGGCCCCGGACCCGCCGCCCGGCCGGAGCCGGTCGGACCGCCCGCGACCGGACCGGCCGGAACAGGCCGAACGCCTACGGAAGGGGCAGGTGACCGCCGCCGCGCCGCCCGAGGGTGGCATGCGTCACGCCGGCGCCGGTGGTGCGCTGACGCTCGCGAGGGCCATCAGCAGCGCGATCGCGACAAACCCGACGTAGGCCATTCTCCGGCGCCGGATCGCCTCGTACGCGTGCCACCACGCGATCGCCGCCTCGCACACCGGCCCGGCGACGAACACGCTGCTCCTGCGCCGCGGCACGAGCATCGGCGCGAGCCGGACGGCGGTGCTGACATACACGCGGCGGGCCGGCGGCTCGTGCGGATGTTCCGGGATCACCTGGATCTGCAGGTCGTCGGCGCCGAACCCGTCCTCGCCGAGGAGGAACCGCTCCGACCGGCGGGCGAAGACCCGGCCGAGGAATTCGTCGGCGGCGCTCTCGTGCCCGAGCCTGGTCCGCTGCAGCTCCAGCCAGCTCCAGCGGGTCGCGACGTCGGTGAGGACGTCGACGTACAGATGATCCGCGTCCTCCTCCCCGCCGACGACGCGCACGGCGTCTCGGCGCAACGGCTCCAGGTGGCGGGAGACGAACGCGACGTACTCGGCCGGCGGCTCCGACGTCATCCGCATCACATCATCGTCGCGGCCCGCCTCTGGAAGCGCCACCCTGTGGAGAGGACGGGGGCGGCAACCGTTCGTCCAAGGTCAACTGTTGCGCGCGGATGCGATGATCGGCCCCGTGGGCTCCGCGTTACCCGTCGGCCGGGAGGTCCTCATCCCCCGGCAGCTGTCGGTCGCCATCGACGAGGGTGGCATCCGCACGGCCTCCGGCATGCTGCCCGCACTGCTGTACACCACCGAGGGCCTGGAACGGCACGGCCAGCGGGAGATGGTGTTCGCCGTGATCCGCACCGGGGCGCCCGCCCCCGGCTACCCGCTGTCGATGGCCCGCACCGTGCACCGGCTCGCCGCCGAGGGCAGCCTCGTCGAGGCCGGCGACGTCAGCGTCTTCGGGCAGCCCGGCATCGACATCGACGGCCGGGTGACGGGGTTCGTCTACGCCGCCGCCCCCGAGGACATCCCGGTGACGGCCACCTTCGAGCGCCCCCCGCTGGTGGCGCTGCCGCTGCTGGGCGGCGAGACCGCGGTGGTGCAGCGCTTCGGCCACGCCCGGGTGCTGTCGCTGCTCGGCGCGCAGGAGCGCTACTACCCGCACCCGTGGTGGTTCCGTCCCGGCCGTGCCCCGGTCGTCGACGACGCCGAGTTCCGCGCCGCGACGATGCTGTCGAAGGCTCCGGCGTACAACCTGCCGTTCCTGCGGGTCGTCCACGTCGCCGACCGGCTCGAGCTGACGATCGCCGCGGGCGACGCGACCTCCTACATCGGCGGCGCCGACGAGGAGCTGGAGGCGTTCGAGGAGGCGCTGCGCGAGGCCGCCGACGTGTGCGCGTTCCTGCCCGGCCTCGCCGACGTCCCGCAGACCTACGTGTGGGCCCCCGGCCAGCAGGGCCCGGCCGCGATCGTGGCGCCCGGCGGGGAGCGCTCAGCCCGGATCGGCTGCAACTTCCTGCTGCTGGTCCGCGGCACCGCCGAGCCGACCGCCCGTCAGGTCGAGGACGGCTTCGCGGTCCTGCTGACCGGCGCGATGTACGCCCGGCTCCGCCAAGCGGTCGAGGCGGGCCGCCCGATCGAGATCGGCCTGCCCGCGGGCGCGGTGAGCACCCTCGCGCTGCGCCTGGAACCCCGCCCGGGGCCCGGCACGCGGCCGGTGCAGGCGGTGCGGCCGGGTCCGGGCACCCAGTCGGCGCCGCCGTCCGGGACCACCGGTGCGGCCGCGGCCGGCCCCCGCCAGGACGGCAGGGCGCTGCGGCACGTCGACCACGGGCGGATCGTCCTGCTCACCCCGGAGGAGCAGGTCCGCCGGGCGACGACCGCGGCCGAGCTCGGCGACTTCATCGACCGGGCCAGGGGCATCGTCGACCGGGCGTTCACCGGCGTGCGGCACGGCACCGAGGAGCTGATGGTCGAGTTCCGGCTCGGCCCGTCCCGCCCGGTCGCGGTGCGGATCATGGCGCGCCCCGAGGCGCCGCCCCGCGAGCTGCAGGTCGTCCTGGAGCGGCAGCTGCTCGCCCTGCGCCCGCCGTCGATCCGGCACACCGAGGTCGCGTTCCAGCTGCACCTGCAGCTGTCCGGCTGAGCCGGGCGGCGGCTCAGGCCGGGCGGCGCAGCCGGTGGAGCACGTGGTCGGCGAGCGGGTGGTCCGGCGCCAGGTTGGGGTGCAGGAAGTCGTCGGCGGGGTCGCTGGTCATCCCGATCCGCCGCATCACCGCCTGCGACGGCTCGTTGGTGCGGGTCGTGATGGACACGATCTCGTCCATCCCGGCGCCGTCCGGGCCGGTCGGGCGGAATGCGAAGTCCCGCGCCGCGACCGCCGCCTCCGTCGCGTAGCCGTGCCCCCAGGCGGCCCTGGCCAGCCGCCACCCGATCTCCAGCGCCGGGGTGAAGTGCGCCGGGAACCGCTGCCACGCCAGCCCGACGAACCCGATGAAGGCGCCGGTCCCGACGACGTCGACGGCCCACAGCCCGTAGCCGAGTTCGGCGAACTGCGCCTCGATCCGGTCGGCCATCTGGTCGCTCTCGGCGTGGGTCAGCGGTCGCGGGAAGAACCGCATCACCTCGGGGTCGGCGTTGAGCGCCGCGAACGGCGCCCGGTCCTCGTCCCGCCACCGCCGCAGCTCGAGCCGTGCAGTTCGCAGCATCCGCCTATTGAACCCCGGCCTCCCGGGCCACCCGCAACCCCCACAGGACGAGGGGCACCTGCAGCGGCAGCCGCCCGTACGCGACGGCCCGGCGGACCGGTGGCGCGTGCCGCCAGTCGACGGCCATCTTCACGTTGGCGGGGAACACCGCGGCGAAGAACCCCGCCGCGGCGAGCCCGGCCGCCCGGCGGGTCCGGGGGTGGACCAGCCCGGCGGCGAGCGCGAGCTCCGCGACGCCGCTCACGACCGTGTAGGTCCGCGGCGACCCGGGCAGCGACCGCGGCACGATCCGGTCGTAGGGTGCCGGGTTGACCAGGTGCGTCACCCCGGCCGCGGCCAGCAGCCCGGCCAGCGCCAGCGCGGACCGGCTCACGACAGCCGGACGATCATCTTGCCGAGGTTCTCCCCGCGGAGCATGCCGAGGAAGCCGTCGACGGCGTGGTCGATCCCGTCGACGAACGTCTCCGCGACCTGCACCCGCCCTTCCCGCAGCCAGCCGGCCATCTCCCCGGTGAACTCCTGCCGCCGCCCCCAGTGGTCCAGGACCAGGAACCCCTGCATGGTGATCCGCTTGCTGATCAGCAGGGTGAGATTGCGGATGCCGGTCGCGTCGGGGCCGTTGTACTGCGAGATCGCCCCGCACACGGCGACCCGCCCGTGCACGTTCATCCGGAACAGCGCCGCCTCCAGCTGCTCCCCGCCGACGTTGTCGAAGTAGACGTCGATGCCGTCGGGCGTGAGCTGCTTCAGCTGCTTGCGGATGGAGCCGTCCTTGTAGTTGAACGCGGCGTCGAAGCCGAGCTCGTCGACGAGGTAGCGCACCTTCTCCGCGGACCCGGCGGAGCCGATCACGAGCCGCGCGCCCCGCAGCCGCGCGATCTGCCCGGCGAGAGTGCCGACCGCCCCGGCGGCGCCGGAGATGAAGACCGTCTCGTCGGGGCGCATCTTCGCGACGTCGAGGAGTCCGGCGTACGCCGTGAGCCCCGGCATCCCGAGGACGCCGAGATACGCGGACGCCGGCGCGACCGTGGTGTCGACGGCCCGGGCGTGCTTCGCGTCGAGCAGCGCGTGCTCGCGCCAGCCGAGCCCGTGCAGCACGCTGTCGCCGACCGCCAGGTCCGGGCTCTGCGACGCGACGACGGTGCCGACCGCGCCGCCGTCGAGGGCCGCGTCGAGCTGGAACGGCGCCACGTAGGACGGCACGTCGTTCATCCGGCCGCGCATCGCGGGGTCGACCGACATGACCTCGTTGCGGACCAGGACCTGCCCGGGGCCGGGCGCCGGCAGCTCCTCGGTGACGAGCCGGAAGTCCTCCGGGGTCGGGAAACCCTCCGGCCGCGCGGCGAGCTGCCACACCTTGCTGCTAGTCGTCATGCCAGTTCCAGCTTGACGTCGATGTTGCCGCGGGTCGCGTTGGAATACGGGCAGACCTGGTGCGCCGCCTCGACGAGCTGCTGGGCCGTGGCCGCCTCGACGCCGGGCAGGGTGACCGTCAGGGTGACGTCGAGCCCGAAGCCGCCGCTGCCGTTGGGGCCGATGCCGACCCGGGCGTTGACCTCGCTGCCGTCGACCGAGGCCTTGGCCCGGCGGGCGACGATCCGCAGCGCGCTGTGGAAGCAGGCCGCATAGCCCGCCGCGAACAGCTGCTCGGGGTTGGTCGCCCCGCCGGCGCCGCCCATCTCCTTCGGCACGGCCACGTCCATGTCGATGATGCCGTCGGTGCTGGTGACGTGGCCGTCGCGGCCGTCGCCGGTGGCGGTGACCTCAGCGGTGTACAGGACTGCCATCAGGAGCATCTCCTTGCAGGTCGGTGAGTGTGGCGGTGAGGCGGACCAGGGTCTCGCGCAGGGCGTCGAGCTCGTCGATCCCGAGCCCGCCCTCCTTGCCCTCGCAGACGAGCCTGGCGGGGACGGCGCGGGCCCGCTCGCGCAGCGCGGCGCCGGCCCCGGTGAGCTGGACGGTGACGGACCGCTCGTCGTCGGTGCGGCGCGCCCGCGTGACGAGGCCGGCCGCCTCCAGGCGCTTGAGCAGCGGCGACAGGGTGCTCGAGTCGAGCCGCAGCGCGGCGCCGAGCTCCTTGACGGTCCTGCTGTCGTGTTCCCAGAGCACGAGTAGGACCAGGTACTGCGGGTACGTGATGCCCAGCTCGTCCAGCAGCGGCCGGTAGCGCGCGGTGACGGCCCGCGAGGCCGTGTACAGCGCGAAGCAGACCTGCTGGTCGAGTGCCAGGACATCCCTCACACCCCGAAACGTAGCACACGATTCAGTCGTGCACGACCTAACGGTCGATCAAACCACGGCCATTGACACTTTTGTTTGTTCACGGCAAAGTTCTGACTGAAGCAACGGAAGGTGCGTTCGGCGCGCTCCTCCCTCCCCGTGATCGCGACGGTCCCGCACAGACCCGCGATCCAGTCGGAAGGAGCACGTCACGTGCGTATACCCGGTTGGAAACTGATCGCCGCGACCGCCGTCGCCGCGGTCGTCGCCGCGAGCGGCGCGGCCACCCCCGCGTCCGCGGCCCCCGCGTTCAAGGTCCTCGTCTTCTCCAAGACGGCGGGCTTCCGGCACAGCTCGATCCCCAACGGCATCGCCGCCGTCCAGGCGCTCGGCACCGCGAACAACTTCGCCGTCGACGCGACCGAGGACGCCGGCGCGTTCACGACCGCGAACCTCGCCCAGTACAAGGCCGTCATCTGGCTGTCGACCACCGGCGACGTGCTCGACGCGACCCAGCAGACCGCGTTCGAGTCCTACATCCGCGCCGGTGGCGGATACGTCGGCGTGCACGCCGCGGCCGACACCGAGTACACCTGGCCCTGGTACGGCAACCTCGTCGGCGCCTGGTTCGCCTCGCACCCCGCGCAGCAGCAGGCGACGATCAAGGTCGAGGACCGCGCGCACCCGGCGACCGCGCACCTGCCGCAGACCTGGACCCGCACCGACGAGTGGTACAACTACCAGACCAACCCCCGCAGCACCGCCAAGGTCCTGATGAGCCTCGACGAGAGCTCCTACTCGGGCGGCTCGATGGCCGGGGACCACCCGATCTCCTGGTGCAAGCAGTATGACGGCGGCCGCAGCTGGTACACCGGACTCGGCCACACCGAGGCGTCCTACACCGAGGCGAACTTCACCGCACACCTCCTCGGCGGCATCAGGTGGGCCGCGGGTCAGGCCCAGGCCGACTGCCGCCCCGAGACGGGCTACCAGGCGCTGTTCGACGGCAGCCAGGCCAGCCTCGACCAGTGGCGGCAGGCCGGCCCCGGCGGGTTCACGCTCGCCAACGGCACCCTCACGAGCGTCGGCGGGATGGGCCTGCTCTGGTATCCGGTGAGCCAGTTCTCCAACTACTCGCTGAAGGTCGACTGGCAGATGCCCGGCGACGACAACGGCGGCGTGTTCATCGGCTTCCCCGACCCCAACGGTGACCCCTGGGGCCCGGTCAACGCCGGCCACGAGATCCAGATCGACGCCACCGACGCCGACCCGTCGCGCACCACCGGCAGCGTCTACAGCTTCAAGGCCCCCGACGCCGCGCTGCGCGCCGCGGCCCTCAACCCGCCGGGGTCGTGGAACACGTACGAGGTCGGGGTCCACGGCCAGCGGGTCGAGATCTGGCTCAACGGCGTGAAGATCAACGACTACACGAGCACCCGGGCGATCCAGACCGGCTACATCGGCGTGCAGAACGACGGCGCCGGCGCCGACATCTTCTACCGCAACATCCGGATCAAGACCGACGGCAGCCAGCCCGCGACCGACATCGCCCGCGGCAGGACGGCGACCGCGTCGTCGGTGGAGCCCAACAGCACGTTCGTCGCCGCGAACGCCGTCGACGGCAACGCGACCACCCGCTGGGGCAGCGTCCACGCCGACCCGCAGTGGTGGCAGGTCGACCTCGGCGCCTCGTACAACCTCAACCGGGTCCGCATCAACTGGGAGGCCGCGTACGCGAAGTCGTACCAGATCCAGACCTCACCGGACGGCAGCGCCTGGACCAACGTGTACACCACGACGACCGGCGACGGCGGGGTCGACGACGTCACCCTGACCGGCACCGGCAGATACGTGCGGATCAACCAGACCCAGCGCGGCACGGCGTGGGGCTACTCGATCTTCGACGTCAACGTCTACGGCACCCCGGCGAGCACCGGACCGCAGTCGCTGTGCCGCAACTGCCCGGTGACCGTGTCGTCGGTCGAGCCCGGCAGCGCGCACAACGGCGCGAACGCCGTCGACGGCAACACCGCGACCCGCTGGGGCAGCGCCTACGCCGACCCGCAGTGGATCCGGCTCGACCTCGGCGCCACCCGGACCGTCAACCGGGTGCGGCTCAACTGGGAGACGGCGTACGGCAAGGCGTACCAGATCCAGACCTCGCCGGACGGCAACACCTGGACCAACATCTACACCACGACGACCGGCGACGGTGGCATCGACGACCTCACCGTCAACGGCTCCGGCCGCTACCTGCGGGTCAACGGCACACAGCGCGCGACGCAGTGGGGCTACTCGCTGTGGGAGCTCGAGGTCTTCGGCACCTGACCCAGGGCATACTGCTGGACATGCTCTATCCGGTGCGGTGGTTCGGGAAGGTTGTCACGCCCTTCCGGCAGCTCCCGGTGGTCTCCTCGGCCACCGCACCGGTCCTGCTCATCGGCGGCTGGACCGTCGCCGCCGCGCTGCAGCCGGTGGGCTTCGACCCGCTGCGGGACACGATCAGCGCCCTCGCCGGCCACGGCGCCGCGCATCGGTGGGTGATGACCGTGGCGCTGCTCGGCGTCGGCCTCTGCCACGTCGTCACCACCCTCGGCCTGCGCGCCCTCGCCACCCCGGGCCGGGTCATGCTCGCCGCGGGCGGGGTCGCCACGGTCCTGGTCGCCGCGTTCCCGCTGCCCGCCACCGGCTCGTCGGTGGCGCATCAGCTCGCGGCGACGACCGCGTTCGCCTGTCTGGCGCTGTGGCCCGCGCTCGGCCGTGTCCCGGGCGGCGCACCCCAGCCGATCCCGGCGGCCCTCCTGCGCGGCGCCACCGCGGTCCTCTCCGCGCTGGTCGTGCTCTTCTGTCTGGCGCTGGCGGCGGGTGTACTGGTAGGCCTCGCCGAACGGCTCGCCGCCGGCGCACAGGCCCTGTGGCCGCTGGCGACCGTCATCATCCTGCGCAGGACGACCGGGGTCAGCGGCCCGCGGTGATCAGGTCGGCGGCCTTCTCCGCGATCATGTAGACCGGCGCCATCGTGTGCCCGCGGTTGATGACCGGCAGCACCGAGGCGTCCACGACCCGCAGCCCGGTGAGCCCGCGCACCTTCAGCGCCGGTCGCCGGTCAGCAGCCAGCCGAGCCGGAGCAGCGGCCGGGTCGCCGCGGCGGCGAACTCGTCGAAGTCGCGCATACCCCCTACTACGAGCCCGCCGCCGCAAAGGTTGAGAGTTTCGCGGGATTCGCGATCCGGAACAGGTCGTGGATCCGGCCGTCGACGACGCACAGGCACATGGTGTACCGGTAGTTCGCGTCGACGAGCAGCGCGTACCCGCCGTTGACCCCGGCCGGGACGGCGGTGAACGGCCGGTCCGGCATGATGCCGGCGAAGAAGCGCACCACCTTCGCCCGCCCGCGGATCGGGTTGGGGCCGGTCCTGACCTTGCCGCCGCCGTCGTTCCACGCGATGACGTCCTCGTGGAGCAGCGCCTCGAGGCGCCGGACGTCGCCGTCGCGGGCGGCCGCCACGAACCCTTCGAGGAGTCGGGCGTGCTCGGCCGGGTCGGTGCCGAACCTGGCCCGCCCGGCGAGCGCCGTGCCCGCCCGGCGGTGCAGCTGCCGGCAGTCCTCCCCGGTCCGGTCGAGGATCCCGGCGATCTCCGCGTACGGCAGCTCGAACGCGGTCCGCAGCACGTATACGGCCCGCTGCGGCGGGGTCAGCTGCTCCATCAGGTGCAGCACGGCGATCGACAGGTCGGATGTGTCGATCACCGCGGCCGGGCCGGACAGCTCGGGCGGCCGGCCGGTGCTGACCGGCTCCGGCAGCCAGGTCCCGACGTAGTCCTCCCGCCGCGCCTGGCGGGCCCGGAGCGCGTCGACGGCGAGCCGCGCCACCACCCTGGTCAGGTAGCGGCGCGGCTCGGCGACCCCGGACCTGTCGGCGCGGGTCCACCGCAGGTACGCCTCCTGCAGGACGTCCTCGGCGTCGTACAGCGTGCCGACCAGGCGGTACGCCAGGCCGAGCAGCATCCGCCGGTGCGCGAGGAACTCCTCGCTCACGCGACCTTCGGCTGGGTCCTGGTCGAGACGGCGAGACGGTTCCACACGTTGATCGTCGCAATGACCATGAGCAGGTCCGCAACCCCCTCCGCGCCGTAGTGCTCCACCGCGGTGTCCCACACGCCGTCCGGCACGCCGTGCTCGCCCAGCCTGGTGACGTGGTCGGTGAGGTCGAGCGCGGCCCGCTCCTTCGCGTCGAAGAACGGCCCTTCCCGCCACGCCGAAACGGCGAACAGCTTCCGCGTGTCCTCGCCCTCGGCGAGGGCCTCCGACGTGTGCATGTCCACGCAGAACGCGCAACCGTTCAGGATCGACGCCCGGAGCTTGAGCAGGTGGAGCAGTGCCGGGTCGACGTGTGCCCTGATGTATTTCTCCAGCCCGAGCACCGCCTGGTACGCCTCGGGGTTGATCTCGCTGAGTGCCATTCGCTGTGTGTTCATGGAATGAGGACGGCCCGGCCCACCCGGAACGTGACAGGTTCCCGGCCCGGGGCGGTGTGTGCTGCGCCACTGGCCACAGGCACTAGGGTTCGACGGTGTGGACACCACCCGCACCCCGGCAGGCTGGCGGCACCTGCCGCCTCCGGCCCGGGCGATCGCGACCGCCGCCTCCGCCGCCGTCGAGGCCGCGCAGGGCCGCGACAAGGAGGCGTTCGACGCGGCGGTCGAGCAGCTCGCCGCCCTCGACGCGGTGCAGGCCGGCCTGGTCCTCGGCGTCGTCGTCCGCTCGCTGCTGGAGGATCTGCACCCCGACGGCCTCGACGGCGACGACGTGCGCGCCGCCCTGGAGCGGGCGGTGCGCTCCGCGATGGAGTGGCAGGACATCGACCCGCAGGTGATGGTCGTGCTGCTGGTGGGCGCCCTCGGCGTCCAGGACGAGAACGACGACGAGGCCCGCCCGTCCCCGCTCGTCCTGGCGAGGCACGCCCCGCTGCTGCTCGTCGACCTGCTCGGCCCGCGGCCGTTCCCGCGGTATCTGCAGGCCGCGTTCACCGAGATCGAACGTTCCCAGACCCACGACGTGTGAAAACGGTGAAGCCGGTGGCCTCTCGGCGGCACCGGCTTCAGGCGTACTGGTCGCGGCCTACTTGGACGGCTCGGGCAGGGCGCAGCTGATCTTGGGGTTGACACCGAGGTAGTTCAGCGGCCCGGCGACGATCGTCACGAGGATCGTGCCGGTCTTCGCGCAGTTCGTGTCCTCGCTGTCGAAGTAGCCACGCTGCCCGGCCGCGATCACGCCGATGATCAGCCAGATGACGAGGATGACCCCGCCGATACCGGATCCTCTGCCCACGGGAGTGCCTCCATCTATCCAACGAACTCGTCAACTTCGAATCGACGGTTGGATACCCCAGACCCCCACTGACGCAAACCCGCCCGGTGATCTTCATCGCTGTCCAGTTGGCAGCAATGGGGGAGTCAGCGTCGCCGGGCTGCTCGTACGGTTCGACTCGTTCCAGAACACCTGATGCAGCATCCGAAGGAGTCACCAGATATGAGCGACGACTACGTTCCCTTCACCACCGACCTCGACGGCGACGGCGTGGAGGACCAGGCCGCGATCTACACCACCGAGGACGGCGGCAACCTGCTCCTCGGCGACCTCGACGGCGACGGCGAGGCGGACTTCGCGGCGATCGACGAGGACGGCGACGGCGTCTACGAGCAGTCCTACAACGCCCTCACCGACGAGTACACCGACCTGACCGCCGCGGACACCGCGGACACCGCCGGCTACGACGGCTCGGGCGGCAACCTCGACGGCGACGTGGCCCAGTACGACACGACCGGCTACGACGGCTCGGGCGGCAACCTCGACGGTGACGTCAGCGGTGGCATGAACACCGCCGAGGGCACCATCTCCGCGGCCGACGACACCGACACCGACACCGCCGGCGACACGTCCGCGGCGGCGGGTTCGAGCGGCGGTTACTACGACGCGGCGGCCGTGTCCGACATGCTGGCCATGCAGCACGAGACCAGCATGGCCGTCATCAACAACATCTGACCCCCGGCACCGGGACGTGCCGTATACAGGACGGGCGCGGTGCCGAGGGGTGCCGCGCCCGCCCGTACAGCTGGAGCACAACCGTGTCAGAGCTCAGCCTGCTCCTCGTCGTCGACCTGGTCGGCATCGCCGTGTTCGCCGCCTCGGGCGCGACCGCCGGCGTCGCGAAGCGGCTGGACCTGTTCGGGGTCGTGTTCGTCGGGTTCATGGCGGCGCTCGGCGGGGGCATCCTGCGCGACGTGTTCGTCAACGTGCAGCCGTTCGCGTTCGTCGACTGGCGCTACGCGGCGGTCGCCGTCGTCACGTCCGCGGCGGCGTTCTGGCTGCACCCGACGGTCAGCCGGCTGTACTGGACGGTCCAGGTCCTCGACGCGGCCGGGCTGGGCCTGTTCACGGTGACCGGCACGCTGAAGGCGCTCGACGCCGGCGTGCCGCCCGTCGGCGCCTGCATCATCGGCATGATCACCGGGATCGGCGGCGGCCTGATCCGCGACCTGCTCACCGGCGAGATCCCCACGGTGCTGCGCCGGGAGATCTACGCCGTCGCCGGGCTGACGGGCTGCGCCTCGGTGGCGGCGCTGGACGCGCTGCACGTGCAGCGCCCGGTGAGCATCGCCCTCGCCGCCGTCCTCGTCTTCGTGCTCCGGATGGTCGCCCTGCGCCGCAACTGGTCGGCCCCGACGCCGTCGTGATGCGGCCGCATGATCCTGACATGAGGTGGCAGGAATGGGCGGCAGAATGAGGGCATGTCTGGATTCGCCACGCTCATCATGGTCAACATCGACTGCGCCGAGCCGCCGGTGCTCGCCACCTTCTACAGTGAGGCCCTCGGCTGGGAGGTGACCCACACCCAGGCCGAATACGCGATGATCAGCGACGGCAGCACGTCGATCGGCTTCGGGCGGATCGAGGGCTACACCGCGCCGACCTGGCCGGAGGGTCCGGTGGGCAAGCAGTTCCACCTCGACTTCTACGTCGACGACCTCGCCGACGCCGAGGCGCGCGCGATCAAGCTCGGCGCGACCCGCCCTGACTTCCAGCCCGCGCCGGAACGCTACGTGGTCCTGCTCGACCCGGCCGGCCACCCGTTCTGCGCCTGCCTGCGGTCGTAGCCCCTACTTCGTGAGGGAGGACGAGGACACCGACGGGGGCCGGGCGCCGAGGAAGAAGATGCCGGGGAAGCCCGACGTCTCGAACCCGGCGCTCGGGTTCTTCCGCAGCGTCGAGCTCTCGATGGACATCGTGCCGGTGCGGTCGTTGCTGACGAAGAACACCGCACCGCCGCCCTCGTTGGCCTTGTTCTGCTCGACGAGCGTCCCGGCGAGCCGGACGGTGAAGAGGTTGCCGTCGCAGTAGATGGCGCCGCCGCTGCCGCCGCCGGGCGTGCCGCCGCGGGCCGGGTTGGCGCCCTTGCCGACCGCCGAGTTGTAGGACAGCACGCTGTTGAGCACGACCCACGACACGCCGATGCTGCTGAGCGCCCCGCCGTTGGCGCACACGCCGCCCTGGCCGGACGCACCGCCGAAGGTGCTGCCCACCACGTACACCGGCTGGTTGTGATACTGGCTGAGGACCCGGATCGCGGCGCCGCCGAGGTCCGGGCCGTTCTGGTCGCAGCGGTTGCGCACGAAGCGCGAGTTGACGACCTTGAACCGGCCGCCGCGCACGAAGATCGCGCCGCCGCCGCCACCCTCCGCGGTCTCGCCGGTGGAGTTGCCGTCGGCGAACGTCAGGTTCTGCACCGTCAGCGACGGGTGGTCCTGGTCCTGGCAGTGCGACGTGGTCCAGCCCTGGTTCTTGTCGCAGGTGTTCATGTACAGGATGCGCCGCTTGCCCTCGCCGCTGAGCGTGACCCTGCCGCCACCGTCGAGCACGATCTTCGCGCCCTGGGTGTTCTTGATCTTCGCGGTGGCCTTCATCGCGATCGTGACGGGTGCCGGCCCGCAGTTGAACGTGATGGTGCCGCCGGCCCCGACCGCCGATACGACCGCCTCCGACGTGCAGCTCGCGGCGGTGCCGTTGCCGACGGTCCGGGTGGGCTTCGACGTGTCGGCCGCCCGGGCCTCCGCCGGGACGCTCGCCTTACCGTTCGGGTTGCCGTTGACCTGCGGGGGCGCCGCCGACGCCGAGGGGCTGCCGCTCGGGCTCGGGCCCTGCGTCGCCGATGCCGACGGGGAAGCGGCCGCTGCCGAGCTGCCCGCCAGGGCGGCACCGCTCGTCTCCGGGGAGCCGCCGCACCCGGCGAGGAGGAGAACGAGCGTCAGTGCCGCCGTGCGTCGTCGCATCGGGCGATCCTACGACCGGCGCAGCTCGCGCTCCCAGTCCAGGGCCGCGGCCTCCAGGGCCTCCGGGTCGAGGTCGAGGGTGACCGGGTAGTCGTAGGTGCGCGTCCGCTCCTCGCCGAGCCACGGCGGCGCCGCGGCCAGGGAGAACCCGACCGTGACCCGGGGCTGCAGGTGGTCGTGCTCCTCCAGCGTGAGCGTCAGGGCCGGCGCCGCGAACGCCAGCCGGTCCGGCAGCTCGAGGCGGCCCTTCGCGGCCTTCAGCAGCCACCCGCCGAGGGTCGCCGCCTCGGCCGCGGTCAGGCACGCGTCGCGGAACGTCCACGCCCGCCCGTCCCCGGCGTCGACGATCCCTTCGACCACGAGCGGCGTGTCTGGGTCGTCCCCGGTGCCGGCGGCGTCGTCCGCGGCGCCGGCGATGCGGAGTTCGACGCTGCCGCCGCCCGGTGCTTCCAGCTTCACGACGACCTCACCGCGGAAACAGTCACCAGGTCAGCATCGCAAGCGGGCCGCCCCGGGCGCACCGGACGTTCGGCGGACGCTCCGGGTCGCTACGGTGACGGGATGACCACGGTGACGATATGAGCGGGCGTCCACGCCTGGCGGAGCTGCTCGACATGGCGCCGCACCCGGAGGGCGGCTGGTTCCGGGAGACGTGGCGGTCGCCGGTGACGTTCTCCCCGGACGGCTACGACGGCCCGCGCAGCGCGGCGACGGCGATCTACTTCCTGCTGCACCCGGGGGAGGAGTCGGCGTGGCACGTGGTGCGCTCCGACGAGCTGTGGTTCTGGCACTCCGGCGGGCCTCTCGCCCTGCGCCTCGGCGGCTCCGGCGACCGGCCCGGCGAGGGGCCGGCCACGCTGCTCGGCGGCGACATCGCGGCGGGGGAGCGGCCCCAGGTGCTGATCCCCGCCGGAGTGTGGCAGGCCGCGACGCCGACCGGCACCGAGCCGGTCCTGGTCAGCTGCGTCGTGGCGCCGGGCTTCGACTTCGCCGACTTCCGCCTCGCCACCTGACCTTTTTCGTACCCGCGCGAAGACGGTCCACATTGGACACCTGTGCCGTCCGATGTGGACCGTCCCTGGCTCGGCCGATCCGTGTGGCTCGGCCGATCCGTGTGGTTCGGCCGATCCGTGTGGTTCGGCCGATCCGTGTGGTTCGGCCGATCCGTGTGGTTCAGTCGATCCGTGTGGTTCAGTCGATCCGTGTGGTTCAGTCGATCCGTGTGGTTCAGCCGATCCGTCTGGCGAAGCTGAACGCGTAGATCGGTGAGATCTTCACGCCGCCGCGCTCGGTGGACGCGTGCACCATGCGCCCGCCGCCGATGTAGATGCCGACGTGACCCGCCGCCGGGAAGACCAGGTCGCCGGGGCGCAGCTCGCCCCGCCCGACCGGCCGTCCGACCCTGGCGAGGCCGCCGGTCTGGTGCGGCAGTGCGACCCCGGCCCGCCCGTACGCGGCGGCGACCAGCCCCGAGCAGTCGAACCGGTCTGGGCCGGACGAGCCGAACCCGTACGCCTTGCCGACCTGCGCGAGCGCGAACCCGACCACCCCGCCGCCGCCACCGGCGACTGCCGGCATGGTGATCCTTGGGGTCGTGGCGCGTTTCGGTGTGCGTGGCGTGACGCGTGGTGTCGTGGTGCGCTGCCGGGCCGGTCCCGTGCGCGGCGTGGCCTGCTTCGGCCGGGCCGCCTGCGTGGACCTCACCCGGTTCGCCGCCCGGCGCCCGGCGGTCGCCCCCGCGACGACCGCCGACCCTGATGCCGCTGCCGCCTCGGGAACGCCGGCCGGTCCGCCGCCGCCCTGGACCGCGGCCTCCGCGAGCGCGAGCCGGGTCCGCATCGCGTCCCGGCGGGCGGCCCGCAGGTCGCGCAGCTCCGCGCGGGCGTCGACCGCACCCTGGTTGTGGGCCCGGTAGTAGGCGATGGCACGGATCCCGACCGGTGGTGCCGGCCGGTCGGCCAGCGTGCTGACCGGGCTGCCGTGCCCCGCGTCGCCGGACCCGCCTGCCGCGCCTGCCGGCGCGCTCCCCGCCACCCCGCACAGCACCACGCAGAGCACGGTGCCGAGGCCTTTCCGGAGGTTGGAACTCAGTGTGTGCGCCGCCTCATGGCGACGGCGTAACGGATGTGTGGACAGTGCGACTCCCCGCTAGGCCCGGGGCTCTCCTGCGCTCTCCGGCTGCCCGGTCGCGACGGTCGTCGTCACGGTCGGGCGGTGCCTCCCGGCGGTCGGAACCGACGGAAACGCTTGGGCCGGAAACCCGGGCAATGATGGTTGCCAGTGCCACATTCCCACAGTTTCCCAAGATGTCCGGCTTTTTGCGCAAATTGCCATTGGTGAGCGCTTTTCCCGTCTGTACCGACCGGGAAACGCGCCAGTCGATCAAGCCTCCGGCTCGGAGACGTCCGCGACCGTCGCACCGAGCGTCTCGACGGCGGCGCCGGCGTCGACGGCCAGCGCGACGCCGTGCCGGCCGCCGCCGAGCGTGATCTCCCGGCCCAGGATGCGCTGGTCGGCGATCACCGGCCACGCCGTGACCGAGCCGAACGGCGTGATGGTGCCGCGCTCGTATCCGGTGGCGTCGCGGGCGGTCGCCGCGTCCGGCATCGACAGCCGGTTGACGCCCAGGAGCGCGCGCAGCTTCGGCCACGAGACGACCCGGTCTCCGGGCACGAGGACGAAGCGGTAGTCGCCGTCGCCGACCCGCACCACGATCGTCTTGACCACGTCGGGGACCGCGACCCCACGCGCCTCGGCGGCCTCGGCGAGGCTGCGCACCGGCCCGTGCTCGACGACCCGGAACGCGATCCCGCTCGCCCCGGCCGCCGCGAGCGCTGGATTGTCGGACATCGGCCCACCGTACGCGTTACCTGACGAGTGGCCGCACCCGCTCGGCGACGAACCGCATGAAGCCCTCCGGGTCGGGGTCGTCGGGTGTCGGCTGGAGGACCACGGTGCCGGCGCCCGCGTCCGCCCACCGGGCGACGGCGTCGGCGACCGCGTGGGCGTCCCCGGCGACCGTCACGTCCTTGCTGTCGTCGTGGTAACCCCACCGGACCCGCTCGGCCGCCATGCGCTCGGCGGCGCCGTCACCGGTCGCGGCGTGCAGGTAGACGACGACGGAGTGCGGCGCGTCGCTCCGCCCCGCCGCCGCCCGGCCCTCGTCGATGAGCCGCCGCGCCGCCCTGACCCCCTCGACGTCGGTGCCGCCGGTGAGGATCGTCCCGTCGGCGACCTCCCCGGCCAGCCGCAGGGTCTTCGGCCCGGTGGCCCCGACCAGCACCGGCGCCGGCGCCCCGGTCTGCGTGGGCGGCCAGTCGAGCGCGACCTCGTCCAGGCGCACGTACTGTCCCTCGACGCTGAGCCGCTCGCCGGCGAGGAGACCGCGCAGCGCCGTCACGTATTCGCGCAGCAGCGTCACCGGCGACGCGGGCCGCGCGCCGACCTGCCCCATCCAGTCCTGCACCCCGTGCCCGACCGCGACGATCGCCCTGCCCGGGAACAGCCGGTACAGCGTCGCCAGCTCCATGCCGGTCAGCGCCACGTTGCGCAGCGGGACGGGCAGCAGTCCCACCCCGACCCGCAGCCGCTGCGACCAGGCGAGCGCGGCCGCCGCGGTCGCCACCCCGCTCTCGAGGAAACAGTCCTCCCACAGCCACAGCTCTTCCAGGCCGCTCTCGTCGGCGGCGCGGACCACGGCCCGCAGCCGCTCGGGGGGAAGCTGCGGCACGAACACGGCACCCAGAGTCGTCATGCGGCCATTCTCACGGACCGAGCCGCTCGACGATCGCCTTTACCCGGGCCGCTCGCCCGGCGGCCGTGCGCAGCTTCACCAGGTGCAGGATCAGCCCGTACCGCTCGGTGCCGGGCAGGGCGTCGAACGCCGCTCGTGCCAGCGGCGCGCCGGCGAGGGCCTCGGCCAGGTCGGGCGGGACGGTGGCGGTGCGCTGCGACGGATACGCCGCCGCCCACCGCCCGTCCGCCCGGGCCCGCGCGACCTCGGCGAGGCCGGCGGGGCGCATCCGGCCGACCGCGGTCAGCGCCTCGACCTTCGCCACGTTCACCTGCGACCAGGTGCTGCGGGGGCGGCGCGGCACGTACCGCTGCAGGAAATGCCGCTCGTCGAACCCTTTGCGCTGCCCGTCGATCCACCCGTAGCACAGCGCGGCGTCCAGGGCCTCGGTCACGGTCAGGCTGGCGACGCCGCTGCCCTTCTTGCCGACCAGGATCCAGATCTCGCCGGACTCGCCGTGGTGCTGCTCCAGCCACGCCTCGAACGTCGCGGTGTCGGCGAACAGGACCGGTTCCATCAGGCGCTCACGATCTCGAGGTAGTGGGGGTTGTGCATGACGCCGACGATGTTGCCGAACGGGTCGGTGACCGCGGCGGTCACGAAGCCGTGCCCGCGCTCGGTCCGCGGCTGCAGCGGCGTCGCGCCCATCGCGATGAGCCGGTCCAGTGTCCCGTCGAGGTCGTCGACGTGCCAGTACATGAACGCGCCGGCCGGGGTGACGGAGACGTCGTGCGGCGCGTACCGGCTGTCGACGATGCCGATCTCGTCCTGGTGGTCGCCGATGCGGAACTCGGCGTAGCCGGGCCGCTCGAAGTACGGCTCGACGCCGAACAGCTCCGTGTACCAGCGCTTGGCGGCGTCGTGGTCGGCGGCGAAGAAGCTGAGGGTCGCGAACCCGCGAAACGTTGTCATGCGGGGAACGCTATCGGCCATTGCGGAAAGATACGTTCCGCAATCTCTGGCAGACTTCGGGGAATGTTGGAGACGTCGGCGCGGCTGCTGCGGCTGCTGTCGTTGCTGTCGAGCCGCCGCGACTGGTCCGGCGCCGACCTCGCCTCGCGGCTCGCGGTGACCTCCCGCACCGTGCGCAACGACATCGAGCGGCTGCGCAGCCTCGGGTATCACATCGGCTCGACCACGGGACCGGCCGGCGGCTACCGGCTCGGCGCCGGGACCGCGACCCCGCCGCTGCTGCTCGACGACGAGGAGGCGGTCGCGGTCGCCGTCGGCCTGCGCGCGGCCGCCGCCGGCTCCGTCACCGGCCTGGAGGACCCGGCGCTGCGGGCGCTGATCAAGCTGGAGCAGACGCTCCCACCGCGGCTGCGCCGCCGCGTCGACGCGCTGCGCTCCGCGACCGTGTCGGCCGCCGGGGGAGGCCCGACCGTCGAGGCCTCACTGCTCACGGCGCTCGCCGCGGCGGCCCGCGACCACGAGCGGATCACCTTCGACTACAAGGACCGGCGACGCCGCGCCGAGCCGCACCGGCTCGTCTACACCGGCCGCCGCTGGTATCTGCTGGCGTGGGACGTCGACCGGGACGACTGGCGCACGTTCCGCGCCGACCTCGTCGAGCTGCGCGGCCCGACGGGTCCACGGTTTCCGCCGCGGGAGCCGCCCGGCGGGGACGCCGTCGCGTACGTGCTGCGCGGGGTGGCGTCGGCGGCATGGCGGGTGCCGGCCCGGATCCGGTTGCACGCGCCGATCGCGGAGGTGAGCGCGCGGCTGGCGTCGGTGGCGGGGCTGCTCACCCCGGTCACCGGCACCAGCTGCGACCTGGAGACCGGCGCCGACTCGCTCATGGACCTGGCCGGGTTTCTCGGCGCGACCGGCTTCCGCTTCACGGTGCTGGACCCGCCGCAGCTGCGGGACCTGCTCCGCGATCTGGCGGCCCGCTACCAGGCCGCGTCTGCCGGCGCCTGACCCGGGGCCTCCCCATCAGGCGACCGCGGTGGTGGACCGCTCGATCAGTCTGGTGGGCAGGATGACCCGCCGGGCGGGGCCGTCATCGCCTTCGAGCCGGGCGAGCAGCAGCCGCGCCGCGTGCCGGCCCATCTCCTCCGGGTCGTGCGCGATCACGCTCACGCCCAGGACGTCGCCGAGGTCCAGCTCGTCGAAGCCGATCAGGGCCTTGTCCTGGTTGTCGCTGGTCCTCAGCGCCCGCAGCGCGCCCGTCGTGATCCTGTTGTTGGTGGTGAAGAACGCCGTCGGCGCCGGGTCCTGGTCGAGCAGCGCCAGGACCGCCCGCTCGGCCTTGTCCACGTCGTGCGCGTCCTCCAGGAGGTACTCGCGCCAGGTCTCGACGCCCGCGGCCGCCATCGCCTCCGCGAACCCCTCGACCCGGTCCTGGTGGGTGCTCAGCCGCGACAGGTCCCCGACGATCCCGATCCTCCGGTGCCCGCGCTCCAGCAGGTGCTCGGCGGCGCTCTTCGCCCCGCCCCGGTTGTCGAGCAGCACCGCGTCCGCGGTCAGGTCCACCGGCGGCCGGTCCACGAACACGAACGGACTCCCGTGCCGCCGCTCCGCCGCCAGATGCCCGTGCTCCGCCATCGTCGAGGCGACGACCAGGCCCCGGACCCTGCGCTCCAGCAGCGAGTCCGTGAGCCGCCGCTCCCATTCCGGGTTCTCGTCGGTGCTGGCGGTGATCAGCTGCAGCCCGTGCATGCGCAGCTCCCGCTCCAGCCCACTGGCCAGCCGCGAGTAGAACGGGTTGGCGAGGTCCCCGCTGAGCAGCCCTACCAGTGTCGAGGTGTTCCCACCGCGGCGCAGCTCCCGGGCGGTCCGGTTCAGCCGGTAACCGAGCTCGTCGGCGGCGCTCTGCACCCGCGCCTTCGTCTCGACCGCGACATACCCTTCGCCGCTCAACGCCCGCGACGCCGTCTTGACCGACACACCTGACAGCGCCGCCACCTGTGCGAGGCTCGGCCGGCTACTCATCGCTGGAGTATGGCAGCCCGCCGCTTACGCATGACGCGAGGCTTGTGCCCGAGGCCTACCGTGACGGCCATGGCGCACGAACTGTGGGCAAGAGGCGACGCCTACGAGGCGTACGTCCTCAGCGGGGTGCTTGATGATCCGGAAGAGTTTGTGCCGCTATGACGCAATGCCGGTGAGTTAAGCGTTCAGGGTGATGGATGGGGCTGGATGGTGACTGTGAAGGTTGCTGTCCAGCTTCGTTGTTTGCGGC
>NZ_JBEXDG010000077.1:0-42527 GCF_040605635.1 Dactylosporangium sp. NPDC005555
TGTGCCCCCACGGGGGGGCCGGGCCCCCGGGGCGCGCCCCAGAACTTGCGCCCCCCCCGCCTCCGGGTCGCCCGTCACCTCAGCCAAGGCGCCTTCCTGACCAGCGCCGTCTGCCCCCACCACCTGCCGAGGCCGAGCGTGTCACCGGCCTGGGTCAGGGCGAGGCCGACGATGGTGCCGGCGTAGATCAGGTGGTCGTCCATGAACGGGTTGTTCGCGGGCGGCAGCACCGCGGTCCACATGAGCACCAGCAGCAGCGCGCCGGCGACCGCCGCGACCCGCATGCCGATGCCGAGGATCAGCGCGACACCGATGCCCAGCAGGCCTAGCATGAAGAGCCAGTCGGCCCAGCCAGCGCCGGCGATGCCGTTGTAGAAGCCCTTGAACGGGCCCGCCGCGGCGCGGCCGAGGAAGCCGTTGGTGGGGCTGCCACCGTTGATCCAGGCGGCCTTCTCGGCGGTCTCGTGGCCGAGCCCGAACAGCTTGTCGAGGAACGCCCACAGGAAGGTCCAGCCCAGGGCGATGCGCACCCCGGCGAAGACGTACCGCCCTGCGATGGCTGTGGTGCCGTTCGCCGCCGGTGCGGTGGTGGCGGTGCGGGTGAGCGTGGCCATTGTTCTCGCTTCCCTTCGGGGAGAGGTATCGGCCCTGTTCTGCTGACGAGTCCAGGCTCGCGCGGATCGACGCGGGTCAGCAGTGCCACCCGGACCGGACCGCCGGGACGAAGGTCCTCCCGGGGCGAAGGTCCCGGACGGGACGGGGCGTCCGCCTCATCCGCCGCCGCGTACCGCGCCGACAGGCTGACAGGGCACGCACAGCCGACAGGGGGCCGGACGACATGGGTACACAGACACGCGCGGTGTCGCGACGGGTGCAGAGCGCCCGCGCCGAGGCGCAGCGACGCACCAGGCGGCGGCACCGGAACGTGGCCGTCGGCGGCGGGATCGTCATCCTGGCGCTGCTGGCCGCGATCGGCTTCGTCCTCGTGCGGGCCGCCGGCGACGAGGCTCCCCCGCCGCCCGCGGCGCAGTCCACGGCCGTGCCGGCGGGCGCGACCGCCATCGGCGCCTTCGTGGTCGGCACCGGGCCGGTGACGGTGGCGATCTACCTGGACTACCTGTGCCCGTTCTGCGGCAAGTTCGAGCGGGCCAACAGCGGCGAGCTCGAGCGTCTCGTCGCCGCCGGCACGGTCCGGCTGGAGCTGCACCCGCTGGCCTTCCTCGACAAGGCGTCCGAGGGCACCCGGTACTCCACCCGCACCGCCAACGCCGTCGCGACCGTCGCCGACCGCGCCCCGGCCTCGCTGCTCGCGTTCAACGCCGCGCTGTTCACCCAGCAGCCCGCCGAGGGCGGCCCCGGACTGACCGACGCGCAGATCGTGTCGATCGCCACCGGCGCGGGGGTCCCCGCCGACGTCGCGGCCACGTTCACCGAACGCCGGTTCGAGCACTGGGTCGCCGCCGCCACCAACCGGGCCTTCCAGAGCGGCGGCATCACCGGCACCCCGACGGTGCACATCAACGGCAAGGTGTTCGAGGGTGACCTGTACAAGGCCGGCCCGCTGACCGCGGCGATCACGGCCGCGTCATGACCGGCGTGCTGGAGCGGGCCCGGCGGCTGCGGCACAGCAACGGCTGGATCTACGGCACGATGCTGGTGTCGGCCCTGCTGAGCCTGCTCGCCTCGTTCGTCCTGTCCGTCGACGCGGTCCGCCTCGCCGCCGACCCCGCGGCCGACCTGACCTGCAACATCAACGCGGTCGTGTCCTGCGGGACGGTCGGGCGCTCGTGGCAGGCGCAGCTGTTCGGCTTCCCGAACGCGTTCTTCGGCCTCATCGCCGAGCCCGTGGTCATCACGGTCGCGGTCGCCGCGCTCGGTGGGGTCCGGTTCCCCCGGTGGTTCATGATCGCCGCGCAGTCCGTGTACACCCTCGGCGTCGTCTTCGCCTACTGGCTGTTCTACCAGTCGTCGTACGTCATCGGCGCCCTGTGCCCGTGGTGCCTGCTGGTCACCGTCTCCACGACCCTCGTGTTCGCCACCCTGACCCACGTCAACATCCGCGACGGCCACCTGCCGCTGCCCCGCCGCGCCGGGCCGGCCCTGCGCGCCGCCATCGACGCCGACCTCGACGCCGTCGCGGTCGCCATCTGGCTGCTGATCCTTGCGCTGCTCGTCGTCGTCGAACACGGCAGCGCGCTGGTCGCGTAGCCAGGATGGAGCCGACATGACACACACGTTGATCGTGACCGTCGTCGTGCTGCTGGTGTACGGGTCGGCCGCCGTCGCGGTACTGGTGATCTACCGGGCGAGCGACGACGCGGCCGTGTCTGCTGGCAACGACCGGCTCGGGCGGGCGGAGGCCGACGCGGCCCGGCGGGTGTTCGCCGGTGAGCTCGACCCGGCCGCGTACCGCCGGACCATGGCCGCGCTCGCCGCCCGCGACGCCGCCGAGCACCCGCTCATCACCCCCGGACCGCCCCGGCAGGACGAGGGACCCGCCGGGAGGTGACGTTCGGCCCATCCACCCGGCACCGCGACGGAGCACGGTGAGGGGCACGGTGAGCGGTGAAGGGGGTGGACTCATGCAGGACCTGACGAGCGGCGGGATCGCGGCCGAGTGCCTGACCGCGGACGGCAGGGTCGTCCGGGTCCGGGCGGTGACGGCCGCGGACGGGCCCGCGCTGCTGGCCCTGCACGAGGGGACGTCCGCGCACAACCGCTACCTGAGGTTCTTCAGCGCGGGCGCCGCGCTGGACGCGGAGGTCCGGCGGCTGACCAGACCGCCGGACGACGAGCACCTCGCGCTGCTGGTCGTGCATGGCGACACCGTCGTGGCCGCCGGGTCCTACGAGCGGGTCGACGCCGAGCAGGCCGACTTCGCGCTGCTCGTCCAGGACGCGCACCACAGCGAAGGGCTCGGCACGCTGCTGCTGGAGCACCTCGCCGCGGCCGCCCGCCGGCGGGGCGTCACGGAGCTCGTCGGCGACGTCCTGGCCGACAACCGGGCGATGCTGCGGGTCAGCGGCGGGCTCGCGCCGGGGATTCCGCGCACGTTCGGCGACCCCGGCGTCGTGCGCGTGCGGATCCCGACGCTGCCGGACGAGGCGGCCCTTGCCGCCGTCGGCGAACGGGACCGCACCGCCGCGCACCGATCGCTCAGGCCGCTGCTCGCACCCGCGTCCGTCGCTGTGATCGGGGCCGGCCGGCGACCCGGCGGCGCCGGGCACGAGATCCTCGCCGCGCTCGTGGCCGGCGGCTACGACGGCGACCTGTACGTGGTCAACCCCCGTGCCCGCGACGTCTGCGGCCTGCCCGCCCTGCCGTCGGTCGGGCTCGTCGGCGAGCCGCTCGACCTGGCCGTCGTGGCCGTGCCACCCGCCGCGGTCCCGGAGTTGCTGCGCGACTGCGCGGCCGCCGGGGTGCGCGCCGTCGTCCTGGCCTCGGAGGTGACCGGCGGCGGGCACGCCGACCTGGTCCGCACGGCCCGCCGGCACGGCATGCGGCTCGTCGGCCCGGACAGCCTCGGCGTGCTCAACACCGATCCCGCCGTGCGGCTCACCGCCACGTACGCCGCGACGGTCCCCCCGCCCGGCGGTCTCGCCGTCGCCTCCCAGTCCGGCGCGATCGGCGCGGCGATCCTGCAGGCCGCCGCGCGGGACGGCATCGGCGTCTCCAGCTTCGTGTCCCTCGGCGACAAGGCCGACGTCAGCGGCAACGACCTGCTCGCATACTGGCACGACGACCCGGCCACCCGCGCGGTCGCGCTGTACCTCGAGTCGTTCGGCAACCCGCGCCGCTTCGCCGTCGTCGCCCGGGCGATTGGCCGCCGCAAACCGGTCCTCGCCGTCGCCGGCTGCCACGGCGACGCCGTCGACGCGCTGTTCGCCCAAGCGGGCGTCATCCGGACCGGCACGCTCGGCGAGCTGCTGGACACGGCCAGACTCCTGGTCAACGGTGCCGCCCCCCAGCCGCTGCCGGCCGGCGACCGGCTCGCCGTCGTCGGCAACACGCACGGGCTCAACGTCCTGGCCGCGGCGGCGGCCACCGGAGCCGGGCTCACCGCACGATCGGTGGAGCTCGGCACGCACGCCACCCCGGACGCCATGGCCGGTGCGGTCCGCGCCGCGGCCCGCGACGCGGACATGCTCGTCGTCGCCTGCGCCGCGACCCGTACCAACGACACCGCCGGGACGTGGCAGGCCATCGCGGACGCGGTCGACGGCCTGCCCGACCTGCCGGTCGCCGCCGTCGTGGTCGGTGGGACGCACGCCGCGACCACCCTCGGCCGCAGGCGGGTCCCGGTGTACCGGCTGCCGGAGCCCGCCGTGCACGCCCTCGCCCGGGTCGCCAGGTATGCCGCGTGGCGCCGGGAACCGCTCGGCGAACGGCCCGCCCTCGACGGTGTCGACCGCGCCGCCGCGCGGGCCCTGGTCCATGCGGCGCTGCGCACCGGCGACGGGTGGCAGCCGCTCGGCACCGGACGGCAGCTGCTGCGGCTGTACGGCATCACCGGTGCACCGGACCCGGCGCACGTACCCCCGCCAGACGCGGCGCTCGCCCTCTTCGCGGGTATCGCGCACGACCCCCTGTTCGGCTCGCTGGTGACGTTGCGCTTCGGCGGCCACCCCGAGCTGCGCGGCGACCCGGTGCAGCGGCTGCTGCCGCTCACCGCCCGCGACGCCGCCGGCATGTGGCGGGCGCTGCGCGGCGCGGCGCTGCTGGACACCGCGGACACCGCAGCGCTCGAGGACCTCCTGCTGCGCCTGGGCCGGCTGGCCGAGGACCTGCCGGAGGTGGCAGCGCTCGAACTCGACCCGGTCATCGCCGGCCCCGCGGGATGCAGCACCGGCGGCGTGCGGCTGCGCCTGTGCGCGGTCGGCCCCGAACCCGACCCGTACCTGCGCGATCTGCTCATCCGCCCGGCCGGCGACGCGGACGCCGTCTGAGACCCCGACCGGCGTCAGCCGCCGGCTGCGAGGCGGGACCAGAAAGGCGGGCCAGGGTCGTGGCGCCGGCGATGAGGACGTCGAGGCCGGCCCGTTCGTCGCTGTCATGACACCGGTCCTGGGCAGGCCGGTGCCGAAGCACACCACGGGGGCGTCCAGCTCCTCGGCGAGCAGCGCGGCCGGGCGTCCACCACCGGCACGGCATTGATCTCATGCGCGTCCAGGAGGTCGACGATCTCCTTGAACGGCGTGTCCTCCTGCACGGAAATCGCGCCGATCGTCATCACGTCGGCGACGTTCCACCGTCCCATGGCCCTGCCTCCTGCTCATCCCGTTCCTTGTCCGATGCGCCGACGGCATGGCGCGCCGAACACCCCGCAGCAGTGCCCAACGGCACTTTCGCGGGTGCCGTTGGACCGGCCCGCGAGTCCGGGTCCAACGGCCCTGCCACCGCCCGGAAAGCGTGCCTAGCGTCGAAAGCAACCCGTGGAGGTGCGCCGTGACCAAGTACGTGTACGACTTCGTCGAGGGCAGCAAGGAGCTCAACGACCTGTTGGGGGGCAAGGGCGGCAACCTCGCTGAAATGGCCAACCTCGGGCTGCCGGTGCCGCCGGGCTTCACCGTCACGACCGACGCGTGCCGGGCGTTCCTGCGCACCGGCGCCGAGCCGTTCGGGCTCGCCGACGAGATCGGCCTGCACCTGGAGCGGCTGGAGCGGCAGGCCGGCCGGCGGTTCGGAGACCCGGCCGACCCGCTGCTGGTGTCGGTGCGCTCCGGCGCCAAGTTCTCCATGCCCGGCATGATGGAGACGATCCTCGACGTCGGCCTCGGCGACGCCACCGTCGCCGGCCTCGCCGCGCAGGCCGGCGGCGACGAGCGCTTCGCCTGGGACTCCTACCGGCGGCTGATCCAGATGTTCGGCAGGACCGTGTGCGACGTGCCCGGCGAGCGCTTCGAGCAGGCCCTGGAGGCGGCGCGGGCCGCCAAGGGGACCGAGGACCTCGCCGCCGATGACCTGCGCGCGCTCGTCGTGGTGTACAAGGACATCTTCACCGCACACACCGGCCGGCCGTTCCCGCAGGACCCGCGCGAGCAGCTCGACCAGTCGATCCGCGCCGTGTTCAACTCATGGAACGCCGAACGCGCCGTGCTGTACCGCCGCCAGGAACACATCCCGGCCGACCTCGGCACCGCCGTCAACATCGTCGCCATGGTCTTCGGCAACCTCGGTCCGGACTCCGGCACCGGCGTGGCGTTCACCCGCGACCCGGCCACCGGCGCGCCCGGCGTCTACGGCGACTACCTCGCCGACGCCCAGGGCGAGGACGTCGTCGCCGGCATCCGCAACACCGTGCCGCTGCAGGCGCTCGCCGGCATCAACCGGGGCGCGTACGACGAGCTGCTGGCCATCATGGCCCGGCTGGAGGCGCACTACCGGGACCTGTGCGACATCGAGTTCACCGTCGAGCGCGGCAAGCTGTGGATGCTGCAGACCCGGGTCGGCAAGCGCACCGCGGCGGCGGCGTTCATCATCGCCGCACAACTGGTCGACGAGGGGGTCATCGACGCCGACGAGGCGCTGAGCCGGGTGACGGGCGCGCAGCTGGCGCAGCTGATGTTCCCGGCGTTCGACCTGTCCCAGGCGCCGGAGCAGCTGGCCAGGGGCGTCGCCGCGTCCCCCGGCGCGGCGGTCGGCAAGGTGGTGTTCGCCGCCGGCCGGGCGGCTGCGCTGGCCGAGCGCGGCGAGCAGGTCATCCTGGTGCGCCGGGAGACCAACCCCGACGACCTGCCCGGCATGATCGCCGCGCAGGGGATCCTGACCAGCCGTGGCGGCAAGACCTCCCACGCGGCCGTCGTCGCCCGCGGCATGGGCAAGACCTGCGTCTGCGGCGCCGAGACCATCGAGGTCCACGACGGACACTTCACTGTGGACGGTCACACGGTGGCCGAGGGTGACGTCGTGTCCATCGACGGCAGCACCGGCCACGTGTACCTCGGCGCCGTGCCCGTGCAGCCGTCACCGGTCGTGCGGTATTTCGAGGGCACGCTCTCCCCCGGCGCCGACCCGCTCGTCGCGGCCGTCGACCGCATCCTCAGCCACGCCGACAAGGTCCGGCGGCTCGGCGTGCGGGCCAACGCCGACACCGCCGAGGACGCCGCCCGCGCCCGCCGGTTCGGCGCGCAGGGCATCGGGCTGTGCCGCACCGAGCACATGTTCCTCGGTGAGCGGCGGCCGCTGGTCGAGCGGCTCATCCTGGCCCGGACCGACGCGGAACGCGACACCGCGCTGGCCGCTCTGCTGCCGCTGCAGCGCGCCGACTTCGAGCGGCTGTTCGCGGCGATGAACGGGCTGCCGGTGACCATCCGGCTGATCGACCCGCCGCTGCACGAGTTCCTGCCGCCGCTGGAGGAGCTGTCGGTGAAGGTCGCTCTGGCCGAGTCCCGCGGCGAACCCGACGGGCACGACCGGGCACTGCTCGACGCGGTCCACCGCATGCACGAGGAGAACCCGATGCTCGGCCTGCGCGGCGTCCGGCTCGGCCTGGTCGTGCCCGGGCTGTTCGCGATGCAGATCCGCGCCGTGGCCGAGGCGACCCTCGCCTGCCGCGACCGCGGGGTCACCGTCCGGCCGGAGATCATGGTGCCCCTTGTCGGCGCGGTGCAGGAGCTCGAGGCCGTCCGCGACGAGGCGCAGCGCCTGCTGGCATCGCTCGGCGTGCAGGCCCGCGTCGGCACCATGATCGAGGTGCCACGGGCCGCGCTCACCGCCGGCGAGATCGCCCGCGCCGCCGACTTCTTCTCCTTCGGCACCAACGACCTCACCCAGATGGGCTGGGGCTTCTCCCGCGACGACGTCGAGGGCGCGTTCTTCACCCGCTACCTGGAGCTCGGCATCTTCGGCGTCTCCCCGTTCGAGTCGATCGACCGCGACGGGGTGGGCCGGCTGGTGCGCATCGCCGTGGAGGAGGGCCGCCGCACCCGGCCGGAGCTGCACATCGGGGTGTGCGGCGAGCACGGCGGCGACCCCGAGTCCATCCACTTCTTCCACGACGCCGGCCTCGACTACGTGTCCTGCTCACCGTTCCGCGTGCCGGTGGCACGGCTGGAGGCAGGCAGGTCGGCGGTCGCCGCGACCGGATCCGACACCCGCTGGCAGGAGGCTGCCATGAGCAACCGACGGATCGTCGTCGGCTACGACGGGTCCGACGAGGCCCGCGACGCCGTCGACTGGGCCGCCGCCGAGGCCGCCCGGACCCACGCGCGGCTGCAGATCGTGCACGGGTACCACGTCGCCTGGCCAGGTGTGTACTACGACGTCAGCGCCGAGCTCATCGAGGCTGCGGAACACGTCGGCGAGCAGCTCGTCGCCGAGGCCGTCGCCCGCGTCCACGCCCACCACGACGGGCTCGACGTCGTCGGTGCCGCGGTCCACGCCCCGGGCGCGTCGACCCTGCTCGACCTCAGCGAGACCGCGGCTCTGCTCGTCGTGGGCAACCGCGGCGCCGGCGGCTTCAGCAACCTGCTGCTCGGCTCGGTGAGTCAGCAGGTCGCCACCCACGCCCGCACGCCGGTCGCCGTCGTGCGCGGCCACAGCGACGCGTACACCGGACCGGTCGTCGTCGGGGTGGACGGCTCCGCCTCCGCGCAGACGGCGCTGCGGCTCGCGTTCGAGGCCGCCGCGCTGCGCGGCGCGGAGGTCGTCGCGGTCCGCGCCTACCTGCCGCCGTCGCCGGTGCTCGTCCCCGCGAGGCGGCCGAGGCCGCGGAACGGGCCGCGCTGGAGTCGTCGCTGGCCGGCTGGCGGGAGCGGTACCCCGGCGTCAAGGTCGAGGCGCTCGTCGCCGCCGGCCGCGCCGCCAAGGTGCTCATCGGCATGTCGCACACGGCGCAGCTCGTCGTGGTCGGCAGCCGCGGGCACGGCGGCTTCGCGGGGCTGCTGCTGGGCTCCGTCGGCCGGCAGCTCATGCACTACGCCGAGTGCCCCGTGCTGATCGCCCACGCACCGGCCGCCGGGCGAAACGGTGAGGGTCCCGCCGCGGCGGGACCTTCGCCGCTGGGCGTGGCGCCCCGATGATGCGACGGTCGAGTCATGGCCACTGTGACGACGGACCCGGTCGGGCTCACCTCGGCCGAGGTCGGCACCCTGCGGGAACAGCACGGGCGCAACGAACTGCCGGCCGCCGCCCCGCCATCGGTCCTGGCCCGCGTCGGTGGCCAGCTGCGCGACCCGCTGATCGTCGTGCTGCTCCTCGCCATGGTGGTGACCGCCGCCCTGCGGGACGTCAGTGACCTGATCGTCATCGCACTGGTGGTCGTCCTCAACACCACCGTCGGTGTCGTGCAGGAGCTGCGCGCCGACCGGGCCGTCGCGGCGCTGCGCAGCATGGCCGCACCCTCGGCCCGCGTGCACCGCGACGGCACCGACGTGTCGGTCCCGGCCGGCGACCTGGTCCCCGGCGATCTGGTGCGGATCGAGGCCGGCGACATCGTCCCCGCCGATCTGCGGGTGGTGGATTCGGTACGACTGGCGCTCGACGAGTCGGCGCTCACCGGCGAGTCGATGACGGTGTCCCGCGACACCGGGGACGAGGTGTCCGCCGGGACGGTCACCGCCACCGGCCGCGCCACCGGCGTCGTCGTGCGCATCGGCCCGCACAGCGCCCTCGGCCGCATCGCCGCGCTGGTGTCCGGCCAGCCGAGGCGGCGGACGCCACTGCAGCGCCGGCTCGTCGGGCTCGGCAAGGTCCTCGCCGTGACCGCGGTCGCGCTGTCGGCCGTGGTGTTCCTCGTCGGTGTGCTGCGCGGCCAGCCGGTCACCGAGATGCTCCTGGCCGCGGTCAGCCTGACCGTCGCCGCCGTGCCCGAGTCGCTGCCCGCGGTCGTCACCCTGGCGCTGGCGCTCGGCGCGCACCGCATGGCGCGGCGCTCCGCGATCGTGCGGCGGCTGCCCGCCGTGGAGACCCTCGGCTCCGTCACGGTCCTCGCCACCGACAAGACCGGCACCCTCACCGAAGGGCTGATGAGCGTCGAGCGGCTCCTGCTGCCCGACCGCACCGACATCGCCCTCGCGGGCACCGGCTACGACCCGGCCGGGGTCGCGACCCCCGCACCCGGCGCCGCCGGGCACGCCCTCGCCCGGGCCCTGGTGCTGTGCAACGACGCCGACCTGGTCGCCCCAGGCGGCGAACGGACCACGTGGGCGCCGGTCGGCGATCCGATGGAGGCCGCGCTGCTCACCGCCGCCGGCCGGTGCGGGACCGGCGTGGAGACGCGGCAGCGGTTCCCCCGCGTCGACGAGCTGCCGTTCGACGCGGACCGCCGCCGGATGACCACCATCCACGCCGACCCGGACGGCGGACACCTGGTCGTCTGCAAGGGCGCCCCGGACGGGCTGCTCGCCCCGGACGGGCCTGTCGACATCGACGACGAGACCCGCAGTTGGGCGACCGGCGCCGCGGCCCGGCTGGCCGGTGACGGATACCGGGTCCTCGCCGTCGCCGCCGCGCACCGCACCGTCGTGCCGCGCCCGGAGGACGCCGAGCACGGGCTGCGGCTGCTGGGCCTGGTCGCCCTCATCGACCCGATCCGGCCGGCCGCACCGGCCGCGGTCGCCGCGTTCCAGGACGCCGGCATCAAGCTCATCCTCATCACCGGCGACCACCCGGCGACGGCGGCCGCGATCGCCGAGCGGGTCGGCCTCACCGCAGCGGGCGGCACGGTCGCGCTCGGCGACGATCCGGTGGTTCCCGGCGAAACACCGGCCGTGTACGCCCGCACCAGCCCGGAACGCAAGCTCACGATCGTCGAGGCGCTCCAGCACGACGGCGCCGTCGTGGCCATGACCGGCGACGGCGTCAACGACGCACCCGCGCTGCGCCGCGCCGACATCGGCGTCGCGATGGGCCGCGGCGGCACCGAGGCGGCCCGGCAGGCGGCCGACCTCGTCCTCGCCGACGACAACCTCGCCACCGTCGCCACCGCCGTGCGGGAGGGCCGGCGCATCTACGCCAACATCCGCCGCTTCCTGGTCTACGGGCTCTCCGGCGGCGCCGCCGAGGTGCTCATCATGCTCGCCGGCCCATGGCTCGGCCTGCCGGTCCCGCTGCTGCCCGCGCAGATCCTCTGGATCAACATGATCACGCACGGCCTGCCCGGCGTCGCGCTCGGCGGCGAACCCGCCGCCCCGGGTCTCATGCGCCGCCCGCCGCGCCGCCCCGATCAGGCCATCCTCGGCGGCCTGGCCGCACCGATCGCGCTCACCGCCGCCCTCATCACCGCCACAGCCCTCGCCGCCGCCCTGTGGACCAGCCACACCGGCGGGCCGTGGCAGAGCGTGCTGTTCGTGGTGCTGGGCCTCGCCCAGCTCGGCGTGGCCCTGGCCCTGCGGGCCCGCGGCACCGGCCACCGCAACTGGAGCCTGGACGCCGCCGTCGCGCTCTCGCTCGCCCTGCAGCTCGGCGCCGTGTGGCTCGCCCCGCTGCGGTCGCTGCTGGGCACCGAACCGCTCACCCTGCCGCAGATCGCCGGCTGCGCCGCGGTCGCCGCGCTACCGGGCCTGGTGACGTTCCTGCGCGGCCGCCGCCGCTGACCCACGCTGGTGTCCGCGGTGCGTCCCGGGGCGCGCCGGCCGGCAGGTCGCGCGGCGTGCGGGGCCCGGTGGCAAGCAGCGGCAGCGGGGCGACCGACATAGAGGGCGGCGAGCACCCACATGGCAGCCCGGATGCCCAGCGTCGAGGGGCCAGCAGCCCGGCGGTCGCCGCCCCGAACGGAACGACGCCGAACACGAAGATCCGCGACGCCGCCGTGACCCGGCCCAGCAGGTGCGCCGGCACGAAGGTGCCGCGGAACGTCATGGTCATCACGTTCGGCGTCGTCGCCCCGGCCAGCGCGACGAACGAGCCCGCCGCGAACAGCGCCAGCCGCCAGCCGTGAGCACCGAGCGGCAGCAACAGCACGAACGGGGCGGCCGCGACGTCCGCCACCAGGTAGATGCGGGCGCTGCCGAACCGCCGGGCCGCACGCGAGGCGACCGCCCGCCCCGGGCGGCGGGACCTCTGACGTGGTGCACGGCAGGTGTCGGAGGTCCCGTCGCAGGGCGGCGCCGCGGTCAGTCCACGATCTCGATGACCTGCTCGACCGGCAGGCGCGGGGTGTGGGCCGGGCCGGCGTGGTCCGGGTCGCTGGCGCCCAGGCGCAGGACCAGATACGGGTAGCCGAGCTCGCTGAGCATCCGGCGCAGCGCCTGCCGGGTGAAGTCGAGCTCGACCGGGCTGCTCAGCGGCAGGACGGTGGTGCCGTGGCCGGTTGCGGTGAGCCAGAGTTCGCTGAGTGCCTCACCGGCGCGCAGCCAGTCGGCGGGCTCGTCGCCGTCGCCGTAGAGGACCGCGTAGGCGGCGGCCTCGTCGTGCCCTGCGCCCGCCCGCAGGGTGCCGCTCACCCCGAAGTCGCGTTCGGCGACGGTGGTGAGGGGCAGCTCCACCGGAATGACGGTGTCGGGCAGGCCCGTGCCGGTGGGGCGGTCGCCGCCGACCCACGCGGCGGTCTCGGCCCGCATCCGGTCGTCGTGGCGCTCGGCGTCGTCGGCGTGCTCGATGACGACGGCGAGCTGCAGGACCTGGTCGCGGGTGAGCAGGTGCAGCCGGGCCCCTTCCCGCCCGGCGGCGGCGCTGAGTGCCTCGCGGACCTCGGGGGTCACCGGCTCGTCGCTGACCGCCCGCCGGTCGGTGCGCCGGACCTGCAGCAGCTGCAGGCGGTGCATCGCGTGCGGGTCCGCGGGCCCGGGAGCGTCGGCGTGGATGACGGCGAGGGGTTCCCCGGCCGGCCGCTCCACCCGGTGGGCCCAGCCTTCGGCGGTCAGCGCGACCCGCGCGTGGTGCAGCGCGGCACCGCAGCTGACGAGCATCAGCCGACCGGCCGGGTCCTGCTCGCGCAGCTGCCGGTCGGTCACCGCGTGCAGCTCGAGCCGGTCGCCGCTGACGGTCCACCGCCACGGCTGGGTGTTGTGCACGGAGGGTGCCAGCCGGGCGGTGTCCGCCGCCCGGGCCAGCACCTCGGTCGCCCCGCTCATGCCGCCCCCTCCGCCACGCTGCGGCGCCGGCCTGCAGCGGCACAGCCTCCGCCAAGCTCCGGCACGCTCATCCCTTCTCGGCCCAGTCGCCGAGGGTCCAGTCGCGGACCTCGGGCATGTCCTCGAGGTGTTCCACGACGTACGCCTCATGCTCGGCGAGCTTCTGCTCGCACCAGGCCTTGAGCTCCGTGGCGCCGCGCGGCAGCCGCTTGGCGTTGTTGATGGCGTCCATGACGAGGTGGTAGCGCGACGCGCGGTTGCGGACCGTCATGTCGAACGGGGTCGTGGTCGTTCCCTCCTCGATGAAGCCGCGGACCCGGAACCGGTCGGCGTCCGGGCGTCCATGCACGAGCTGGTGGATCGCGCCCGGGTAGCCGTGGAAGGCGAAGACGACGTCGACGGTGTCGGTGAACAGCTCGGTGAAGCGGGTCGGGCTCATCCCGTGCGGGTGGTCCTTCGGCCGGGGCAGCGTCATCAGGTCCACGACGTTGACGACCCGCACCTTGAGCTTCGGCAGCCGCTCCCGCAGGATGCGCGCCGCGGCGACGGTCTCCATGGTGACGACGTCGCCGGCGCAGGCCAGGACGATGTCGGGGTCGGTCGTCCCGTCGTCGGTGCCGGCCCAGTCCCAGATCCCCGCGCCCCGCGCACAGTGCTCGACCGCCTCGTCCATGTTCAGCCACTGCAACTGCGGCTGCTTGTCGATGACGATGAGGTTGATGTACGAGCGGGACCGCAGGCAGTGGTCGGCGACGGACAGCAGGGTGTTGGCGTCCGGCGGCAGATACACCCGGGCGACGTCACCGCGTTGGGTCAGCACGACCTGGATGAGACCTGGTCCCTGGTGGGAGAAGCCGTTGTGGTCGTTACGCCAGGCGGTGGAGGTGAGCAGGACGTTGAGGCTGGGCACCTTCGCCCGCCAGTCCAGCCGCTTCGCCTCCTGCAGCCACTTGCCGTGCTGGACGGTCTGCGACGCGGACACCATCGCGAACGCCTCGTAGGTGGCGAACATGCCGTGCCGGCCGGTGAGGGTGTAGCCCTCCAGCCAGCCGTGGCAGTTGTGCTCGGACAGCACCTCCATGACCCGCCCGTCGCGGCCGAGCGCGACGTCGGCGTCCGTGACCCGCTCCATGAACGCACGGTCGGAGACCTCGAAGACGGCACCGAGCCGGTTGCTGTTGGTCTCGTCGGGGCAGAACAGCCGGAAGTTGTCCGGGTTGCCGCTGTAGATGTCGCGCAGGACCTCACCGAGCCGCCGGGTCGACTCCGCGCGGGACACGCCGGGCATCTGGACGTCGACGGCGTACCTGCGGAAGTCGGGAATGTCCAGGTCCCGGGTGAGCAGGCCACCGTTGGCGTGCGGGCTGGCGCTCATCCGCAGGTCGCCTTCGGGGGGAAGACCGCGGACCAGGTCGACGGGCGCGCCGGAGCGGGCGAAGAGCTCGTCCGGCCGGTAGGACCGCAGCCACCGCTCCAGGATCGCCAGGTGCTCGGGGTTGTCCTTGACCCCCGACAGCGGCACCTGGTGCGACCGCCACGAGCCGGTGACCTGGATGCCGTCGACCTGCTCGGGTCCGGTCCAGCCCTTCGGCGAGCGCAGGACGATCATCGGCCAGCGCGGCCGGGTGCCGTCCCAGTCGCCGTCGCGGGCGGCGCGCTGGATCCCCCGGATCTTCCCCCAGGCCTCGGCGAGAGTGGCGGCGAAGCGGTGGTGCATACCGGGCAGGTCGTCGCCGCCGACCTCGAGGACCTCGTAGCCGTGGCCCTCCAGCAGCGAACGGACCTCGGCCGGGTCCTTGCGGCCCAGGACGGTCGGCCCGGCGATCTTCGCGTCGTTGAGGTGCAGGATCGGCAGGACGGCGCCGTCGCGGGCCGGGTTGATGAACGAGACGCCCTTCCAGGAGCCCTCCAGGGGGCCGGTCTCGGCCTCGCCGTCGCCGACGACCGCGACGGTCAGCAGGTCCGGGTTGTCCATGACCGAGCCGAACGCGTGGACCAGGACGTAGCCGAGCTCGCCGCCCTCGTGGATGGAGCCGGGCGTCGTCACGGAGACGTGGCTGGGGATGCCGCCGGGGCTGGAGAACTGCCGGAAGAGCCGCAGCAGCCCCTCCTCGTCCTGGGACACCGCCGGGTAGATCTCGCTGTAGGTGCCTTCCAGGTAGCCGGCCGCGACGAGCGCGGGGCCGCCGTGGCCGGGACCGGCGAGGTAGATCGCCTCCTGGCCGGTGAGCCGGATCAGCCGGGACACGTGCGCGTAGATCAGCGACAGGCCCGGGCTGGTGCCCCAGTGGCCGAGCAGACGGGGCTTGATGTCCTCCGGGGTGAGCGGGCGGCGCAGCAGCGGATTGCCCTGCAGGTAGATCTGCCCGACGGTGAGGTAGTTGTTCGCCCGCCACCAGGCATCCAGCTGAGCGACCTCGTCGCCGGTCGGCTGGGCGAGCACCTCGGTCAGCTTCTCGTCTGTGGTGCGGTCCGCGACAGTGGTCACCGGACGTCCTCTCTGCGATATGCGTGTTCAGGCTGTGGTTTTCAGGTCAACAGTCGTCCCGGGCATACCTGCCCGAGACTACTCCGAAGCGGGCCGCCATCTACGGCTGTCCGGGCAGTCCGATGGTGTCGGTGCCGGACCGGCGGATGGAGGCGGGGACGGGTTCCGTGCCGTCGACGGGCGTGCCGATCCGCATCGCGATCGCCGGGTGCCCGACGCCGCCGAGCAGCCGCCGCAGCGCCACCCGCACCGCCGCGACCTCCACGACCTCGCTGATCGGCGAGGCTGCCAGCCCTCGGTCGGTCAGGGTGAGCCAGACGTCGGACAACGCCTCACCAGCGGCGACCCAGTCGGCCGGTTCCTCGTCGTCGACGGTGAGGATGGTGTACAGGGTGCCGCGGTCCGAGCCGCTGCCGGGATCGAGCGCCGCGGGCCGGGCGATGTTGAAGTCGCGCGGTGCGATCGTGCGGGGCGTGGGCCCGACGGTGCTGCGCGGGGACACCCCGTCGCGCTCGCCGCGGGTCCGGGTCGTCCAGGCGAGCAGGTCGTCGCGGAAGCGGGGGTCGTCGCGCTCCACCTCGCCGGCGTGCGCGACCGCCGAGGCGAACGCGGTCACCTGGTCGTCGCGGACGACATGCAGGTGCACGCCGTGCCGCTCGGCGGCGGCGCGCAGCTCGTCGACGACCGCGTCTGCGGGCCTGGCGTCGCCGAACGGGCGGCGGTCGGTGCGCCGCTGGTAGATCGCGCGGTACAGGGTGCTGTCGGCGGGGCAGGGCTGCCCTTGCCGGATCCGGGCGACCAGGTCGGGGCGGGCCGGATCGGGCAGCCGGGTGATGTCGGCGGCGATGCCGGCCGCGAGCAGCGCCACGGTCACGTGGTGCAGCGCGGTGCCGCAGCTGATCAGCAGGAGCCTGCCGTCGGCGTCGAGGCCGTCGAGCTGGCGGGACCGGTCGGCCCACAGCTCCGCGTGGTTGCCGGCGAGGCGCCACCGCCACGGCTGTGTGTTGAGGATCGAGGGTGCGCGCAGCGCCGCGATCGAGGCCTCGGCGACCTGGTCGATCTCGGCTCGCGGGTGCTGTGTCATGGCAGGCTCCCTAGAAGTGGCTCGCGTCAACGATCGTCTGGGCGCGGGACGGGCGGCAGGGCCGGTGGTCCCGTCCTGACGGGCCTTCCGGGACGATCCGGGTCGCGGCGAGGCCCGTGAGCGCCGCGCCGGTCGCCGCCCAGAACCGGCGTACCCGCAGGGCGGGCAGCGCCCGGCGCAGGACCGTCGCCTGCGAGTATCCGAGCACCGCACCCTCGACGAAGCCGGCGGCGAGCAGTGCTGCATAGGACGCGCCCGCCGGCCAGGCGAGGGTCGCGGAGGTGGCGCCGGCCGCGGCCGGGACGGTGAAGCCGGCGAGCTCCCCGGCGGTCGTCATGACCGTCCAGCGCCACCACCGCACCCTGATCATGGCCGGGCGGTGCCGTAGTAGGCGGTCCGCATGATCTCGCGGAGGTCCTCCAGCATCGGCATCCGCGGGTTCGCCGGGGCGCACTGGTCCAGGTAGGCGTTCATCGCCTGCTGCGGCAGCGCGTCCAGGAACGTCTGCTCGTCCACGCCCACGGCCTGGAACGAGCCCTCGATGCCGACCTCGGCGCGCAGGCGTTCGACCGCGGCGGCGTAGGACTCCACGCCCTCCTCCGGCGTGCGGGCCGGTAGCCCCAGCGCCTGCGCGATCTGCTGGAAGCGCTCCGGTGCCACGTACCGCTCGTACTTCGGCCAGGCGGTCAGCTTCACCGGGACCGTGCCGTTGTGGCGGATCACGTGCGGCAGCAGGATCGCGTTGGTGCGTCCGTGCGCGATGTGGAAGGTGGCGCCCAGGGTGTGCGCGAGGGCGTGGACCATGCCGAGGAAGGCGTTGCCGAAGGCCATTCCGGCGATCGACCCGGCGTTGTGCATCTTCTCCCGCGCCGTCGGGTCGGTGCTGCCGTGGTGGACCGCGGCGGGCAGGTGCTCGAAGATGAGCTTGATCGCGTGCAGGGCCAGGCCGTCGGTGTAGTCGTTGGCGTAGACGGAGACGAACGCCTCGGTGGCGTGGGTGAGGGCGTCGAAGCCGCTGTCGGCGGTGACGTCCGGTGGCAGGTCGGCGGTCAGCACCGGGTCGATGATGGCGACGCTCGGGGTGAGCGCGTAGTCGGCCAGCGGGTACTTCATGCCGGTCGTGGTGTCGGTGATGACGGCGAACGGCGTGATCTCCGCGCCGGTGCCGGACGTCGTGGGGATGCACACGAGTCGCGCCAGGCCGCCCAGGGTGGGGAAGGTGAAGGCCCGCTTGCGGATGTCGAAGAACTTCTCCCGCATGTCGGTGAACTCGACGCCCGGGTGCTCGTACAGCAGCCACATCACCTTCGCGGCATCCATCGGCGAGCCGCCGCCCAGCGCGATGATCGTGTCCGGGCGGAAGGAGCGCATGAGCTCGGCGCCGCGTTCGACGGTGGCCATCGTCGGCTCGGGTTCGACGTTGTCGAGGATCTGCACGGTGACCGGGTTGGTGCTGGCGCGCAGGACGCCGCGGATGCGGTCGACGTAGCCGAGCCTGGTCATCGTCGGGTCGGTGACGATGGTGACGCGGTGGACGTCGGGCATGTCCGACAGGTACCGGATGGCGTTGGGCTCGAAGTAGATCTTCGGCGGTATCTTGAACCACTGCAGGTTGTTGGTCCGCCGGCCGATGCGCTTGATGTTGAGCAGGTTGACCGCGGACACGTTGCCGGACACCGAGTTGCGACCGTAGCTGCCGCAACCCAGGGTCAGCGAGGGCAGGAAGGCGTTGTACACGTCGCCGATGCCGCCCTGCGACGAGGGCGAGTTCCAGATGATCCGCACGGCCTTGACCCGCTGCCCGTAGGCCTCCGCGGTCGCGGCGCCGGCGGTGTGGATGACCGCGCTGTGCCCGAGCCCGTCGAGCTCGACCATCTGCTCGGCGAGGCGGAACCCCTCGTCCGTCGTGTCGGCGCGCAGCAGGGCGAGGACGGGGCAGAGCTTCTCCCGGGTCAGCGGCTCGTCCGGGCCCACGCCGGCGACGGGGACCAGGATCACCGACGTGTCGGCGGGCACCTCGAAGCCGGCGCCGGCGGCGATCCAGGCGGCGGTGCGGCCCACCACGTCCGGGTTGAGCTTCGCGCCGGCGCAGTTGGCGCCGCCCGCCACGCCGAAGATGAACTGCTCCAGCAGCTGCTTCTCGTGCGGCGTCGCGACGTGCGCGTGCAGCCGCTCGAACTGCGCCAGGGCCTGCTCGGCGATCGCCTCGTCCAGGATGACGGCCTGCTCGGAGGCGCAGATCATGCCGTTGTCGAAGGTCTTGGAGACCACGATGTCGTGCACGGCCCGCACCACGTCGGCGCTGCGTTCGACGTACGCGGGGACGTTGCCGGGCCCGACGCCCAGTGCCGGCTTGCCGGCCGAGTAGGCGGCGCGGACCATGCCGCCGCCGCCGGTGGCGAGGATGACGGCCACCCCGGGGTGCTGCATGAGCGTCTGGGTCGCCTCGATCGACGGCGCCTCGACCCACTGGATGCAGTCGCGCGGTGCACCCGCGGCGACCGCGGCGTCGCGCACGACCCGGGCGGCCTCGGCGCTGCATCGCTGGGCGGCGGGGTGGAAGGCGAACACGACCGGGTTGCGGGTCTTCAGCGCGATCAGCGCCTTGAACACCGTCGTCGACGTCGGGTTGGTGACCGGCGTGACGGCGCACACGACGCCGACCGGCTCGGCGATCTCGACGATGCCGTTGATCTCGTCGCGGGCCACGATCCCGACGCTGCGCAGCCCGGCGAGGCTGTGCGCGATGTGCTCGGACGCGAAGACGTTCTTGACCGCCTTGTCCTCGAACACGCCGCGCCCGGTCTCCTCGATCGCCAGCTCGGCGAGGCGGCCGTGCTGGCTGAGCGCCGCGACGGAGGCCTTCTTCACGATGTGGTCGACCTGCTCCTGGCCCAGTCCGGCGTAGCCCGCAAGCGCCCGCTGCGCCCTGGCGACCAGCCGGTCAACGGCTGGTGCTGCGCCTTCGACGGGCACGTCGAACTGCTCGGCGAGCGGCGGGGCGAGGGTCCCGGTCACCGTCATCACTTCCTTCCGGAGGCGGATGCGGACCGTGCCGGCCCACACCTTCATCCTTCGGCGGGCACGACGTCGAGCCCAGTGCCCGACGGCCCGGCCGGAGATGACCAAGGTCCCGCGCCTGCGTCCCGGCGTTGTGTACGCACGACCGCCACCGGGCAGGTCGCGTTGCGCACGAGCGTGTCGGGCACGGCGTCGGCACCGCCACGCGGCGGGCCCGTGCGTTCCCGGGCGCCGACGACGACGAGCGCGGCCCCGCCGGCCGCGTCGAGCAGGCGGGCCGCGGGGTCGACGCCGTGCAGAACGTCCAGCGCGACGGGCACGTCGGGGAACGCGGCCCGCCAGCCGGCGAGGGCCTCGCTGAGGGCGAGGCGGGACTCGGCGTCGTGGCGGGGCTCGTCGAACCGGCCGCCGAGCGTCATGACGGAGCAGACACGGACGCCGGTGCCGCGGCGCTGCGCCGCCTCGAAGGCGAAGGCGATCGCCGCCGCGGACGGCGCCGCGGCGTCCAGCCCCAGGACCACGTGCCCACCGGCATCGCCGGCCGGGCCGGGGCCGACGGCGACGACCGGACACGAGGCGTAGGCCATCACGTGGGTCGCGACGGCGCCGGCGTGCACCCGGTGGAACCCGCCGCCGGCGGGTGCCCTGCCGTGGCCGTGCCGGCCGAGCACGATGAGGTCCGCCGATCGCGAGATGCGGACCAGCGCGGCGGCGGGCGCCCGCTGCACGACCATCGTCTGCACGTCGACGCCGGGCGCCGCCCGCGCGAGTTCGTCGCGGGCGGCGTCGACCAGCCGGTGCGCCACGGTCTGCTCGTCGGCGGTCAGGTCGGGCGGCAGCAGCGTGGTGTACGCCAACCGGTCCAGCAGCGAGTGCAGGACACGGACCACGCCGTTGTCGGCGGCGGCCTCCGCGACCGCGAACCGCGCCGCGGTCCACGAGTCCGCGGAGCCGTCGAACCCCACGACGATCCGGATGCGTGATGCCATGTCGTCCTCCGTCAGTGCTGAGCGGTGCCGCACCGGACGCCGGTGGGCATCAGGCGTCGAAGGTGTGGCTGAGCCGGGTCGTCGTGTCGTCGAAGCCCCATTTGAGGTCGTCGTCGGTGACGCCGACGACACCGTCGAGGCCGCGGATCAGGCGGACGGCGATCCGGGCGCTGCTGCGCCGGTCGATCTTCCCGGCGAGCGTGACGTGCCCGCCGGAGACGGCGACGTCGACCTCGACCGGGTCGATCCACATGATGCCGCGCAGCACGGACTCGATGACGTCTACCCTGATCGTGGCGTCCTCACGCAGATACCGCCGCAGCAGGTCCCGGCGCGAGACGATGCCGACGAGGTTGCCGCTGTCGTCCACCACGGGGAGCCGCTTCACGTTGCGCTGCTCCATGAGCCGGGCGGCGTCGGTGAGGGTCGCCGTCGCGGCGACGATGACCGCGGGTGCGGTCATCAGCGACTCGGCGTTCTCGCCGGCGGCCTTCTCCTTGGCCAGCCGCCGGCGGCGGCGCTCGAACAGCCTGGCGTGCACCTCGGCACCGTTGAACTCGACCTTGTGCAGCAGATCCGCCTCGGACACCACACCGAGCACCCGCCGGCGGTCGTCGACGACCGGAACGGCGCTGACGCCGAACTCCACGAGGAGGTCGACGATCTGTTTGTAGCCGAGATCCGGTGCGACGGTGACCACACCGGTGCTCATCACGTCACGTACCAACAGCGCACGCATCGACCTGCTCCCTTCCGTGGGGCGTTGCTCTCCTTCCCACCCTGATCCGGGCCGGGTCGCGGCGCACGGGCCGAAAGTCCCCACAACGCGGGCCCATGACCCACCACCGGGGCACGCGGCCGGCCCGGGACCACGGCGGTGCTGCCGCGGTCCCGGGTCTTCCGGTGACGGGCCCGCCCGGTGCGGTCCGCGGCACGGTGCCGCTCCCCCAAGGTCGGGACGAAAGACCCTGTCAGGCCTGGTCAGGGCTGCAGGACGCTGGAGCACGGGCCACATGACGCGGCCACGGGCGAAAGGCACGGACATGTGTGAATACTGCGGCTGCCAGTCGCTGGCGACGATCGACGAGCTGACCCGCGAGCACGACATGGTGGTGAACCTGATCGGGGAGGTCCGCGCCGCGCTCGCCATCGGTGACGCCGGGCGGATGGCCGAGCTGGCCCGCGGGATCGCCGCCATCCTCGGCCCGCACACCGAGGTCGAGGAGCGCGGCCTGTTCGCGTTCCTGACCGGCGAGTTCCCCGGCCAGGTGGCCGCGCTGGAGGCGGAGCACCGCACGATCGAGGCGGTGCTCGCGCAGGCCGCCGACGGCACGCCGGCCGATCCGGGATGGCCCGCGCGGCTCATGGACACCCTGGAGCTGTTGCGTGAGCACATCCTCAAGGAGCAGGACGGGGTGTTCCCCGCGGCGCTGATCGCCCTGGACGCCACGGACTGGGACGCCGTGGAGGCCGTCCGGGCCAGGGTGGGCACGCTGCTGCCGCAGCCGTGACCGCCGCCGTGCTCAGCGAAGCTTGGGATGCCATACAGGGCCCCGCAGGTGGGTGCGCGCTGCTGGCCGGGCTGTATGGCGCCCTGCTCCTGCTCGGCACGTCCCTGCCCGCGCCGCCGGTGCCCCTCGAGGCGGTGCACGGGCCGCTGATGGTCCTCGGTTTCGCCGGCCGGTGATCGCGCTGGAGCGGGCCGTCACGCTCGGCACCCGGTGGGCGCTGCTCGCGCCCGGCTGCTCCGGGCTCGGCGCGCTGACGCTGCTCGTGACCGGCCCGAGCCTGGCGGGCAAGCTCCTGCTGGGCCGGCGTCGCCAATGTCGTTGCCGTGCCGGCCTTCGCGCTCTGCGTCGCGCTGGCCCGTCTCCTGCGGCGGCCCGCACCCGCGGCGGGGCTGGTCCTGTCATGACCGCCGTCGCCGCGGCACCCACCGGCCGGGCTGCCTGGCACCGCCGGGCCGGGGCGCTCCCCCTGGTCCACCTCGGCGGCCTCGTCGCAACCGGGGTCGCGCACCCGTTGCTGCCGCAATGGCGGTGGCTGCCATCCACCTGCTCCTGCTCGGCGCCGTCACCAACGCGATCGTCGTGTGGAGCGCCCGCTTCACCGCCGCGGTCCTGCGCACCCCGGTCCCGGCCCACCGCCGCGCCGAGGCGGCGCGGCTCGCCCTGCTCAACGCCGGCGGCGCCGCCGACCTGCCGTGGGTCGGCGTCGCCGGGGCCGGCGCCGTCTTCGCCGCCAGCGCCGCGCACCTCGCCTGGCTGGCGCGGCAGGTCCGCACCGCGCTGCCGGCCCGCTTCGCCGTCACCGCGCACTACTACCTCGCCGCGTCCATCGCCCTTCTCACCGGCGTCCCCGTCGGCGCGTGGATGCTGGTGACCGACGACGCGCTGCGCCCGCGGCTGCTGCTCTTCCACGCCCACGTCAACCTGCTCGGCTGGGTCACGTTTACCGTCCTGGGCACTCTGCTCACGCTGTGGCCCACGGTGCTGCGCACCCGTATGGTCGACGGCGCCGCCCGCGCGGCCCGCACCGCGCTGCCCACGGCCGTGACCGGGCTGGCCCTGCCGGGCGCCGGGGTGCTCGCCTGGTGGCCGGTGCTCGCCGCCGCCGGGCTCGCCGTCTTCGCCGCCGCGGCCCTGCGCACCGCCGCCACCGCGGCACGCACCGCCGGGCAGCGGCCACCGTCGTCGTTCGCCACCTGGTCGATCGCCGCCGCGGGCGGCTGGCTGCTCATCGCACTCTGCGTCGACGCGTGGGCCCTGCTGCGCGCCGGATCCCCGGCCGCGGCCGCCGACCGGTTCGGCGCCGTCCTCGTCCCGCTGCTGGCCGGGTTCGCCGCGCAGGTCCTCATCGGGGCGCTGAGAGATCCGGAGCGACCCCGGCCGCGTCCGGCCGCCCGCCGGCACGCTGAGCCGCATTTCAGGCGGGTGTCAGCTCGTACCCGGTGACGAGGTCGCAGTCGATGCCGATCACGCAGTTCATGGGCTCGTCCACCCACGGGCGCAGCAGCCCTTCGTAGCGGGCCTGGCGAGCCGCGTCGAGGATCAGCCGGGCGGTGCCGGTGACGATCACGGTCCAGCCGGTGTGGCTGTCCAGGTCGAGGGTGTCCGCCTCGTACGCGACGACGACCGCGCCGCTCTGCGTGGCGGCGGAGGCCAGGGCACCCGCGAGGTTGCTGCGGATGACGACGGTGTCGCCGTCGACGAGGTGGTTGACCGGCCGGATCGCCGGCAGCGCCCGCATGCTGAACACGACCCGGCCCACTGGCACCGAGGCCAGTAGCTCGAGGCAGTGCTCGCGGCTCAGGGCGCGCATCGATGCCATCGGTCCACTCTCCCCGGCGGTGCCCGGCCCGGCCAGGGCACAACGGCCCCTCCTCGGCGGGCCCTTCTCCCCGGCCGGCACCGGTCCTGCTTCCCGCTGCGCGACAGGCCGATGGGCCGCCACGATCGGTGCCGTCCGGCCCTGCCCCGGCTCTCGGCGGCCGCCTAGCATGATCCACGGGCAACCTTCGACGAGGAGCACGGCATGCGAACAGTGACAGAGCCGGAACTCGCGCGGATTCTCAGCGCGTTGCCGGGCATCCCGCGGATCGTCGCGAGCGGCAACTACGCCGCCCCACGCCGGCTGATCGCCGTCGCCGACGCCGCCGTCGCGGAGTTCCGCCTGTTCATGCTCAACGCCCAGCGTGGCCTGCCCGACCGGGAGGGCGTCGTCTACGAGTCCGCGTTCGTCGGCCCCGGTATGCGCGGACACCCGCGCCTGCACTACTTCCCGTGCCGGCTGTCGCTGGTGCCGCAGCTGTTCCGGCAGCGGCTCGCGCCCGACGTCGTGCTGCTGCACACCTCCCCGCCCGAGGACGGCGCGGTCAGCCTCGGCGTCGAGGTCAACGTCCTGCCCGCGGCGATCGAGGCGGTCCGCGCCCGCGGCGGCATCGTCGTCGCCCAGGCAAACGCGGCGATGCCCGTCACCCACGGCGACGCCATGGTGCCTCTCGAAGCGGTGGACTACCTCCTCGAGGTCGACGAGCCCCTGGCCACCCACGCCGTCGCGGCACCCGACGCGATGTCGGCCGCCATCGGCGGGCGGGTCGCCGCGCTGGTGCCGCAGCGGGCCACGCTGCAGCTCGGCATCGGCGCCATCCCCGACGCGACCCTCGACGCGCTGCTGGAGCGCCGCGAGCTGCGGATCTGGTCGGAGATGTTCAGCGACGGCGCGCTCGCCCTGGAGAAGGCCGGCTGCCTGGACCGGGACACGCCGGTCACCGCGTCCTTCTGCTTCGGCTCGGCGGAGCTGTACGACTGGGTCGACCACAACCCGCGGATCCGCATGCTCCGCACCGAGAAGACCAACGACCCGGGCACGATCGCCGCACACCCCAACCTCATGAGCGTCAACAGCGCCCTGCAGGTCGACCTGTTCGCCCAGGCCAACGCGACCCGCGTCGGTAACCGCACCCACTCCGGCTTCGGCGGTCAGACGGACTTCATCGTCGGCGCCATGCACTCCCCCGGCGGGCACGCCGTCATCGCGCTGCGCTCCTGGCACCCGAAGGCCGACGTGTCATCGGTCGTGCCGCTGGTGTCCGGCCCGGTCACGTCGTTCCAGCACAGCTACATCGTCACCGAGCAGGGCACCGCGAGGATCTGGGGCCGGGACTCGGTCGAGCAGGCGCAGGAGATCGTCGACCGGGCCGCGCACCCGGCCGCCCGCGACGAGCTGCGCGCGGCCGGTCGCACGTTCGGCCTGCCCCTGCGCTGACGGCGGGACCAACGTCCCGCACCGGCCGATCCGTATGCCTCTGCCGGGTCCGCGCGCGGCGGCCGACGCTGGTGCCGAAGGCACGAACCGCGTAGGAGGAGACCATGGACAGGACCAGGATCGTCGTCGGATACGACGGTTCCGACGAGTCGCGCCGGGCGGTGGACTGGGCCGCCGACGAGGCCGAGCGGACCGGCGCGCCGCTGCAGATCGTGCACGCGTATCAGGTGAGCTGGCCCACGGGCAGTCACTACCACCCGACCGCCCAGGAGGCGGAGGAGCTCCGCGGCCGCGCCGAGGAGCTGGCAACGGGTGCGGCCGCCGCCGTCCGCGCCCGCGGCACCGGCGTCGACGCCGTCGCGACCCTGGTCCACGGCGCGCCCGCCCCGACCCTGCTCGACTTCGCCCACGGCGGGGCGCGGCTGCTCGTCGTCGGCAACCGCGGCGCCGGCGGCATCGCGAACCTCCTCATGGGCTCGGTCAGCCAGCAGGTCGCCACCCACGCCCGGGTGCCGGTCGCCGTCGTGCGCGGCCGCACCGAGACGACCGCCGCCGGCCCCGTCGTCGTCGGCGTCGACGGCTCACCGGCCACCGACGCCGCGCTCGGCCTCGCCTTCGACGCCGCCGCCGCGCGCGGCACCCACGTCGTGGCCATCAGGGCCTACGTCCCACCGCCGCCGTCCGTGCTCTCGCTGAGCGCCATCGAGGCCGCGGAACGCACCGACCTGGAGACGTCGCTGGCGGGTTGGCAGGAGAAGTACCCGTCGGTGAAGCTCGAGGCGCTCCTGGCCGTGGGCCGGGCCGCGAAGGTCCTCATCGGCGTGTCGCACACGGCGCAGCTCGTCGTCGTCGGCAGCCGCGGCCACGGCGGCTTCGCCGGGCTGCTGCTGGGCTCCGTCGGCCAGCAGCTCATGCACCACGCCGAGTGCCCGGTCCTGATCGCCCACCCGGCGGACCAGCAGGGGTGAGTCGAATGGTGGCAGTCATGCTCGTGGCCACGGTCGCCGCCGCCGCCTACATCGTGCTGATCACCCTGCACGTCCTGGCCGTCCGCGGCGACGCCCCGGACGGCACACGGTGCCGGCCGCGAATCGCGAGATGGCTCGCCACCTCAGAGGAACGCCGCCGCGGTCGCGCCGAGAGCGACGCGACCCAGCGGCTGATGGCCGGTTCCATGGACCGCGCCTCCTACCGCGCGGCCATGGCCGCCATGGCCGTGCAAGACTCCGCCGACCACCCGGTCCGCGTGCCGCGGGAGTGACGACCACCGGCCCACGCCGGCGGCCGCGCTCAGCCGCCGCACGCACCGACCTTCGGTTGCCTCGCTCGCGGTTGACCATCGGATCACGGCCGGCGGACGCTCCGCCGGCACCGCTCCGCCGCCATCCCTTGCTCCGCCATCGCCGCGCCGCTGCCCCGCCGCCAAATTCGACCTTGGTTGCGGCGGCACAGGTGCCAGGTGCTTACGGCAGCATGAGCGCGCCGGCGGTGAGGAAGCACGCCGCGATGGTGTGCGGGAACGTCACGAGGGTCGTGAAGTTGGTCAGCACGGCGCAGATGCCGGTCGGTTCGGCGCGACCACGTTCGGTGTTGACCGTGTACCCGACGGGAGTTGCATCCACGAGTTGGCGGCGACGATGAAGTGCGCCGACAGCATCGTGCCGATCGACGCCAGCCAGATTGCCGCCAGGTGGACGCGTTTCTGCAGCCGGCCCAAACCGGCCCGTAGGTTGCCCGGCGGCGGCTCAGCCGACGGGCGCCGCGCCGGCCGGGGTCAGCAGGCCGACGCCGCCGTCGTAGCGGCGGTGGACGAGGCCGCCGCGGCCGCTGTCCTGGTCGGTGAAGAAGAGGAAGGGCAGCCAGCCCTCGGCGAGGCGGGCCGCGGCCGCCTCCGGCGCGAGGACCGGCGTGCGGCGGGAGTTGACCGTCGGTGCGGGCGTGCCCGGCGTGCCGGCCGGTCGCATGCTGCGCTGCCGGGCGACGCGCAGGCCGCTGGGCCCGGCGCGGTAGACGACCGCGTCCTCACCCGTGTCGGCGTCGGTGAACAGGCACACGTCGTAGTCCATCGCGGCGAGCATCGACGCGGCCTGACAGACTCTGCGCGGCCGCAGCGGCACCGCCTTGCGGCGGGTGATCCGGGCCGGGCCGGGCACGGCGAGCGTGCGCCGCTGCGGGTCCGGCCACGGCCACGGCGCCCACGCGGTCGCCAGCCGGATGATCTGGCGGTCCAGCCGGGTGATGGCGGCCGCGACGGCCGCCGGCAACGTCGGGCCGTCGACCTGGATGCGGGCCGACGCCCCGCCGACCCGTAGGTTCACCTGCACCACCGCCGGGCAGGCCGCGTGGTGCCCGGCGGTCAGCCGCAGCCGGGCCGCACCCGCCGTGCGGTGCCGCGCGACCACGGCCGCGATGGCCGCCCGCGCGGCCTCCCGCAGGGCGGGATCGATCGACCCGCGGCTGAGCACGTCCACGTCACCCGCGGGGCCGATCGCCGGCACGTCGAGCTGCGCCACCGGAACACCTCCTGGATCGCGACGCGGGCCAGTGTCACCCGCGGCGGGCGGGAGGACACAGTGCCGAAAGTCCCGTCCCGGCGGGACCCATGTGTGCGTCAGCGGTATCCGGCCTTCTCGTGCTCCAGCCGGCCCAGCAGCCGGTCCTGGAGGAGGTCGACCGCCTCGTACGGCCCGTCGGCGGACACCTCGGCGTGCAGCACCCGGCCGTTGAGGTCGATCTCGGCCCGGGCGGTGACGGGCCGGGTGGCGGCGGGGTTCGCGATCCGGTCGAGGCGGACCCTGGCGTAGAGCACGGGGCGTCCCGTGTGCCCCAGCACCGCGGTGAGCTTGTCGCGGGCGTACACCTGCAGCTGCGGATCCATGCCGGCCTGGAGCTGAATCTGGACCTCGACCTCGTCGTGCGTGCGGGACATCATCTCGTCCTTCCCTCGGCCACGGGCGGGGTTGCGACCGCCTGAGCTCATTCGATCTCCGCGGCCGCGGCCGCTCCAGGGCCGTTCGTCGCGCCCCACAGGGCCTGAAGTCCCGTCCCGGTGCCACCCCGCTACACGGGACCAACGACCCATCCCATCGGTCCGCGTGACGTCCACGGCAGGCTGCCCTTGCGCGACTTCGGCCTGCTGTCGCGGGATCCGCGGCGGCCGGCCGCGGTGTTCGAGCCGCATCCACAGCTCGTCGTGCTCAGCAGCCGCGCCGCCCGCGTCCGGGCCGGTCAGGCGCTGCAACGGGTCCTGCTCAGCGCCACGGTGCGCGGCGTGGACACCCAGCCGATGACCCAGTTGCTGGAGATTCCCCGGCTGCGCCGCGCCGTCACCGACCCGGCCGACCCCTGGTCGCCCCAGATGATTCTGCGGATCGGCTACGGCATGCCCGCACCGGCAAGCCCTCGCCGTGACCGCGCCGAGCTCCTCACGTGCCCTTCGCACCGGCCGGACGGGACCAACGCCCTACAGGCCGCGCGCGACGGCGTGCTGTGCTGAGCGGGAGGAGAAGGAGGAGGATCACCATGCTGGCCACCAGGCTGCGCGCTACTCCACTCATGTCGTTCGACCTCAACGGCCCGTCCTGGTTCCCGTTCACGGAGCCGGCGATCCGGATCGAGGACGACCTCGATGAGGACCGCTACACGGTGCGAGCGGAACTGCCGGGCATCGACCCTGCGAAGGACGTCGACATCACGTACGCCGACGGGACCCTGCGCCTGTCGGTCACCCGGGTCGAGTCACAGCGGGACAAGGGGCACTCGGAGTTCCGGTACGGCACGTTCCACCGCACGATCGCGCTGCCGCTCGGCGCGAAGGACGAGACGCTGTCGGCGGTGTACAAGGACGGCATCCTCGAGATCAGCGTCGCGATCGGTGAGGCACACCCGACCGGCCGGCACATCCCGGTCGTCGTCGAGGCCGCAAAGCCGGTCAAGAAGAGCGGCTGAACCGATCGGCGGCGGGCCCCGGCAGTGCGCCGGGGCCCGCTGATCCCGTCGACCGCGGCCAGCGCACCGTGCTCCCGGCGCAGCTCCACGACCCGCGCACCGGCATGCTGTTCGCCGACGCCAAGCATGGGCTGACCGACATCATCGCCTCGGTGCGGTCGCTGGTGGGCTGAACGCCGGGCAGCCCCGGCCGTCCCGGCCCGCCGCACCGGGACGTTCGGCCCTGCTCACGCCGGTGCCGGCGGGTGACGCTGAGCGCATCAGCCGCGTGGCGACCGCCGCGCCCGACTCCCGGAGGATCGACATGACGAATCAGCGGTACACCGGGCGGGTCGCCCTCATCACCGGTGCGGGTTCCGGCATCGGGCAGGCGACCGTCCTGCGACTGGCGGCCGAGGGCGCCATCATCGTCGGCTGCGACGTCGACGCGGCCGGCCTCGAGGCGACGGGCAAGCTGCTCGCCGTGGAAGGGCTCCAGGCCGAGCTGGTCACCGCCGACATCACCGAGCAGGCCGACGTCGACCGGGTCGTCGCGGCGCTGCAGGGCGCGCCGGTGGACCTCCTGGCGAACGTGGCCGGCATCATGGACCACTTCCTGCCCGTCACCGACCTCGACGACGCGGTGTGGGACCGGGTCATCGCGGTGAACCTGACCGGCCCGATGCGGCTGTGCCGGGCGGTCATCCCCGCGATGCGCGCGGCCGGCGGCGCCGTCGTCAATGTCTCCTCGATCGGCGGCCTGACCGGTTCCGTGGCCGGCACGGCGTACACGTCGGCCAAGCACGGGCTGATCGGGCTGACGCGCTCGCTGGCGTACCTGTACGGCCCGGACGGCGTGCGCACCAACGCCGTCTGCCCCGGCGGCGTGCGCACCAACATCGGCAGGACCGCGGCCGTCAGGTCGCGCTGGGCGTACGAGCGGCTGGAGAACTCCTTCGCGCGGGCCACCCGCACGGCGGAGCCCGAGGAGATCGCCGCGCTCATCGCCTGGCTCGGCTGCGCCGAGGCGATCAACGTCAACGGCGCGGTCATCAGCGCGGACGGCGGGTGGACGGCATGACCGCCGGCGCGCCTGCCCGCAGCGGCAACCTGGTCCTGCGGATCCTGGACTCGCCGCTGCACGCGCTGCTGAGCGGCCACATCTGCAAGCTGGAATACACCGGCGCCGTCACCGGCGTGCACCGGTCGCTGCCGGTCGAGTACGCCGCCGACGGCGACCGGCTGCTCGTCCTCGCCGCCCGGGCCGCCTCGAAACGCTGGTGGCGCAACTTCACCGGCGCCGGGCGCACCCTGACGGTCACCGTGGGCCGGCGGGTCCACGACGCGCACGCCGTCGCGATCGCCCCCGGCGACCCGGGCTACGCCCTGCAACTGGCCTCGTACAAGCGCCACCGCAAGGCACCGCAGGACCCGGACCACCGCCTGGTGGTGATCCGGCTGCTGGACACCTGAGCAGCACCGGCCGATCGGGCGGTCCGCTGGCGTCGCCGCGACGACGGACCGCCCGGTCCCGTCCCCCGGGTCCCGGCCAGTGCCCTTCGGCCCTGGTCACGGCGGGTCCGGCCGCAGGACGCTGAAGACGCCGGAGCGTCTTTGGAAGGAGTCCGTCATGGACAACCAGTTCGACGTCGTCGTCGGTGTCGACGGCTCACCGGAGAGCCTGTCGGCGGTGGAATGGGCGGCCTCGGACGCGGCCCGGCGGCACCGCCGGCTGCACATCGTGCACGCCTACGCGTGGCCCGTGGTCTACCAGCCGCTGGGCACCCACCGCACCGCCGCGCTGGACAAGCTGGTCCGGGAGGCCGCCACGACCATCGTGGACGACGCCGTGGCCCGCGCCCGCTCGGTCGCGCCGCAGGTGCCGGTCACAACCGCGAAACCGTTTCAGCTGGCGGCGGCCGCGCTGCTCGGCGCCGCCGAGCGGGCCGACGTCGTCGTGGTCGGCTCGCGCGGGCGCGGCGGCTTCACCGGGCTGCTGCTCGGCTCGGTGAGCCAGGCAATGATCCATCACGCATCCTGCCCGGTCGCGGTGGTCCGCTGACCGCGGAAGCTGTCCGAGGAGTGGTCATGAGCACGTCATCCATCGCAGCCACCGCCGTCGTCGTCGGTGTCGACGGCTCCGCCGGCAGCACGCTGGCGGTGCGCTGGGCCGCGGCCGACGCCGCCCGGCGGCACCGGCCGCTGCACCTGCTGCACGCGCACAACTGGCCTGAGCTGGCCTACCCGACGGCGGGGATGGCACTGCCGGTCGCCTACGAGACCGATGTCCGGGCGGCGGCGGAACGGGTCCTCACCGACGCCGCCGCGCTGGCCCGCGAGGTCAGCGCCACCCTGAACATCACCACCGAGACCTCGACCCGGCTGTGCGTGCCCGCCCTGATGGCCGCCTCACGGCAGGCGGCGCTCGTCGTGGTCGGCAGCCGCGGGCTCGGCGGCTTCGCCGCCCTGCTGGTCGGCGCGACCGGGGTCGAGCTCGCCGCGCACGCCGGCTGCCCGGTGGTCATCGTCCGGGACGATGACCGTCCCGCCGGGCCGGACGCCGGCCGGATCGTGGTCGGCGTCGACGGCTCGCACGGCGCGGAACTCGCCCTCGGCTTCGCGTTCGAGCAGGCGGCCTTCCGGGCCACCGGCCTCACCGCGATCACCGCCGCCCAGTGGCACGTGGCCGGGCAGCCCGATGGCATCGCCCCACCCGTGTACGGCGAGCAGGACACACAGGCCAGCGCGCGGCGGGTGCTCGCCGAGTCGCTCGCCGGGTGGCGGGAGAAGTACCCCCAGGTCGACGTGCGGTCCGACGTCGTCATCGGCCGCGCGGGCGGGGCGCTCGCCGACGCCTCCGCCGGCGCGGAGCTGCTGGTCGTCGGCGCCCGCGGGCACGGCGGCTTCACCGGGCTGCTGCTCGGCTCGGTCAGCCAGGCCGCGCTCCACCACGCGCACTGCCCGGTCGCCGTGATCCGCCGGTCGCGGTGAACCGACCGGCCCGTTGCCCGGCCGACCCCGTCATCACCGGGGTGTCGGCGGTCGACGCGCTGACGACGCTGGTGATGGGGGTGCGTTGCGCGCAGCCGCCCGACGTCCGCCTGCAGCCGCCGGGGTGGGCGCCGACCGGCGGCGCGGCGCTCGCCGAGGCGACCGCGGCCTACCGTGCGGCGGCGCTCGCGGCGGCCCGCCATGCGGCCGCCGCGGCGGCACTGCGCGCGGTCGGGGACGAGCTGGCCAGGACCAGGCGGCGGGTGCGGGCGGTCGAACGGCACTGGGTCCCGCGCCTCGAGGCGGCACTCGCCGCGGTGGTCCTGCAACTTGCCGAGCTGGAGGCCGGGGAGGCGGCGAGCCGCCGCGCCACCGGTGGCGCCGCCGGCCCTGGCGGGCGAGCCGCCGCCGGCGCTGCCGCCGCACATGGTCAACGCCGGCGCGGACGGGCGAGCCGCCACCGGCACTCCCCGCGCACATGGTCAGAACGCCGGCGCGGACGGCCCGGCCGCTTCCCGGGCCGACGGGACCTCCGGCCCTACCCGCGGGCGGCTGGCTGGACAACGGTGATCACGAACGTGCCCCCCGAAAGGTCGGAGTGTCCCTGATGAGCGGACCACTGACGGACCGGTTGATCGCGGCCGGTCTGAACGCCGCGGTCGCCGCGCCGTCCATCCACAACACGCAGCCGTGGCGGTTCCGGATCCGCGACGGTGGGTTCGACGTCCTGGCGGACCATGACAAGGCGCTGGACGTCGTCGATCCGCAGCGGCGGGCCCTGCACCTGAGCCTCGGCGCGGCCGTGTTCAACCTGCGGCTGGTGCTGGCGGCGGCGGGTCGCACGCCGGTGCTGGCGCCGGCCGGTGCGGACCACGTCGCGCGGGTCGAGTTCGGTCCCCGCCGGATGCCCGCGGAGGGCACCCGGCTGCTGTCCGCGGCGATACACCGCCGGCACACCAACCGGCGGCCGTTCCGGGCGGCGCTGGTCCCAGCCGGCACCGTCGGCGAGCTGTGCGCGGCGGCGACGGGCGCCGGCGCGGCAATCACCGCGCTGGACCCGGTCCGGCGCAAGGTCGTGCTCGGGCTGACCTGGACGGCCGACACGTTGCAGCGCATGGATCCGGCGTACCGGCGGGAGATCCTCGCGTGGACCGCGCCGACCGGTTTCCGGTACGACGGCGTGGCCCTGGACACGTTCGGGCCGCGGCCGGCGATGTCGGCGGTCGCCGTGCGCGACTTCGGGCTGGGCCTGCCGCCGGACGCGCGGGCGGCGGCCCGCTTCGAGGCCGAGCCGCAGCTGCTGATGCTGTGCAGCCGGGGCGACGACCGGGCGGCGTGGCTGCGCGCCGGGCAGGCGCTGCAGCGGGTGCTGCTGACGGCCACCGTGCGGGGTGTGGCGGTCCAGCCGATGACGCAGGCGCTGGAGGTGCCGGACCTGCGCCGGCAGCTCACCGCCGCGGACGGCGGGTGGTGGCCGCAGATGATCCTGCGCATCGGCTACGGCGTGCCGGTGCCGGGCAGTCCCCGCCGGCCGGTGTCCGCCTGCCTGGTGCCCAAGCCGTGGCAGCGACGCCGGGCCGCCGCGGCGGCATGACGGTCCGGGACCATCAGCCCTTCCGGGACGCCGGCGGTGGACGGTCGTGGTGCGCGGCCGGCACGACGCGGCCGGCGGCCCGGTCGTGGTCGGCGCCGACGGATCACCGAGCTCCGACGCCGCGCTGGGCGTCGCGTTCGAGGCCGCGCGGCTGCGCGGCACCGGGGTGCTGGCGATCCGGGCATACGTGCCGGCCGCCGTCACCGCGCTGCCCTACTCGGTGATCGAGACGACCGAACGCCAGCTGCTGGAGGCGACGGTGGCCGGGTGGAAGGAGAAGTACCCCACCGTGCGGCTGCAGACCCTGCTGGTGAACGGCCGCACGGCGCAGGTGCTCGTCGGCGCCACCCGCACCGGCCAGCTGGTGGTCGTGGGCAGCCGCGGGCACGGTGGCTTCGCCGGGCTGCTGCTGGGCTCCGTCGGCCAGCAGCTCATGCACCACGCCGAGTGCCCGGTGCTGATCGTGCACGGGCCGGCGCCCGCTGACACCGGGGCGCACGGGGACGCCTGACAAACCGCTGGGCGAAGGGCCGTAGGTCCCGCACCAGCGGGCCCCGCGGCTCTACCGGTACCCGGGCCAGGACCGGTTCTCTGGATGCAGGGACCACACCACGGTTGAGGTGAGATCAATGATCACCGCACACGATCTGCTCGTCGCGCATCCGTTCTTGGCCGGTGTACCGGACCATTTCCTGAACCGCATGGGGCACTACTCACACCGGGTCACGGTCCACCCCGGCACCCGCCTGTTCAGCGAGAACGGCCGCGCGGAACGCTTCTGGCTCATCCGCGACGGCCTGGTGAGCCTCGACACGCACCTGCCCGGCCGCGGCACCGTCGTCGTCGAGACCATCGGCCCCGGGCAGGTGCTCGGCTGGTCCTGGATGTTCCCGCCCTACCGCTGGCACTTCGGCGCCACCGCCGACACCTCCGTCCTGGCGATCAGCTTCGACGGCGCCGGCATCCGGGCAATGTGCGCCGCGGAGCCGGAACTCGGCTACGAGCTGACCCGGCGCTTCGTCGAGGTGGTCGTGGAGCGCATGCAGGCGACCCGGATGCGCATGCTCGACCTGTACCGGCCGCCCGCCGAGGACTGACCGGGCCGCACGTGCCGTCCGGCCCTACCGTGTCGCACCCGACCGGCGGCATCGTGATGGTGCAGCGGCGCGCCGCCCGCGGGCCGCGCGCCCGCACCGGGAGGTCGTCATGGGTCCGATCTGGCCCGTCGCCGGCGTGCTCGCCATCGTGCTGGGCACGACGCTCACCGTCGTGGCGCGAGATCGCGGCGGCCGGGCACCGGCTGGGCAATCATTCGGCCACGCATCCGTACTTCACGCGGCTGCCGGCCGGCGCCATCGGCACCGAGCTCGCCGGCGGCGAACGCCGGATCGCCGCTGCGGGCGGCACGGATCCCCGGCCGCGGTTCCGGCTCCCGTTCGGCGATCGCGACGAGCGCACCATCGCGGCGGTCAACGCGGCAGGGTACGTCGCCGTGCGCTGGAGCGTCGACACCTCGGCTGGAAGGGCACCAGCGCAGGCATCACGGCGCAGACGGTCGTCGACCGGGCGCTCGCCGGCGCCCGGGCCGGCGAGATCGTGCTCATCGCGGCCATCGGCCTGGCGGTCACGGGCAGGTACCCGCGCGGCCTGTACGACCTGCTGACCGGCGTCGCCCGCTGGAGCCTGCGGGTGATCGCCTACGTGGCGCTGCTGACCGGTCGATATCCGCCGTTCCGCCTCGACCAGGGTGGCGACGAGCCGGTGGACCCGGACGCGCCGCCACCGGCCGGGACCGGCACGGTCGCGCCGTGGATCTCGCCGGCCGCGCCGCTGCCACCGCCCGCGTCGCCGCCCGGTCCGGGCGCCACGGTGCTGCGGGTCGTGGCGCTGGCCGCCGGCGTGGCGCTGCTGCTGACCGGCCTCGCCGCCGGCCTCGGCGGTGGTGTCCTGCTCGCCGTGGACGCGAACCGCGACGCCGACGGGTACGCCACCACCCGCACGGTGACGCTGTCCACGCCGACCGCGGCCGTGACGAGCCCGGCAATGACCATCGACGGTACCGACACGTGGCGGCTGCGCCGCCGCGGCGACTTCGGCACGGTCCGGGTCACCGCGACCGGGCAGGGTCAGACCCCGCTGTTCCTCGGCGTCGCGCGCGCCGCGGACGTGCACCGCTGGCTGGCCGGCACCGCCCGCGACGAGCTCGTCGGGGCGTGGGACCAGGGCGGCGCCGCGACGTACCGCCGGGTCGGCGGGGACGCGCGGACCGTGGGCGCACCGGCCGGGGAGACGTTCTGGGTGACCGCCGTCAGCGGCACCGGCACGATCCGGCTGGAGTGGGACGCGCTCGCCGCCACCGGCGACTACGTCGTCGTGCTGGCGAATGCCGACGGCTCCCGGTCGGTCACCGCCGGGACCCGGCTGGGCGTCAGCGTTCCGGCGCTCGTGCCGCTGGGTGGTGGCCTGCTGGTCACCGCGGCGGTGCTGATCCTCGTCGGGTTTGTGCTGGTGTACGGCGGAGCCTCGGGCCTGGGCCGCCACCACGGCGGGCCGTCTGCCGTGGGCCCGCCACCCGTGGGCCCGCCCGGCACGACGGCGCCCGGCACGATGACGGCGGCCGGCACCGAGTCCCGGCGCACCCGCGAAGGCCGCGCCGGGCGCGGGTCCGTGAGCGGGCGCCGGGCGCAACGTCGCGGCCGACGGGCGGGTCATGGCGACTCGCCCGCCTGCCGCGGTCGTGCGGTCAGGTGCCGCCAGGGGTCGTGTGCAGCACCCGCAGGCACCGCGTGTACTCCTCCTCGTCGATCTCGCCGCGGGCGAACCGGTCGGCGAGCACCTCCTGCGGCGCGGCCGCCCGGGGTGCCGTGGCTTGCGGTGCGGCCGCGTGCACCGGCGATCCGCCGCGGTCGACGGACCGGACCAGCACCACACTGCCAGCCGGCGCCGGAGGGACGGAAGCCGCGCGCGGAAAGCCAGTCGCGCAGCACCACACGGGCGGCGCCGACCTCGTCGGGCCGCACGCCGACCGCCATGATCGCGGGCCCGCCGGGCAGGCCGGACGCGATGACCTCGGCGCCGTCCTCGATCGGCTCGCTCACCAGGTAGCCCACCTCCAGCTGGGCACCCGCCGCGGTGGTGCGGCGCCGGACGAAGAGCGGCCTGATCGCGGCCACCCGCTGCCGGTCCAGCTCGCGGTCGAGCCGCCGGACCACCGCGGGCAGCCACGCGGCAAGTCCCGCGGGCGGTGGGCACGCGCGGATCACCGCCGCGGGCCGGGCGTCCAGGTCCACCGCGCGCAGCTGGTAGGGGCTCGCGGGGTGCACACCCGGCGCTGTTCCATGTCGATCACCACGATGTCGTCCCTTCCGTGTACGGGTCCCGGTCCGCCCCTGCGCCGCCGGCCGGTCGCGCCGGCAGGGCCGGTCGGCCCGTCCTGACGGGCCTCCGACGTGCCGAGGTGCACGCGCCCGGCCCGGGCCTCGTTGCGAGGCCCGGGCCGGGTCGGTGGCGCGGTGATGGGTCGCGGTGGTGGGTCAGGCGTCGACGGTTTCCCTGCCGGTGGTCTCGGGGACCGCGAAGCCCTTCGAGGCGGGGGTGGCCGCGGCGTGGATCAGGCCGGCGGCACCCAGCAGGAGCAGCAGACCAGCGGCGCCGTAGGCGACCAGCGCGGCCTGGCCGGCCTTCACCCCGAACTCGCTGAACCCGTACGAGGTCAGCAGCAGCCCTCGCAGCGTCTCACCCTTGAACACCGTCTCCCGGGCGGTGGTCGTGTCCGTCAGCTGCTTCTGCAGGTCCGCCGCCGCCGGGTCGTCCTTCGGCAGCGCCTCGATCTGCGCCCGCAGACCGGTCTGCACGTCACCGAGCTGCGCGTAGGTCTTGCCGCCGGCGGTCGACTTCAGGTGCAGGCCGATGAACTCGTTCGCGTAGCACTCCGCCTGCTTGCCCGTAGTCAGCTGCTGCCCCGCGTACTTGACCAGGCACGCCGACTGCTTCTCCTCGGCCGTGAGCTTGTCGGCGGGTTTGAACGAGATCTGCTGCTGCCCGAGCTGGTCCTTGACGTAATTGTTGGCGAAGTTCGCGTTGCTGGTCAGGACGAGCCCGGCGACCAGCAGGAGCCCGGCCAGGACCACGAGGCCCAGACCGACCAGGATGTCGAGCGTCTTGCGCTTCATGGCATACCCTCCGGGGCTTGGCTGGCGTTGCTGTGTGATGCCATGAGCGTCGGGCACCGGCACGTGACGGGGCAGAGGACAACCACCCTTGCCCGCAGGACCTACGTCCCGGCCCTCCGCGGGACCTCCGGCGGCGGCACGGTGTGACGGATGCGGGACGAAGGTCTCTGTCGCGGCGGGGTGGTGATCGGCGAGGGTCGGCACGGGATCGATACCATCGCGGAAGGGAGCGGGGACCATGTTCGCCGCTGAGGCAAAGACGAAGGTTGAGCGGCACGCCATCGAGCACGCGACCGAGCGGCTGATCCGCCGGTACGCCGGCCGCCACGACCCGGAAGTGGTCCGGCAGACCGTCAACCAGGTGACCGACCTGTACGCGACCGCCGAGGTGTACGCGTTCGTCCCGGTGCTCGTCGAGCGCGACGCCCGGCGCATCCTGGACGAGGCGGCCGAATAGGGCACCGCCCGCGGTGGCAACGATGCCGAGGCCCCGGACATTCCAGGGCCTTCGGCCCGTCCGCGCCGGCCGGGCCGGGGCGGCAATGGACGCGTGATCCGGGTGTATCTGCTCGACGACCATGAGGTCGTGCGGTTCGGCCTCCGCTGCACCGTCGAACCGGCCTCGCCCGGCACCAGGGTCAGCTGGCACGTGCCGCTCTGACTGCACCCGGCGGCACCCGGCGGCACCGGTCAGCGCCGGTCAGCGCTCGTCGATGACGTCGGCGACCGGCCTGCGGTTGGTGAAGCACGTCGCTGGTGCGTATCCGAAGCGCAGCACGAGCTGCGGGTCGTGCGCGCGGCGCAGGGCCAGGCGCAGCTCCTCCCGCACGGCCGGGACCTCGATCGGCTGCGAATACATCGCCGCGGTCAGCCCGAGGTCGGCGGCGAGCAGCAGCAGGTGCTGCAGCACCAGGCCGGCCCGGACCTCGCCGGCCGGGGATGGTCCGGGGTCAGGTGCACTGCGACGTCGCCGTGGCCGACGGCAGCGGCTGCGAGGGCCACCCGGGCGTGGTGCAGCGCCGCGCCGCAGCTGATCAGGGGCAGCCGCCCGTCGGGGTCGACGTCGGCCAGCTGCCGGTCCCAGTCGGCGAACAGCTCGAGGCGGTCCCGGCCGACGCGCCACCGCCACGGCTGCGTCTGCTGCACCGATGGCGCGTTCAGCGCGGCGAACGTCGCCTGGGTCAGCGACCGGCTGGCCGTTCCGGAGACCGTCGCGACGCCACGGCCGGTGTAGTGGATCGCCACCAGGGCGCGCTCCTCGATTGTCCGGTGTCATCTGCCGCTACGGTCGTTGAGGGACCGGCCCGAACGGCAGGGGCAAAAGTCCTGTTCAGGGGGTGACCGGCGGGGTCGAGCCGATCGCCCTGCCGGGTGATGACATTCGGCCCGTGCCGGCCCGCCGCCCAGGGGTGATGGTGGGACGGATGGGGCTGACGCGGCCTCACGGCAGGGGTCTCAGGAGGACGCCATGACATACCGGATTGCCATCAACGGGTTCGGCCGGATCGGCCGGGACTTCATCCGGTGCCTCGTCGACCGCGGCATGCTCGGTGGCAACGCCACCGTCGTGGCGGTCAACGACCAGTACGACGCGGCGACGCTCGCCCATCTGCTGGAGCACGACTCGACGTTCGGCCGGCTGCGCGCCACGGTGGACGTCGACCTGTCCGGTGGCGGCATGACCGTCGGCGGGCAGTACATCGAGGTCTTCCGCCAGCGGGATCCGCTGTTCCTGCCCTGGGCGGACCTCGACGTCGACCTCGTCATCGAGGCAACCGGCAGGTTCCGCTCCCGCGACGACGCCGCGGCCCACCTCAAGGCCGGCGCCCGTAAGGTCCTCATCTCGGCACCGGGCAAGGACGTCGACGCCACCATCGTCCTGGGCGTCAACACCGGCGCCTACGACGCCGCGCAGCACGACGTCGTGTCCGCCGCGTCGTGCACCACCAACTGCGCCGCACCCATGGCGCAAGTGCTGCACGAGGCGTTCGGCATCGAGCAGGGCTACCTCACCACCGTGCACGCGTACACCAACGACCAGATGGTCCTCGACGCGCCGCACAAGGACCTTCGGCGCGCCCGCACCGCAGCGGTCAACATCATCCCCACCAGCACCGGCGCGGCGAAGGCCATCGGGCTGGTCCTGCCCGATCTGGCCGGCAAGCTCGGCGGTGTCGCGCTGCGGGTGCCGGTGGAGAACGGCTCGATGACCGACCTGACCGTCCGGCTGGCGCAGCCGGCGACGGTCGAGCAGATCAACGCGGCGTTCGCCGCCGCCGCGGCCGGCCCGCTCGCCGGTGTCCTGCGGTACAGCGAGGCGCCGCTGGTCTCCCGCGACATCATCGGCGACCCGTCCTCGTGCGTCTTCGACGCCGGCCTGACCGCCGCGGACGGGCGGCTGGTGAAGGTGTTCGGCTGGTACGACAACGAGTGGGGCTACACGAATCGGCTGGTGGACCTCGCGGCGATGTTCGCGCAGGCCCGCTAACCGGCGCCCGGCACGGACGGACCCCGGGTCGGCGCGCCCGCCCCGGGTCCGTCGACGCGGGCGTCAGCCGGCGGTGCCGAGCGCGCCGGTGAGGAACGCGACGACCCGGCGCTCCCACTGCTCCGGCGCCGTGCTCAACCCTCTGGTGTGCCCGGCGCCGGGTACCTGCCACACCTGCACGTAGGCGTTGCCCCACTGGATGTGGCGGGCGGCGTGCAGCTCGTCGGGAACGTCGCCGGCCGCGATCAGCAGCAGCGGGCGCGGCGCCGCGGCGGCGGGCGCGCGCAGTGTGACCGGCAGGCCGGCGTCGGTAAGCAGATCAAGTACCTGGCCGCGGCCGCCGGCATACGGATGCCGCGGACGCACCCCCATATGCTGCGCCACACATTCGTCACCACCATGCTTGACGCCGGCGTCAGCCTCCGCGACGTCCAGATCGCGGCCCGCCACGCCGACCCGCGAACCACCATGCGCTACGACCGAGCCCGCAACAACCTCGACCGACACCCCAACTACATCCTCGCCGCCTACATGGCATCCGGCACGTAGCCAACGCGCTCGACACTGGCAATGAGCCGCGCGGCCACGCGCGGCAGGTTGCGTCTCTCGTCCAGCAGGATCACCCAATGCCTCGGGCGCTCAGTCCCTGCATCTGTTGCGCAGACGATCTCGTTCGCGCCCACGTGCCGTGGCACAGCCGCAGGCCTACCACACGCTTGGCCGCGCACGACTTCGCCGGTCATTGCCACCAATGAGCAGGCCAGCTCCGAGGAGCAGACCCCACACGAGGAATAGCGGATCCCATAGGTAAGCGTGGCCGATCATCGCTTGTCGATCGAAGCCACCCTCCGGTCGCAGCACACCACCCAGAACGAGCCAGGCCGCGATGGAATTCAACGCCCCGTATCCGGTGAGCACGATGGCGGCCAGCCACGCGAACGCTCGCCACGCGCCCGGGCGAGGGAGCGGCCTTCTGCTGGTTACCAGGGGAACGACCACGACCATGCATTTCACCGCAGCGACGGTGACCAGCAACAAGCCAGCAGTGACTGGCGCTTCCCGCGCAACGCTCACTGCCCACTGGCCAACCGTTGGAAGCAGCCAGCGACCACCAAGCGCCCAGTAGAGACTGAACCCGGCATGTATGAGGCCCGCGGCTGCGGCTCCCATGAGGAGCCGGGCTTCCGCGGGCTTGTCTGGCATGGCTCGATGCTACGCACGTGATATGGGGTTCGACCCCGACGAGGTTACGAGGCTGGCAGTGGGCCTGACCCGTTTTGACGGACATCCAAGATCTGTGGGCTGCGTGCCCGCGAGAGGATGTTCATCATGGAAGGCATGGGCAAACAGCCGCGGCCTCGCCGAGCGTTCACGGCGGAGTTCAAGGCCGAGATCGTCGAGGTCTGCCGACGCGGGGACCGCAGCGTCCGGCAGGTCGCACGGGACTTCGACCTGACCGAGACCGCGGTCCGGGACTGGGTCAAGCAGGCCGACCTCGACACCGGAACCCGCACCGACGGGTTGACCAGCGCGGAACGCGAGGAGTTGACCCGGTTGCGGCGGGAGAACCGGCGCCTGACCGAGGATGTGGAGATCCTCAAACGGGCCACGGCTTTCTTCGCGTTATTGCAAAGATGATCGACGTCCGGTGGGGTTCGCTCATTTCTTCGCTGCTCTGGCTGGTGGCTGGTGGCTTGTCCTTGATGTGCGGCCCTGCCGGACGCCCGCGCCCGAACCGGGAGTGGCTTGATAGGAGCCTGCTCACGCTCGAATAAGGCATGCCCCCTGGTCCGGGTCGCGGTCAATGATCCTCGGGCAGGTAGGGATGGTGACATGCCGGTCGTCGGCGTCGACGCTCACAAGAAGACACATACTCTCGTCGCGGTCGATGACCTCGGCTGAGGTTCCCCCCGGGGAGTGGACACCGAGTTAGCAGGACTGTGGTTCTGCTGGGAGGATGTCCGTCGTGCCTGCTGGTAAGCGTCGGTCGTAT
>NZ_JBEXDG010000078.1:0-40825 GCF_040605635.1 Dactylosporangium sp. NPDC005555
CATCTTGACGAGGTGGACCTGGGCCGGATGCGGCGCAGCGGCATTCTTGCCATGTCCGCTGCGGAGGGCCTGGCGTTGTTCGACGCGGCGGTACGGACCGGCCGCCCGCAGCTGGTCCCGATCCGGTTGGACATGGCCGCGCTGCGTCGTGCCGGGACCGGCGCCGTGCCACCGTTGTGGCGGATGCTGGCCGGTGGCCCGGCCCGCCGGGCGGCGACCACAACCGACGCCCGGGTGGACCTGGCCGCCAGGCTGGCCGCTCTGGGAGTTGAGGAACGCCAGCGGACTGTCCTGGAGCTGGTGCGTACCCACGCGGCTACAGCCCTTGGTCACGACAGTGCTCAGGCGATCGATCCGGACAGCGCGTTCCGCGAACTCGGCTTCGACTCGTTGACCGCGGTGGAACTGCGGAACCGGCTGGCCACCGCGACCGGGCTGTCGTTGCCGGCCACGCTGGTCTTCGACCATCCCAGCACCGGAGCCTTGACCGATCATCTGGTGAACAAGCTGGCCTCCGCGGTGAGTGCCGGCAGCGACCGCAGTACCGGAGCCGAATCGGCCGGCTCGGGAGCCGTTCGAGTGTCGAACCTTGCGGAGATGTACATGCAGGCCGAGGTCGACGGCAGACACGACGAGTTCTTCGACGTGATCGGGCGATTGGCGAAGCTCCGCCAGACGTTCGGTGTGGACACGGCCGACGAGGCGGTCCGGCCTCCCACACGGGTCGCCACCGGCGACGGCAAGCCCAAGTTGTACCTCTTCACCCCATACGTAGCCCCGGCCGATTTCCCATATGCGCGGCTGGCGTTGGCCTTCCAAGGCACCCGTGACGTGTCGGTGTTGCACTCGCCCGGCTTCCATGCCGGTGAGAAACTGCCGGAGGACATCGAGGCGATGACTCTCGCGTATGCCGAGACAATCATCCGAGACAACGCGAACGGCGAAGAATTCGCACTGGGCGGCACCTCAAGCGGTGGGCTGATCGCCCACCGGGTTGCTGCCAAGCTGGTGCGGATGGGCATGGCGCCGGCTGGCGTCATTCTGCTCGACTCACCCTCGCAGAAGGACCTTCAAACCGTATCGGAGGACGGGCCGCTGTGGCAAAAGCAGATTTTTGAGGGACTCAGGCGGACTGGCGATGACGGCGATGACAGCTGGGTCTTCGCGATGGTCCATTACCTCTCCTTCCAGTGGTGGCCTGCGGAGCAAATCGAGATACCGACGCTCCAGGTCCGTGCATCCGAACGGATCGGCGGACCGGCAGACAATAACGACTGGATGTTCACCTGGAGCTACGCCACCACAGTCACGTTGGCAGATGTGCCAGGAAATCATCTACAAATAACCGACAAATACGCTTCGGTGAGCGCGCTGGCGGTCAATGAATGGTTCTCCCACTCGCCCGAGGAGCGCCCAGCGTTCGTAGACTACCGGGGGTCAAAGTAGATGTGGCCCTCCCGAGCTCAATCGTGGTGGTCCACTGCGAAACACAGGAACAGGCGCACCGGATCCGAGACGCGATCGCGGCCCGGCTGGCTGGGTGTGGGGGACTGCAACTGCACCCTGACAAGACCCGGATCGTGCAATGCCAGGACGGCAAACGGCGAGGCGCGCACGAGCACCGCTCGTTCACCTTCCTCGGCTACACGTTCCGGTCGCGGATGGTCCGGACCAGGACCGGAAGATACTTCTTCGGGTTCAACCCGGCGTGTCCGACGAAGCCAGCAAGCGCATCCGCCGGCAGATCCGTTCCTGGCGGCTGCACCTGCGCAGCGGATCTAGCATCGGCGACCTCGCGCGAGCGATCAATCCGATCGTGCGGGGATGGACCAACTATTACGGGCGGTTCTACAGGTCCGAGCTGGTCTACGTCCTCGACGGCATCAACCACTACCTGATGCGCTGGGCCACACGGAAGTTCAAACGACTGCGGCGGCACCGCCCGCCGGGCCTGGGAACGGTTGGCCACGGTGGCCAGCCAGCTACCACCCGGACCTGTTCGCCCACTGGCGATTCGACGTCCGCCCATGACTGGGTGATGGGAGCCGTGTAAGCCGAGAGGTTTACGCACGGTTCTGAGAGGGCCGGGAGGTGAGACCCCTCCCGGCTACTCGCTAAGCTAGATCGATAGCGATCGGTGTGTCAGGGGCATGCGCCGACGTCAATCCCACGTCATAATCACTGCATGGAGGATATGAGCGGGACGATTCGGCAGGACAGGTTGTTCACCCTCGAGGCGCTGGAAAACCCGACCCGCATGTTCCACCGGATTCGGGCGGAAACCCCGGTGACCTGGGTTCCGGAGCTCAACGCGTACCTCGTCACCCGGCACGCGGACATCGTCGCCGCGTTGAAGGACCGCCGCCTGGCCAACGCGAACATGGCCCAGGGGCTCCGGCGGCTGAGTCCCGCCGAGCAGGACGAGCTGCTGCCGCTGCGCGCCTCGATCGACATGTGGATGGGGCACACCAACACCGCTGACCACCTCCGCTTCCAGCAGCTGTTGAAGCGGTACTTCACGCCCGCCACAGTGGACGCGCTGCGCCCGCGGGTACGGGAGTTGACCCACGAGGTGCTCGACGCCGTGGCGCCGCGGGGCCGGATGGACGTGGTCAAGGACCTGGCGTACCCGCTGCCGGCGAACGTCATCGCCGAGGTGCTCGGCATGCCGATCCGCGACCGCGAGCTGCTCCAGGCCTGGTCGCGGGACGTCCTCGCGATCTTCCTGATCGCCAACCTGGCCCGGCTGCGCCAGTGCCAGCGCAGCATCCTGGAGATGCAGGACTACCTGCGGCCACTGCTGGCGGAGCGCCGGCAACGGCCGCGCGAGGACGTGCTGAGCACGTTCGCGGCCGCCGAGAAGGACGGCCTGGTCACCGAGGACGAGATCGTCGCCAACTGCGTGCTGCTGCTGTTCGCCGGCCACGAGACGACGGCCCACCTCATCGCGAACGGGCTGCTCCTGCTGTTCCAGAACCCCGAGCAGCTCCACCTGCTCAAGGGAAAGCCAGAGCTGATCCCGTCAGCCGTGGAAGAGATGCTGCGCTGCGACGGCCCGGCCGGGAGCGTCGTGCGGACGACCACCGAACCGGTGGTGATCGGCGACGTGCCCATTGCGGCGCACCAGACCATCTACCTCGCCATGGTGGCCGGCAACCGCGACCCCGAGGTGTTCGACGAACCCGACCGTTTCGACATCACCCGTACCCCCAACCGGCACACCGCGTTCGGCATGGGCGCGTCCTACTGCCTGGGCGCCGCGCTGGCCCGGATGGAAACGGACGAGTGTTTCCGCATCCTGCTTGATCGTTTCCCGGACCTGCGCCCGGTCGACGCGACACCGGACTGGCTGGCCAGCTCGCCGCTCCAGCATCACCTGAACACGCTGCGGGTCGAGTTCACCGCCCGCGACTGACCCGGCCGCCCGCCCGGCAGTTCAGCCCATCCGGCGGCGGGCGCCGGCGATCCAGCGGTCCCGGTCGGCGGCCTTGTGCTGCACGTACCGGGACACCTCGGGGTGTGGCAGGACGAGGAACCGTTCGGCCGCCAAACCCTCGACCACCACGCCGGCGACGTCGTCCGGCTCAAGCAGCTCGCCGGCCGCGGTGACGGCCTTCGCCGCGGCCGGCCCGGCCTCGAGGCCGGCCATCAACAACGGGGTACGCACGCCCTGCGGGCACAGCGCGCTGACCCGAAGGCCGGCGTCGCCGTAGGTCACCGCCAGCCATTCGGCGTACGCCAACGCGGCGTGCTTCGTCGCGGTGTACGGCGCGTCGCCCGGGGCCACCAGCAGACCGGTCGCCGAGCAGGTGTGCAGCAGGTATCCGCCGCCGCGGGCCAACATCCGGGGCACCAGGCACGCGCGGAGTAGACGTGGGCCAGCACGTTCACCTGCCAGGCCAGGCCAGGGCCCAGTCCTGGTCCGGGGCGTGCGGCAGGTGGCGCTGGTTGAAGATCAGCATGCGGTCGAGCAGCTCATAGCGGCAGGTCTGAATCCAGCGGTCCATGATCGCGTTCATCCGGGGCATCTGGACGCCGGTGAGGACGACCGTGATCCCTGTGTCGGCGAGGATCGTGTCAAACAGCGCCGGGTATTTGCCGTCCCGATCGCGGATCAGGAAACGGGCCTGGCAGCCGGCGTCGTGGAGGTCCATGCGTGGCCGGACCGGCGGTTTCCGCCTGTGTGCCGTTCGGCATGGTCGGTGTGCGGCGCAAATCCGTCTTTTGACCGGTGCGGCCGCGGCGGCGCGCGAGGCATGCTCGTCGTATCGATACAACGGAGGCGGTTCGATGTGGCCCATGATGCGGCGATGCGTGGGGACGTGGCCCAGGCGGTGGCTGGTCGCGGTGACCCTGCTCCTGGGTGCGGCCTCCGCCTTCATCCCTGACCGTTCCTTCGCCGAGCTCAGCGATCCGGTGCAGAGCCTCATGTCGGTGACCGTGCCGCTGCTGGGCATCCTGCTGATCGCCGACCTGCGCCGCGCACCCGGGACCGGCCTCGTGGCGTCGTTGCCGGCCGCGGTCCTGGTCGCCGCCGCCATCGGTGGATATGGCGTGCTGGTCTGCGCGCTGATGACGGGAGGCTCGTGGCGGGACACCCCGGTCGTCATCCTCGGCGGCGTGCTGGTGCAGGTGCTCGCCCAGCTGGTCGGCACGGGCATGGCGCTGCTGCTGCGGTCCCCGTGGCTGGCGTTCCCCGCCACGTTCCTGCCGTTCGTCCTGTGGCTCGCCCTGGACGACGGCTCGGCACGTGCCTGGCTCACCCCGTATGAGACGGCCCGTCACCTCCTGTCGGGGCACATGACCCAGCAGGCCTGGCTGCAGTGGCTCGCGGTCTTCGCGCTCTGGGGCATCGCCCTCAACGCCGCCGGCGCGGCAGCGTTCGCGGCACGACGGAGGGACGGCGGCGGTTCGGCTCGTGGCACGCCGGCGGGGAGCCTACAGTCGGGGCATGCCGGCCGGAACGAAGGATGACCCGTGGGTGCTGAAGACGCCACCGGGGTCGTCGGAATACACGATGCACCGCGACGAGACGGCCGACCCACCGGCGCTCGTCTGCCAGGTCGGGTCGACCAGGCTGACATATCGGCTGCGCGCGATCGAGGACCTGCACGCGTGGCTGCGGGAGCAGGGCGACTGGGTGCCGCTCGGCGCCGCGGACGAGAACAAACCCGCCGCCGAAGGCACCGTGGAGGCCTGGGGCCGGGCCGAGGCCAACCCCGTCGGCGGCTGGTATGGGCTGCGCAAGGGCTACCGAGGCAGGTTCGGGATGTATCTGCCGCCGCTGCTGGAGGCGCTCGGCCTGGCCGAGGTCACGCACGACGCCCGCAACAACAGGATGCGCGCGATGTGAATCGGGCACCGGTGTGGGCAGCGCCGGACGGGCCGCGCGGACGACGTGCGCAGCGCGTGGTGCGCGGATGGTTCGGCACGGAGCGCCGCAGCTGGATCGCGACCAGGTGGGCGACCGGCTGCGAGCGGTAGGGTGCTCGCCATGATCGAGGACGCCGCATGCCGCTGACGAATCCGTGGCTGACCGGGCCCACGCCGGCGGGGCGGCTCGATCGCGAACGGCTCGAAGAGCGCATGCTCAACCTCCTGTCGTCGCAGAACATGTGCGTGCTGGCGACCACTGGGCCGGACGGGCCGCTGGCCACCCCGGTGCGGTATTTCCCGCTCGGCTTCGCGGTGCTCTTCACCGCCGCGCCGCGTTCGCCGAAGATGCGCAACATCGCCGCCGATCCGCGCGTGTCCGTCGGCATCTTCGCGCCGCTGGTCGGGCTGGCCAGCAGCCGCGGGGCGCAACTCTTCGGAGCCGCCAGGGTGCTCGATCCGCAGCACCCGGACCGTGCGCACTACTGGGAGGCGTTCCGATGGCAGAACGAGCACGCCGAGCGGGGGCTGCCCCTGTCCGAGCCTCCCGGGGACACCCTCGTGGTCATTGAGGCGGAGCGGATCGTCTACACCGAGCACTGGCTGCGACGCGAAGGGTTCGCGCCCCGCCAGGTCTGGCGTCGCTGAGACCTGCCGGTGCGACTGCCACCCGAGCGCGCCACGGCGGCCGGGACGCGGGCGCGCCGCGACGGCCGGAATGCGGGCGCGCCGCGACGGCCGAGACGCGGGCGTGTCGCTGCCAGATAGGCCAGTTGCTCGATGCGCATGCGCACTCCCGAAAACGACAAGGGTGAGAGGGGACGGCGTCCCCGGGATCGACAACGCCTTCCATGAGGGGGCTTGCGTTCCGATACCCTACTAAGTCTATAGTATTTACCGAGATGACCAAGGGGTCGCCGACGACACCTTGGTCAGCGGCCGGCCCGATGAGGGCATCGATCCGTTCGCCGCAATGGAGAGACGCATGCCCGGGTGCCCCCTGCACTTCGCCGCCTTCGTGATGAACACCACCGGCCACATCATCCGGGGCGCCTAGCGCCGCTGGACGGTCGACGGCACCCCACCCCCCAACCACGGACAGGCGTGATGACCGACCTCAAGTTCCACTGGTTCCTGCCCACCAACGGCGGCGACGGCCGGCAGGTCGTCGGCGGCGGACACGGCACCCCCGCCGGTGCCGCCGGCCGCCCCGCCTCCGTGCCCTACCTCGGCCAGATCGCCCGCTCCGCGGAGCAGCTCGGCTTCGAGGCCGCGCTCACCCCGACCGGGGCGTGGTGCGAGGACGCCTGGATCACCACCGCCATGATCGCCAGCGTGTCGGAGCGGCTGAAGTTCCTCGTCGCGTTCCGTCCGGGTCTCACCGCACCGTTCCTCGCCGCGCAGATGGCCGGCACGTTCCAGAACCTGTCCGGCGGCCGGCTGCTGCTCAACGTCGTCACCGGCGGCGAGAGCCACGAGCAGCGCATGTACGGCGACTTCCTCGACAAGGACGCCCGCTACGAACGCTGCGGCGAGTTCCTGTCGATCGTGCGGGACCTGTGGACCGGCAAACCCGTCACCTTCGAGGGCGCGCACTTCCAGCTCTCCGACGCGGTCCTCGCCCAGCTTCCCGACCCGCTGCCGCAGGTGTACTTCGGCGGGTCGTCCCCGGCGGCGCTCGACGTCGCGGCCCGGCACGTCGACGTGTACCTCACCTGGGGCGAGCCACCGGTCGCCGTCGCCGCGAAGGTGCGCCGGGTCCGCGACCTCGCCGCGGGCCTCGGCCGTTCGCTGCGCTTCGGGCTGCGGGTGCACACGATCGCCCGGGACACCGCCGAGGAGGCCTGGGCCGAGGCGGACCGGCTGCTCGCCGGGATCTCCGAGGAGCAGATCCGCAAGGTACAGGAGGGGCTGCGGCGCAGCGAGTCCGAAGGGCAGCGGCGCATGCTCGACCTCAACGGCGGCACCAAGGACGGCCTGGAGATCCACCCCAACCTGTGGGCCGGGGTCGGGCTCGTCCGCGGCGGCGCCGGCACCGCCCTCGTCGGCAGCCACCAGCAGATCGCCGACCTCATCGAGCAGTACGTCGACGCCGGTATCACCGAGTTCGTGCTGTCCGGCTACCCGCACCTGGAGGAGGCGTACCGCTTCGGCGAGGGCGTCCTTCCGGAGCTCGCCGCCCGCGGTCTCTGGCGGCACCCATTTCCGTCGCGTGGTGTGGCGCCGTCGGTGCCATTCGGAGGAGCGGTGACCCGATGAGCACACTTCGGACCAATCAGGACCTCGACCCCGCCCGGCTCCGCGAGGTGTTCGGCATCTTCCCCAGCGGCGTCGTGGCGGTCGCCGCGCTCGTCGACGGCGTCCCCATCGGCCTCGCGGCGAGCTCGTTCACGTCGGTGAGCCTCGACCCGCCGCTGGTGTCGTTCTGCATCGCGAACACCTCGAAGACGTGGCCGGACCTGCGCCGCGCCGGCCACCTGGGGGTCACGATCCTCGCCGAGCACCACTCGGCCGTCGCCCGCCGGCTGGCCGGCGCCGTCGACCAGCGCTTCGACGGGCTGCCCGTCACCGCGACCGCCGACGGCGCGCTCATCCTCGACGACGGCCTCGCCCACTTCGACACCACGATCTACAACGAGGTGCCCGCCGGCGACCACACCATCATCCTGCTGCGGCTCGTCGCGGCGGGCCGCTCCGCCCTGCCCGACCCGTCGCCGCTGGTCTTCCACCGCAGCCGGTTCGGCCGCCTCACGCTCTGATCGCGGCGTTCGATGTGGCGTACGACGTCCGCGACGTCACCCGCACCGGCGGTGGTGGCCCAAAGGGTGAGCGCGTCGTGGTCCGCGGCGGGTAGCCGGCCGTCGCGGATCCCGGCCCGCAGCAGCGCCGTCGCGGGATGCGAGACCTCGCCGGCTGTTCAGCCGTCCTCGCAACGGGTTCATCGCGGCTTCAGGCACAGCACGACACCCTTGCTGTCGTTCTGGTCGCGCCAGTAGTCATGCGTGGCCTCCGGCCATTGCCCGCAGACGGTCTCGACCGATTCGGCCTCCTGCTCACCACGGTCGCTGACCCGGCCGACCACGACGAAGGTGGCGTCGGCGGACCCGCAGTCGACGATCTCCATCTCGTCCGCGATGGTGCCCTTCAGGCATTCGCCGACGTCCGCCTTGACGGCCATGTTGCGGTTGAGGAACCAGAGCCCGCCGAAGAGGAGCGCGAGCGCGGGCAGCAGGACAAGGAGCCGGCGGCGCACGCGGCGCCGCTCGGCCGGGGACACCGTCGTGACAGGCTGAAAACTCACCGCATACGAATATCGCGTTCAGTGTGTATGTACAACTGTCACTACAGTTCGTGGCCGGCGCGACGCGTGGCACGGGCGCGGCCGGTGTGGATGCGCTCGACGTGGCCGCAGTAGCACTCCAGGGCGAGCAGGACCCCTGCGTCGGTGTTACGCAGGGCGCGGATGCGACGCTCGGACAGCAGGACACGGGACCCGTGGATCGGGCAGTCGATGACGAACATGTCCCCAGCGTGCGCCGGTCGCCATCCGGACAACAGTGGCAGACCTGCACGCGATCGCAGGTTTTCTGCCATCATGGTGGCATGCATCATCCGTTCCGGAACGTCGCGCTGTATGTCAACGACGGCACCGGCGCGTTCGGGGCCGGGATCATGAGCGAGATCTTCGGCTACGACCGGCGCTCCCGCGGCCTGCCCGGCTTCGACTATGCGGTGTGCACCGACCGGCCCGGGCCGGTGGTCACCGACAGCCGCCTGACGCTCATGGTGGAGCACGGCCTCGACCGGCTCGCCGCCGCGGACCTGATCCTCATCACCTCGTGGGAGCACTTCGAGGTCGAGCCGTCGCCGGAGGTCCTCGCCGCGATGCGGTCGGCGCACGAGCGCGGCGCCACGATCGCCGCGCACTGCACCGGTGCCTATGTGCTGGCCGCCGCGGGCCTGCTCGACGGGCGCCGCGCGACGACCCACTGGCGCTGGGCCGAGGTGATGGCGGAGCGGTTCCCCGAGGTGAAGCTGATGCCCGAGGTGCTCTACGTCGACGAGGGCCGCATCATCACCGGCGCGGGCGCGGCCGCCGGCGTGGACATGTGCCTGTATCTGCTGCGCCGCGAATACGGCGCGGCCGTCGCCAACGGCATCGCCCGCGACATGGTCCTGCCCCCGCACCGCGACGGCGGCCAGGCGCAGTATGTGGCGACGTCGGTCCCGGCGGACTGCGACGACGAGCGGCTCGGCGCCGTCCTCGGCTGGGCCCGGGAAAACCTCGACGCCCCGCTGACCGTCGAGGTCCTCGCCGCGCGGGCGCTGATGAGCCAGCGGTCCTTCGCCCGCCGATTCGCGGCCGCGACCGGCTCGACCCCGCACGCCTGGGTGCTGTCGCAGCGCCTGCACCGGGCGGAGGAGCTGCTGGAGACCGCCGACCTGCCGATCGAGGAGGTCGCCCGCAGGGTCGGCTTCGGCACCGCCGCGACGCTGCGCGAGCAGTTCGTCCGGCGCCGCGGGGTCCCGCCCCGCGAATACCGCAAGACGTTCGCGTCCTGACTCCCCGCCGCTCGACGCTGCTGCCCGGAAGAAAATTCGGCGGAGCTGTCGATTCCGGGGTGCTCCGCTTCGACCTCTGAGTGCAGACCGGCACCGGCCCGGTCGCCACGACACCCGGAGGCCATCATGTCCACGACCACCGCCACCACCGCTGCCGCCCCCAACCGCACCGGGCTGCTCGTCGGCACCGGCGCGGTCGCCGCCGCCGTCGCCGGCGCCGCCACGTCGGCCGTCGCCGCCGTGGGGAACGCCGCCGGGATCAGCCTCCACGTCGGCGGCGCGCCCATCCCGGTCCTCGGGTTCGCGATGCTGACCGTCGTCTTCTCCGCGGTGGGCCTGCTCCTCGCGGTCGTGCTGGCCTACAAGGCCCGCCACCCGCGCCGAGCCTTCATCCGCACCACGGTGGTGCTCACCGTGCTGTCGCTCGTGCCGGACGTGACCGCCGACGCCGCCACGGCCACGAAGGCGCTGCTGATGGTGACGCACCTCGTCGCCGCCGCGATCGTCATCCCTGCGGTCGCCCGCCGGCTGGCCGCCTGACAGAGACGACCCGGCGATGCCGGCGGCGCGGCGAGCACGAGCTCGGCGACGAGGCCTTCGAGCCCCTGCCCGCTCCATCGTCGCCGCCCGACGGGCGTGGCGCCCGCGTCGAAGTACGGCGAGCACGCCTACGGCCAGACGAACCGCCGGCCGCCGTCGGGAAGGCGTCCTGATCAGCGATGCCGACACCAGCACGAGACCCACCGTCGCCGCGCCGGGCCGAGCGCCCAGGAGGTCCACGGGCCGCCGGCGGACCAGGCACAGGACTATCGTTGGCCCGCGTGACCCACGCCGAGCTCGAGATCACCGCGGAGCTGGTCCACGATCTGGTCCGCGACCAGCACCCCGACCTCGCCGGCCGCCCGGTCCGGCTCGGCGCCCGCGGCTGGGACAACCAGCTGTGGCGGCTCGGCGACGACCTCGCCGTGCGGCTGCCCTGGGCGACCGGGTCCGCGGACGCGCTGCTGCGCAAGGAGCACGCCTGGGTGCCCGCGCTCGCCCCGCGCCTGCCGCTGCCGGTCCCGGTCCCGCAGCGGCTGGGCGAGCCGTCCGCACGGTTCCCCCGGCCCTGGATCATCACCACCTGGGTGCCGGGCACCCCCGCCGACCTGACCCCCGTCACGCGGGGCCAGGACGCGGCCGAGGCATTGGCCGGCTTCCTGACGGCACTGCACCGGCCGGCCCCGGGTGACGCGCCCACCGGCCGGGACCGCGGCGGCCCCCTGGAGGACCGGGCCGAGGGTTTCGCCGGCGGTCTCGCCTTCGCCCGCGAACGCGGCCTGATCGACGACCCGGACGCCGTGCGCGCCGTCTGGCACGACGCGGTCACCGCACCCCCGTGGGCCGGCCCGCCGCTGTGGTTGCACGCCGACCTGCACCCCGCCAACGTCCTCACCACCGACGGCACCGTCTGCGGCGTCATCGACTTCGGCGACCTCTGCGCCGGCGACCCGGCGTACGACCTCGCCGCCGCGTGGCTCCTCCTCCCGGACGACAGCGTCGAGGGGTTCCACGCCGCCTACGACCCGGCCCCGGACGAAGCCACCCTGCGCCGCGCCCGCGGCTGCGCGCTGACCCGCGCCCTCAGCGGCATCCTCATCGGCGACGCCGGCGACCGGGGCCTCCCCGGCGGCAAACCCACCTGGGGCCCGCCCGCCCACGCCGCCCTGCGCCGCCTCACCGCCACCGTGCGTCCCGGTTCGGGATGATGGGTCCATGGACGTTCCACCGATCCCGCGCCGCGCCGAGCTCGCCGACGCCCCAGCGGTCGCCGAGGTGCTGATCAGCTCCCGCCGCGCCGCGGGCGACGCCATCCCGCCCGGAATCCACCCGGACGACGAGGTGCGGGACTGGGTCCGCACCGTCGTCATCCCCGGACGCGAGGTGTGGCTGACGGAGGACGCCGGCGGCCGGGCGCTGGGCGTGCTGGTCCTGGACGGCGACTGGGTGGACCAGCTCTACGTCGCGCCGGGGCACACCGGCCTGGGACTGGGCTCCCGCCTCATCGACCTCGCGAAGTCCCGCCGGCCCGCGGGGCTGCAGCTGTGGACGTTCGCGACGAACACCGCGGCGCAACGGTTCTACCTCCGCCACGGGTTCACCGTCGCCGAGACGACCGACGGGTCCGGCAACGAGGAGCGGGCCCCCGACATCCGTTTCGTATGGGTAGGTTGACGGCATGACATCGGTGCTGTCGCCGGCGGTCGAGAATCTGCGGGTGATCGTCCGGATCGACGGCGAGGAGGAGCCACCGGCGTATGCAGGTCCGTCCTGGCGCCGCCTGGAGATCTGACCCGCGAGCGCCGTCGAGATCCGCGCGGAGCGGCGTCAGAGGCCGGCGGCCCGCAGGAGGGCGTCGGCGATGAAGAGGTCCTGCAGGGCGATGCCTGAGCTGTCGAAGACGGTGATGTCGTCGTCGGAGCGGCGGCCGGGGGCCCGGCCGGTGAGGACGTCGCCGATCGCCGTCACCTCGAGCGTCCCGTCGGCGACGAGCGCGGCGACGTGCTGCAGCTCGCCGATGCGGACCGACTGGGACGGCAGGTCGCAGAAGAGGCGGGCGGTGTGCAGCAGCGCCGGTGGGAGCTCCTGCTTCCCCGCGGCGTCGGAGCCCATGCTCGCCACGTGCGTGCCGGGACGGACCCATCCGGCGTCGAAGAGCGGGGCGGTCGCGGTCGTGGCGGTGACGATGATGTCCGCCGCCGAGCACGCCTCCTGTGCCGTGGCCGGCGAACCCGGCAGCCCCCGCGAGGCGAGCTCCGAGAGGAACCGCTCACCGTGCGACGGCGTGCGGGCCACGACGTGGATGGCGGAGATGGGACGCACCGCGGCGAGGGCGGCACACTCGTAGAGCGCCTGATGGCCGGTGCCGAAGACGGCGAGTGTGCGAGCGTCCGCGCGGGCCAGCGAATCGGCGGCGACCGCGTCCGCGGCGGCGGTCCGGTAGGCGTTGACGACGCCGGCCTCCACGATCGCACCGATCCGGCCCAGCGCCTGGTCGAAGAGCATGACCACGGAGTTGTGCCGGGGCAGGCCGAGCACGGAGTTGCCGGGCCAGTAGCTGCCGACCTTCACGCCGGCGAGGGAGGCCGACGCGCCGGACTTCACCGTGAACCGGTTCTCGGGTGCGGAGCCGTGCCCTGGTACGGCCGGAAAGACCGACGACCGGGAATCGGCGGCGGCGATCAGCGCCGACCGGACGGCGGTGTAGGCGAGCGCTTCGGTGACGAGCGCGGCGGACCGGTCTTCGGGCAGGAAACGCATCGTGGTGTTCACCATCCTCGGATTCGTGGCCACACGGCGTGCACGGCGCGCGAGCCCGGGGCGACGACGTGGTAGCGGTCGTGCTGCGCGGCGGTCGCGCACGCGTGGTTGGGCAGGATCCGCACGCGGGTGCCGACCGGCAGGTCGGGCAGCGCCGCCGTGCCGCCGGCGCGGATGGCCAGGATGCCGTGCTCCTGGCTGGCGTCGGCCATGACGAGGTCGTCGAAGAGGGTGCCGTCGAGGTCGGCGACGAGTCCATACCGCTGGTCGACGCGCTGCCGTGCGGTGCCGAGGTCCCGGGAGGTCGCCATCCAGCCGCCGTCGGTCAGGATCCAGCCCTTGTCGGGGCGGTGCCCGATGACGGTCGCGACCACGGTCATCGCCAGATCGGCGACGGTGCACACGCCGATGCCGGCCATCACGAGATCGAAGAAGAGAAAGTTCCCGGCGCGGACCTCGGTGACGCCGGTCAGGTCGGTCGCGAAGTGCGCGGTCGGCGTCGACCCGACGCTCACCACCGGCGCCTCGAAGCCCGCCGCGCGCAGCGCCAGCGCGGCCTGCACGGCACGGTCGCGCTCGTGGGCCGCGGCGGCCCGCAGCGCGTCGTCGCCGTCGGCGAAGTAGGACTCGCCGGCGTGCGTGAGGACCCCGCGCGGCACCGCGCCGACGGACGCCAGGGCCTCGGCGACGGTCGGTGCGTCCGAGGGCTGGACGCCGCCGCGGTGGCCGTCGCAGTCGACCTCGATCAGCGCCGGCACCCCGGCCGGCAGCGCCACGGCCTGCGCCACGCTGTCGAGCAGGACCGTCAGGTCGACGCCGCGGTCCCGCAGGGCGAGCACCCGCGGCAGCTTGTCCGGCGCGATCCCGACCGCGTAGAGGATGTCGTGATACCCGGCGGCGGCGAACGCCTCGGCCTCGGCGAGCGTCGACACCGTGATCGGGGCCGGCCGCCCGTCGTGCAGCAGGGCGGCGACGTCGACGGACTTCGTCGTCTTCACGTGCGCCCGCAGCGTCACGCCGAGCCCGTCGAGATGCTTGCCCAGCCGGTCGGCGTTCGCTCGGACCACCGCCGCGTCCACCGCCAGGAACGGTGTGCCGGGATCGTCGAGCGTGCTCATGCTGGCTCCTTGCGGCAGTCGGCGAGGTCGGCGTAGGCAGCGGATCTGGACACGCCGAGCCGCTCGGCGATGCGGGGCACCGCGTTGCGGACCGTGAAGACGCCGCGGCGGTCCAGCGCGCGCAGCAGCGCCAGCCGCTCCGGCCGGGTCAGCGCCGCGGCGGGCCGGCCCGCCGCCAGCTCCTCGGCCCGCACCAGGGCGTCGACCACGTCGTCGAAGTCGTCGCTGAACGTGGTGACCGGCACCTGCGCGGGCGCCGCCCCGGCCAGGGCGGTGAGCAGGTCGCCGGCCTGCCGCAGCGCGGTCACGTCGACGTTGACGCACAGCGCGCCGAACACGTGGCCGGCGGCGTCGCGCAGCGGCATGGTCGAGGACTTCACGACCCGGCCGTCGGGGCGGCGGGTCAGGTAGTTGACGTCGTTGACGGCGGCGTCGCCCTGGGCGAGCACCGCGAGGCCGATCTCGCTGAGCGCGCCGCCGGCCCTGCGCCCGGTCACGGACCCGGCGACAGCGACGACCGACTGCTCGCCGCGCCGGTAGTCGTGCAGGACGACCTCGCAGGTCGGCCCGAACGTCGCGGCGAGGCCGTCGATGACCGGCAGCAGCGCCGACAGGATCGCATCCGCGCCGTCGTCCACGCGCCCATAGTAAACGTCCAACATCTGGACGGAAAGTCCAGGCGGTGTTTTCGCTGAGGTCGCGCCGCGGGCGCGCCCGGCCGGTGGCGTTAGGGTGACCCAGGTGGACTCCGAAGACCGGATCGCGCTGTTCCTGGACTATGAGAACCTGGCGCTCGGCGCGCGGGACAACCTCGGCGGCATGACGTTCGACTTCCGCCCGATCGCCGACGCCCTCGCCGAGCGCGGCCGGGTGGTGGTCCGCCGTGCGTACGCGGACTGGTCGTTCTTCGACGAGGACCGCCGGATGCTGACCCGCTCGCACGTCGAGCTGATCGAGATGCCGCAGCGGATGGGCGCCTCGCGCAAGAACGCCGCCGACATCAAGATGGCGGTCGACGCGATGGAGCTGGCGTTCGAGCGCGAATACATCTCGACGTTCGTGCTGTGCACCGGCGACAGCGACTTCACCCCGCTCGTGCACAAGCTGCGCGGCCTCAACAAGCGGGTCATCGGCGTCGGTGTCGAGAAGTCCACGTCGGCGCTGCTGCCCCCGGCGTGCGACGAGTTCCTGTACTACGACCGCCTCGAAGGCGTCGAGGTCCCGGCCGCCCGGACCCGCGGCGGCGGCCGTCCCGCGACGCGCGCCGCCGAGCCGGACCAGCGCCGGTCGCAGCCCGCGCCGGAGTCCCTGCCGGAAGCACTGCCGGAGCCTTCCCAGGAGCCGCCGGTCCGCGACAGTGACGCGCTCGCGGTGCTCGTCGCCCAGACCGTCGCCGGCCTGCAGGGCAGCTCCAGTGGCGAGGTCACCGCGTCGACGCTGAAGCGGACCCTGCTGCGCAAGGACCCGACGTTCAGCGAGTCCGACTACGGGTTCCGCGCCTTCGGCGAGCTGCTGCGTCACCTCGCCGGACGCAACGTGATCGAGCTGGTCACCGGCCGCGTCAAGGGCGACCCCGAGGTGGCGCTGCCCGAGCACGGCGACCAGGAGGCCGGCTTCGCGCTGCTGCGGTCCGTGGTGCAGGACGCCGGCGACGGCGGCGCCGCGCTGTCCGGGCTGAAGAACCAGCTGCGCCGGGTCCGGCCGGACTTCAGCGAGAAGAAGCTCGGCTACCGCACGTTCCTGCAGTTCTGCAAGGCGGCCGCGACCAGCGGCGCGGTGCAGCTGCGCTGGACCCCCGAGGTCGACGACTATCTGGTCACCGCGCCGAGTTAGCGCGCACATGGCGCACGGTCTGGGCATTGACGAGTGTCCGTGTGAGCGATAACAATCGACGCACCCGCCGCCGATCTGACATGGACACCCCAGATGAAGCATGTGGTCCGGCTCCTCGCGCTCCTCGTCCTCTCCGCCGGTCTGACCGTTGCCGCCGCGCCCGCCGGGGCGGCCGTCACGAGCACCCAGATCCCGGTCCCGCCCCCGCCGATGGGCTGGGCATCCTGGAACACGTTCGCCGCGAAGATCAACGCCAACGTGATCAAGGCGCAGGCCGACGCCCTCGTCTCATCCGGGCTGGCCGCCGCCGGCTACCGGTACGTCAACATCGACGAGGGCTGGTGGCAGGGCACCCGCGACGCGGCCGGCAACATCACCGTCGACACCGCCGAGTGGCCCGGCGGCATGGCCGCGATCGCCGACTACATCCACAGCAAGGGCCTCAAGGCCGGCATCTACACCGACGCCGGCCGCGACGGCTGCGGCTACTACTACCCGACCGGGCGACCGGCGGCGCCCGGCAGCGGCAGCGAGGGCCACTACGCGCAGGACATGCTGCAGTTCTCCCGCTGGGGCTTCGACTTCGTCAAGGTCGACTGGTGCGGCGGCAGCGCCGAGGGCCTCGACCCGCAGAGCACCTACCGCGCGATCAGCGCCGCCGTCACCACCGCCGCCGCGACCACCGGCCGCCCCCTCGTGCTGTCCATCTGCAACTGGGGCGTGCAGAGCCCGTGGAACTGGGCGCCCGGCCTGGGCGCGATGTGGCGCACCAGCACCGACATCATCTTCTACGGCCAGACCGCCACCCAGGCCATGGTGTTCAACAACTTCGACCAGGGCCTGCACCCGGCGGCGCAGCACACCGGCTACACCAACGACCCCGACATGATGATCGCCGGCATGCCGGGCCTGACCGCCACGCAGAACCGCACGCACATGGGGCTGTGGGCGATCTCGGGCGCGCCGCTGCTCATCGGCGACGACGTCGCCACCATGGACGCCACCACCCTGGCGACGCTGCGCAACGCCGAGGTGATCGCCGTCGACCAGGATCCGCGCGGCCTGCAGGGGGTGAAGGTCTCCGACGCCGGCGGCCGGCAGGTGTACGGCAAGGTCCTGTCGGGCAACGGAAGACGCGCGGTGCTGCTGCTGAACCGTGCCTCCGCCGCCGCCGCGATGACGGTCCGCTGGAGCGACCTGGGGCTCACCGAGGCGTCCGCCTCGGTGCGCAACCTGTGGACGGCGACGAACGCGGGGAGCTTCGCCTCGTCGTACACCGTGAACGTCCCGGCGAACGACGCCGTGCTGCTGACCGTCACCGGCACGGAGGCACCCGCCACGACCTACGAGGCCGAGGCGGCCGGCAACACCCGCACCGGCGCGACGGTCGCCGCCTGCGCGGGCTGCTCCGGCGGCTCCAAGGTCGGCGGCGTCGGCAACGGCGGCACCCTGCGCTTCAACGCCGTCACCGCCGCCACGTCCGGCCTCGCGGTGGCGACGATCGCCTACGCCAACGGCGATCCGGTCACCCGCACCGCGACGCTGCAGGTCGGCGGGCAGCCGTCGACGGTGGTCGCGTTCCCGCCGACCGGTTCGTGGACGACCGCCGGCACCGTGTCCGTCATCGTGCAGCTGACCGCGGGCCCGGCGAACACCCTCACGTTCTCCAACGCGAGCGCGTGGGCCCCGGACCTCGACGCGATCGAGGTGCGCCCGCTGGCGTCGGCCCCCTCTTCCGTCCGCGTCCAGGGCGTGCAGTCGGGCCGGTGCCTGGACGTCGACAACTCCAGCACCACCAACGGCGTCCAGCTGCAGCTGTGGGACTGCAACGGGCAGAACAACCAGGCATGGACGCAGACGTCCGGCCGGCAGCTGGTGGTGTACGGGAACAAGTGCCTGGACGCCTACAACAACGGCACCACGAACGGCACCGTCGTGGCCATCTGGGACTGCAACGGCCAGACGAACCAGCAGTGGAGCGTCAACACCGTCGGCACCATCACCGGCGTGCAGTCCGGCCTGTGCCTCGACGCCAGCGGCCACGGCACCGCCAACGGCACGAAAATCGTCCTGTGGGCGTGTGGTTCGGGCACGAACCAGCGCTGGACCCTGTCGTAGCCGGTCCGCGCGCTCCCGGCGGGACCGGTGCCCCGCCGGGAGGGTGCGCCTGGCGGTACCGTGTCCGGGATGGGACTCCGGGAAGACCTCATCGACCTGCGACGCGACCTGCACCGGCATCCGGAGATCGGGCTGGACCTGCCGGGCACCCAGCGGCGGGTCCTCGCAGCGCTGGACGGACTGCCCCTGGAGGTGCGCACCGGCACGGGGTTGTCGTCGGTGACGGCGGTGCTGCGCGGCGGCCGGCCCGGGCCCGTCGTGCTGCTGCGCGGCGACATGGACGCCCTGCCGGTGACCGAGCCGGCCGATGCGCCGTTCGCGTCCACCGTCCCGGGTGTCATGCACGCCTGCGGGCACGACCTGCACACCGCCGGCCTGGTCGGCGCGGCGCGGCTGCTCGCGGAGCGGCGCGACGAGCTCACCGGCGACGTCGTCTTCATGTTCCAGCCGGGGGAGGAGGGCTATGACGGCGCCGGGCTGATGATCGCCGAAGGTGTCCTGGAAGCCGCCGGGCGGCCCGCCGACGCCGCCTACGGGCTGCACGTGGTGGCCGCCGGCTTCCCGCGGGGCGTGTTCGCGTGCCGGCCCGGGCCGCTGATGTCCGCCTCCGCCGGGCTGTTCGTGCGGGTCGCCGGCGCCGGCGGGCACGGTTCGGCACCGCACGACGCCCGCGACCCGATCCCGGCCGCGTGCGAGATGGTGACGGCGTTGCAGACGATGGTGGGGCGCCGGTTCAGCCCGTTCGAGCCGGTCGTCGTCACGGTCGGCGCGTTCCACGCCGGCACCCTGCGCAACGTCATCCCCGACGAGGCTGAGTTCTCCGCGACGGTGCGCACGTTCAGCGCCGCCGCGGCGGCGCAGATCGAGCGCGACTCGGTGCGGGTGTGCGAGGGCATCGCGGCCGCCCACGGGCTGGACGTCGACGTGCGCTTCGAGCCGGAGTATCCGGTGACCGTCAATGACGCCGCCGAGTTCGACTTCGTCGCCGGCACCGTCACCGACATGTTCGGCGCCGGACGGTTCCAGCGCATGGAGCACCCCGACCCCGGCTCCGAGGACTTCTCCCGCGTCCTGGAGCGGGTGCCGGGCGCCTACCTGTTCCTCGGCGCGGCCGGCGGCGACGACCACACCGTCATGCCCGACAACCACTCCCCGCGCGCCGTCTTCGACGACAGCGTCCTCCACGACGGTGCGGTGCTGCTCGCCGAGCTCGCGAAGCGGCGCCTGTCCCGCGGCGACAGCTGACGCCGCGCGGCAGGCCTCCGCGAGCAGCGTGACGCCGGCGCCCGCCCCGCCGTCCCCGGCCGGAGCGGACCGCCGGCGCCCGCCGCGGTGGTGAGCAGGACCCGGTGTCCTGGTTCATGAAGCCCGCGACGTCCTCTGGGCGCATCGGGTGCCGGAGTACCCGGACCCCCCGCCGGGTCGGCGTGTCCGTGAGTACTTCTGCGGCTGCTGCCTTACGGCCGGGTGTCGCCCTGCCCGGTGCGGCGCTTGGCGGCGTCGACGCCCTTGTCGATCTGGTCGCCGTACTTGCCGCCGGTGCGCTGGTCGGCCTGCTCGCCGGTCTTGTCGATCGCCTGGTCGACCTTGTCTTCGTGCCGGTGCGTGAGGCCCTTGATCTTCTCCATGAAGCTGCTCATCTCGTCCTCCAAATGGCTTCAGGGACGCTGCACTACCCGGCCCCCGCGGGGTTACCCCTCGGCGGACGACGTTGCCTGCAGGGCGGCGTAGTGGCCGCCGCGGGCCAGCAGCTCGTCGTGGGTGCCGCGCTCGGCGATGCGGCCCTCGTGCAGGACGTGGATGACGTCGGCGTCGCGGACGGTACTGAGCCTGTGCGCGATCACGATGCGGGTCTGCGACAGGGCCGACAGCGACGTCTCGACGAGTGCCTCGGTCGCCGGGTCGAGGTGGCTGGTCGCCTCGTCGAGCAGCAGCACGCGCGGGCCGGGCAGCAGCGCGCGGGCCAGAGCGATGCGCTGCCGCTGCCCGCCGGAGAGGCCGCCGCCGTCGACGAGGACGGTGTCGTACCCCATCGGCATCGCCATGACGTCGTCGTGGACGGCGGCCGTCGCGGCGGCCTCGGCGACGCGGGACAGGGGCGCGCCGGGGTCGGTGAGCGCGATGTTGTCGCGGACGGTGCCGGTGAACAGCGTCGGCTCCTGGGTGACCACCCCGAACCCGCGGCGCAGCGCGTGCGGGTCGAGGGTCGCCACGTCGACGCCGCCGTGCAGCACATGGCCTTCCGTCGGCTCGTACAGGCCGAGCAGCAACCTGGCGAGCGTGCTCTTGCCGGACCCGGACCGGCCGACGAACGCGACCTTCTGCCCGGGTGCGACGGTGAACGAGACGCCGCGCAGCACCCACGGCGCTCGCGGGTCGAACCGGAAGCCGAGGTCCCGCACCTCCAGGACGCCATCGGCGGAAGGGCCACCGGTGCGCTCCGGCTCCGACGCCATGATGTCGTCGAGGCGGGCCAGGTGCGCGCCCGTCTGCTGCAGCTGCTGCAGATTGTCCACAATGGACGACAGCGGGGCGAGGGCGGCGGTGGCGAGCGCGCCGAGCGCCAGCATCGTGCCGAGGCTCAGGTCGCCGTGCAGGACCCGGTGCGCGCCGACGAGCAGCAGCAGCGCCGGCGTCAGGAACTGCAGCGCGCCGAACGCGGTGTCCAGCGCGCCGCGCAGCAGCCCGTGCCGCAGCCCCGCGTTGAGCTGGCCGGCGAGCAGGAACGACCAGCGCTGCACGGCGCGCTGCTCGGCGCCGGCGGCCTTCAGGGTCTCGATGCCGCCGAGGGACTCGATGAGCTGCGCCTGCGCCTTCGCGGACGTGGACAGCTCACGCTCGGCGAGCTCGGCGACCCGCCGCCTCGTGAGCAGCAGCAGCGCCAGCTGCACGCAGCCGAGCGCGGCGAGACATCCGCCGAAGACGGGGTCCCGCCACAGCACGAGGCCGATGTACCCCAGCGCGAGCGGCGCGTCGAGCAGCGTCGCGAGCACGTGCCCCGACAGGATCTCCCGCAACGCGGTGACACTGTGGGTGCGCATGACGAGCTCGCCGGTGCCACGGTCGGCGAAGAACCGGAACGGCAACGCGAACAGGTGCCGCACGACGCCGCCGGTGACGTCGTGGTCGGCGCGGGACCGCAGCGTCAGCAGCAGCGCGGCGCGCAGGAACCCGAGCGCCGCCTGGGCGGCGACGGCGACCGCGACGGCGAGCCCGAGCGGCGCCAGCAGGTCCGCGGCGCCGTCCGGCAGCAGCCGGTCGACCAGCACCGCCGACAGCGCCGGCACGACGAGCCCGAGCAGTTGCAGCAGCAGCGACGCCAGCAGGATCTGCGCGAGGACCGGCCGGTAGCGGCGCAGCGCGGCGGTGAGGAACTGCCGCCGCCACAACGGTTTCGGGGCCGCGCGCCCGGGACGGAAGTCGTCGCGCGGCTCGAAGCCGATGACGACGCCGGTGTACCCGGCCGCGAACTCCTCGTGCGTGAGCCGCCGGCGCCCGGAGACGGGGTCGAGCAGGTGCACCCGCCGCCGGCGCCGGCGTTCGAGGACGACGAAGTGGTTGAAGTTCCAGTAGACGACCGCGGGGGTGGGCACGTCCGCGAGGGCCTCCGGCGGCAGCGAGAACGCGCGGGCGTGCAGGCCGTAGCCGCCGGCGGCCTCGACGAGGGCGTGGGCGCTCAGGCCGTCGCGGGCGACCCCGAGGTCGGCGGTCACCTCCCGCACCGTCGACGGCCGCCCGTGATGGGTGAGCACCATCGCCAGGCAGGCGGCGCCGCAGTCGGCGGCCTTCACCTGCCGCACCTGCCGCAACCGGCGCCTCACGCCGCCACCGCCGCCGCTGCGGCCGCCAGCGCGGCCAGCGCGGCCAGCAGGAGCGTGACCGCGATCCACAGGCCGACGAACAGACCGGTGGGCAGGATTCGCAGGCGCTCCGGTGGGATGCGACCGCCCTCGGCGTGGCGGCGGACGGCGGACGCCAGGAACACACCGTCGCGGGGCTCAGTCACGGGGTCCCCAGTTCCACTCGACGCGGGCGGCGGCCCGCCGTTCGGCGAGCCACTCCGCGAACAGCGCCCGCGACACGCTGTCCGCTGTGGCCGGTTCGACGGCGAGGACCGCTGCGACGAGGAACCGGTCGGCCGTCGCGATGGGACCGACGACGCTGCCGACCTCGCCCGCGTCCGGCAGCTCGGCGCGGGTGACGGTCTCCAGCGTCGGCGCCGGACCGGTCCCGGCGGCGAAGTCCGCCGCCGCGGCGGCGAGGAGGTCGGGCGCGGCGGCGAGACGCTCTGCCTCGGCCGCCGACGGGCGTTCGACGCGGACGATCCGCAGCCGGTCGTGCCGGGCCGCGCCGGAGCCAGAGCCGGGGCCGGCGCCGGCCGTGACCCTCGCGCGGAGCCGGGCCACGAGCGCCTGATGGGTGACGAGGTCCTCGAACTGTTCGTCGCTGAGCCGTTCCCGCTCCATCCAGGCGCGGGTCGCCTCCGGGGTGAGCAGGTCCCGCGCCCGCCGGAACGCGTCCGCGGCCACCTGCAGGTCCTCGTCGTCGAGCTCGTCGCCGTCGATCGCCGCACGGACGACGCACGCGTCGACGAGCCGGTCCCGCAGCGGTTGCGAGCGCCACAGCACGTCCAGGTACGCGACCGCGTCGGCGACCTCGAGCGCCACCCCGTCGACCCGCACGAGCAGCATCTCCCCGCCGCGCTGCACCCCGCGCAGCGGCCACGGCAGGTCGTCGTCCGGGCACCACGACAGCGATACGGTGCCGCCGGCGTCCGGTTCGCGGAGCAGGAGGTCGTAGTGCACGCTGCCGTCGTACGCCTCCCGCTGCCACAACAACCGGAGCCCGGATCCGGGGTGCCGGGCCCGCAACGCGCCGACGGCGGCGCGCGTCCCGGCCAGGTCGGGGGTCGCCGCTCGCAGCAGCTCGACCGCGTCCGTCAGCAGGGTCATGCCGGCACCCCGCCGGTCACAGAGCCGGTCACAGAGTCGGTCACAGGGCCGGTCTGCAGGAGCCGCGCGACGGCGTCGGTGATCGGCAGGCCGGTGGCCAGCTCCAGCCAGTCGAACTGGCCGTTCGGGTTGATCTCCAGGAACACGTATCGTCCCTCCGGGGTCAGGATCAGGTCGACGGCGCCGAAACTCAGCCCGAGCGCCGCGACGAGTGCCCGGCAGCGCTCGGTGACGTCGCGGGGGAGCGGGTGCACCTTCAGCGGCGTGTTCGCGTGGTCGTAGCGGCGCCAGTCGTACCGGGTGTGCGCCGTCGCCTGGGAGTGGATCTCAGCGGCGAAGACGGCTCCGCCGACGACGGTGACGCGGACCTCGACCCGTTTCGGCACGTAGGCCTGCACGATCATCGGCGCGAGCCGCAGCGCGCCGACGTGGGCGAGGTCGCGGTTGCCGACGGGCTCGGTGAACCTGCCGAGCGGCGCGTCCTCGGTGCCGCGCGGCGACCGGTGCAACGGCTTCGTGATGATCTTCCCGTCGTGCGCGTCGTAGAAGTCGAGGAACCGGTCGGGGTCGGCGGTGATCAGCGTCGGCGGCAGCGCGAAGCCGAGCCCGGCCGCGACCGCGAGGTGAAACGACTTGCGGTCCGCGCGGTCGATCACGTCCCGGGTGGCGGGCACCTGCCGGCACCGCAGGCCGCGCCACATGCCGTCGAGATAGGTCCGTACCTCCGCGGCGAGGTGCGCCCTGGTGTCCGGGTCGGTCACGGTGTGCGGAGGCACCGGCGCCGACGGGCGCCGGTGCCACACACACGTCAGACCGTCCAGGTCCACGTCCTGCTCGCCGCCGGTGGCACTGCGCCGCAGCCACCGCCGCACCGGGCCGGTGCCGCCGGCGGTCAGCTCGACCTGCGCACCGGAGGGGACGGTGCCGGGGTCGAACAGCAGCACCTCGGCACCGCGCTCGGTGAGCAGCCCCGCGACCCGCTCGGCGGTGATGTCACCGTCGGCGGTGAGGACGAGGATCCGGCTGGTCATGACGATCTACCGGCCGGTCAGTCGAACATGCCGTCGCCGGAGCAGCGCCACTTGCCGCCGCTCAGCGTGCACACCTGACTGGGCGCCCCGCCGTTCACCTGCTTCAGCTCGTCCTCGCGCAGTTCGACGCCGGACTTCGCCAGCGCGTCGAGCTTGATGCGTGCCTTCTTCACCTGAGGTCCTTCCTGTTGTGTGGTCCGCCGGGTCCGTTGCGGCCCGGCGGACACCATTGAAGGCCCGCCGACTTGCCACCCGATTGCGACGCGTTGGCAGCCCCCTGTCGCCGATCCGACGCCACCCGCCCGGCACGGCAACAGGCGCGTGCCGCTGTGCCCGCGGCGCGCGCCCTGGGGCCCGGGGCCGGCTACGGGGTGAGGGTCGCGATCAGGGCGCCCGCCTCGGGGCGGGTCATCTCGAGGCCGCGGACGTACGCGGCGGCGTGGCGGTAGGCGGGGGCGCCGTGGTGGTTGCGGTGGGCGTGGGCGCGGCCGATGTCCTGGGCGGTGAGGCCGACGCGGCGGCCGATGCCGGTGACCGCGCCCCACAGCAGGGCGCCCGCTTCGGCGTCGCCGGTGAGGGTCAGGGCGCGGGCCAGCGACAGGGTGGTCACCAGCCAGGAGCTCATCGTCGGGCCGTCGCCGAGGCGGCCCGACAGGCGCAGTGCCGCCTGGCGGGCGTCGTCGTAGCGGGCCAGGTCGAGGGTGACCTCGATGCCGAGCCAGCCGGCGACGGTCACCACCCAGCCGTAGCCGCAGTCGCGGGCCGCCCGGCGGGCCTCGGCGAGGAGCTCGGCCGCGCCGCCGAGGTCGCCGGCGAGGTAGGTGGCGTGGCCCGACACCATCCGGCCCTGGGCGAGCAGGTCGGGCCAGCCGACCGTCTCCGCGGCCCGGTGGGCCCGGCCGGCCGCCGCGCCCGCGAAGGCGGCTTCGCCGGACGCGGCGGCCACGAAGGAGAGGCAGCACAGGGCGTCGGCGCGCAGGTAGTCGTGGCCGGCGCGTTCGGCGTCCCAGACGGCCGCGTGCGCCTGGGTCACGGCGTCGGGGACGTCGCCGGCGATCGAGCGCAGCGCCGACAGGCCGAGCGCGGCGCGGCTGCGGGCGGCCTGCCCGGTCGACGTGTGGTCCTGGCCGCCGGAGGCGAGGGCGGCCCGCAGCCACGCGGTGCCTTCGATGGTCGTGGCCTCGTGGAACCAGTACCAGGCGACCCCGCCGGCGATGTCGACCGCGGCGGCGCCGTCGCCGTCGTCGAGCGCTCCGTGCAGCGCGGCCCGGACGTTGTGGCGCTCGGTGTGCAGGCGACGCAGCCAGTCGTCGGCGGCCGCGGTCCGCAGCCCCGTCGCCGCCTCGCCGGCCAGGCCACGGACCCAGTCCCGGTGCCGGCGGACGGTCCGCGCGCGGTCGTCGTCGTCGAGCAGACCTCGGGCGTACTGCCGCAGCGGCCGCCCGAGCCGGAACCGGCGCGGGGTCCCGCCGTCGCGGCGCACCTGGATGAGCGACCGGTCGACGAGACCCGGCAGCCCCGCGTGCAGCCCCGGTGCGACGGCGGCCATCGCGTCGAGGTCGAACCCGCCCTCGAACACGGCGAGGCGCCCCAGCAGCGTCGCGTCCACCGGCGTGAGCGGGCCGCCGAGCGGGTCGGCGGCCGGCCCCAGCAGCGCGGCCGGGTCGTCGCGGAGATAGCCGGCGAGCGCGTTCAGCGGCAGCGTCCTGGACAGCGCGGCGGCCCGCTCCACCGCGGCCGGCAGGCAACCGACGGCGTCGCACACGGCCGCCGCCAGCCGGCGGTCCGGGGCGCCGGTGGCCCGCGCGGCGAACAGCTCGACGGCGTCCTCGACCCGCAGCGGCCCCAGTTCGAGCAGGACCTCGCCGGGCACGCCGAGCGGTGCCCGGGCGGCGGCGAGCACCCGCGGCCCGGGGCTGGCGAGCGCGGGGGCCGCCGTGCCGTCGACGACCAGCAGCCGGGTCGCGGGTCCGGGCGCGTCGGGCCACCGCACCGCGGAAACGCCGGTGAGGTCGGCGTAGCGGCGCGCGTATTCCAGGACCAGGCGGCTCTTGCCGACCCCCGGCGGACCGGTCACGGTGACGACCCGCGCCGTGCGGAGCAGCTCGGACACGGCCGCCAGCTCCGCGGCCCGGCCCACGAAGTCATCGACGAAGGCACTGAGCGGTGCCGGCGCGACCGTCTCCTGGCGCAGGATCGAGGTCTCCAGGGCGCGCAGCGCCGGACCGGCGTCGACCCCGAAGCGGCCCGACAGTGTGTCGCGCGCCTCCCGCAGCACGTCGAGCGCGTCGACCTGCCGGCCCGACCGGTACAACGCGAGCGCCAGAAGCTCCCAGAGCTGCTCCCGCCCGGGATGCTCGCGGGCCAGCCCCGACAGCTCCGCCACCACCGCCTCGTGCCGCCCGAGACCCATCTCGGCAGCCACCCGGTCGATCCGGGCCTGCACCCGCTGCTCCTCCAGGCGCCGCGCCGCGACCAGCGCGAACGACGCGTCCGGGAAGTCGGCGTACGCGCCGCCGCGCCACAGCATCAGCGCCCGGTCCAGCGCGGCCCGGCCCGGCGCGAACCGGCCGCCGGCGACGAGCTCGCGTCCCTCGCCGGCGAGGGCGGTGAACTCCTCGGCGTCCAGGCAGCCGGGGGCGGGCCGGACCGCGTAGCCCGCACCGACCCGCACCAGGACCCGCGACGGCGACCGCGGTGGCCGGTCCGGCTCCAGGGCGCGGCGCAGCCGGGCGAGGTGGCTGTGCACGGTGCCGAGCGCGGTCGCCGGGGGTTCGGCGCCCCACAGGACCTCCACGATGCGGTGGAACGGCACCTCCTGTCCGCCGGTGCTGAGCAGCAGCGCGAGCAGCATGCGGGGGCGCTGGCCACCGAGGTCCACCTGCTCCCCGCCGATCGTCACCTCCAGCCGCCCCAGGACACCGAACCGCGGATCTGCCATGACACTCCCACCCGATGATCGTTTGCACGGACGTCGGGTCAGACGACCAGCTCCGGGCGCCGGTTGCGGTGGCGTTGTGTCGCATCGCCGACCGGCCGGCATCGTCGGGTTGGGCGGACGGGTGGCAGCGGGCGGCGTCGAGCACGCCCGGCCTCCGCCGGTCAGAGGTCCGCGGCCGCCATCGACTGCTGGCGGTGCAGCAGGGCGGAGACGGCGCTGGCGGGCATCGGGCGGGCGAGGTGATAGCCCTGGCCGTGGGTGTATCCGAGGTCGCGCAGCACCGCCGCCTGCTCGGCGCTCTCCACCCCCTCGGCCACCGTGTCGAGGCCCAGCGCGAGCGCGAGCTGGCTGACCGCGCGGGCCACCGCCTGCCGCGCGTTCGCCGCCGCCGGCTGACCGTCGTCGATCTCGACACCGTCCACGAAGGACTTGTCGAGCTTCACGATCGAGGCCGGGAAGGCGCGCAGCAGGCTCAGCGACGACTCGCCGGTGCCGAAGTCGTCCAGCGCCAGGCGGATGCCCATGCTGTCCAGCTCGTACAGGGTGCGCGACACCTGCTGGCCACGCAGCACCGCGGACTCGGTGACCTCCAGGACGAGGTGCTCGCAGGGCAGGCCGCTGTCGGTGAGCGCGGCCGTCACGTCGGCGACGAAGTCCGGGTCGTGCAGCTGCCGAGCCGACACGTTCGCCGCCGCCTTCTCCAGCGCGTCCGGCCCGAACTCCGCGAGCCACGCCGCGGCCTGCCGGCAGGTCTCGCGCAGCACGTACCGGCCGAGCGGCACGATCAGCCCGGTGCGTTCGGCGGCGGGGATGAACTCCGCCGGCGTGATGACGCCCCGGGTCGGGTGGTGCCAGCGGACCAGCGCCTCGACGCCGATGAGCCGCTGGTCGTCGAGGCGCAGGATCGGCTGGTACACCACGCGCAGCTCGTCGTTGTCCAGGGCCCGCCGCAGTTCCCCGCCGAGCTGCATGTGCGCCAGGACCGGCTCGCCCATCCCGTCGACGTAGCGCACGGAGCCCGCCTTGCCGCGCTGTTTCGCCGTGTACATGGCGACGTCGGCGTCCCGCAGGACGGAGTCGACGGTGGCGCCGGGCACGGCGTCGGCGATGCCGATGCTGGCCTGCACCAGGAGCCGGTGCTCGCTGATCGGCTGGTCGAGCGCGGCCAGCAGCCGCCCGGCGAGGTCCTCCGGGTCGGCGCCGGCCGCGGTGAGCAGCACCGCGAACTCGTCCCCGCCGACCCGCACCGCCAGCCCGTCGCCGCCGGTCTCCGCGCGCAGCACGTCGGCGACGGAGACGAGGAGCCGGTCACCGACGCCGTGGCCGAGCAGGTCGTTGACGGTCTTGAAGTCGTCGAGGTCGACGAGCAGCACCGACGCGTGTCCTGTGCCGAGCGCTGCGGTGAGCCGCTCCCGGAACAGCGCCCGGTTCGCCAGGCCCGTCAGGCCGTCGTGGCTCACCTCGTACTGCAGCCGTTCCTCCTGCACCCGCATGTCGCCGAGCAGCCGGGCGTTCTCCTCGTACGCGATGTACTGGCGCGCGGTGACCAGCGCCGTCACCAGGACCGCCGCGACGACCACGACCCGTCCGGGCCACTCCAGGGGCGCGCCGAACGCCATCGCGACCAGCGGCACGTCGACGGCCACGACCGCCAGGTACGGCAGCAGCTTCCCGCTGCGGGCGGTGTCGCGGCGCAGCCCGAGGCAGGCCCGCCACTGCGCCGCGACCCCGAGCGTGGCCAGCACCGGCGTCAGCGGCATCACGACCGCCTGCGCGGGCACCGCGGCGATCAGCCCGAAGCGCACGGCGATGACCGCGACGATCCCGGCGGTGACGCCGCCGCTGGCCGCGATCAGCCGGATCGCGGTCCGGTCGACGGGCCCGCCGGCGATGTACGAGACCTTCGTGGCGGCCCCGACGGCGGCGATGAAGGCCAGCCCGACCAGCACCATCGCCTGCCGGCTCCACGGCTCACGCGCCGAGAGCATGGGGGCCAGCCCGGCGTACCAGAGCACCGCCGCGCACCCGAGGAACGCGATCGTCCGGTCGAGCAGCATCCGCCACCAGTCGACCCCTCCGGTGGTGACGACCGGCACCCGGGCGACGGCGAACAACGCGAGCGCGAACCCCGCTCCGACACACGCCGCCGCCGGCATCGGCATCGTGCGCGTGTGCGCCTGGGCGGCGTGCGTCAGCATGTCGACGGCCAGCCAGCCGTACCCGACCGTGATCAGCCCCATCGCCACCATCAACGCCCGCCAGAACGACCTGGCCACGGGGTTGAGGTCACACCGGCGGACCATGTGGGCGACGGACGCGGTGGAGATGGCCCCGCCGACCGGCACGAACGTGTACGCGAACGCCTCGGACCCGACCCCGCCGACGAGGAACCCGACACACCACACGGTGCCGAGGGCCATGACGACCGCCGCGGCCAGCACATACCGCCGTGCGGGCACACCAGCCGCGGGACCCGCCGCCGATCGAAGCGCCTCCCGCGTCACGGCCCCGAGAATATCGTGCCGGTTGTGTACCGGATCTCACCCGAACGTTTGAGCTTCACCGATATGCGCCCCCGACCACTCGTCCGGTCGTTGCCACGGTCCCACCCCGTGGATCAGAGCGTCGGACGGTCATTGCCCCCGGCAGCTGGACTGCCGTTCGTCGTGGCCTCAAGGCGCGGCGGTGCGGTGCAGGCGCAGCGCCGAGACGAGGAAGAAGACGCCGCCGACGGTCGCGTAGCCGGCGACGTTGTCGAGGTTCGCGTCCTCGGCGGCGGCCATCAGGATGAACGATGTCCCGGCGACGGTGGAGATGCCGCCGCTGAGGATCATGGGCCAGTGGCCGGCCATCCCGCGGCGGTTGATCGCCACGACCAGCTGCACGAGGCCGGCCACGATCGCCCAGGCGCCCCACACCCGCAGGACCGCCGGGATGCCGGACGCGGCGGCGATCGCGAGGGCGGCAGCGGCGAGCGTGCTGATGGCGATGTTGCCGTACAGCAGGAGCGACGGTCCGCCGGTCCTGGACGAGCGGACGTCGACGACCGCCGCGGCCACGTCGAACACCGGGTAGAGCACGAGCAGGGCGACGGTCAGCGGTCCGATCTCCGCCGCGGTCGTGAGCAGCAGGGCGGCCCAGGCGACGGCGAAACCGAACCGGACGAAGTACAGCCGTCGCAGCGCCGATGCGACGGGGCGGGGTGGGGCGATGGTGGTCACTGCGAGCGCCTTCCTAAAAGGTAGAACGTTCTGTCTCGTTGCACGATGCCACCCGTGACGCGGCGGGTCAAGACCGAACGTTCTATCCTGTGAGGATGAGGCGTAGCGAAACCGGCGGCCGGCCGTCCGAGGCGCGCTCCCGGCTGCTCACCACGGCGGCCCGGATCTTCTACGCCGACGGCATCCACGCCGTCGGCATCGACCGGATCATCGCCGAGGCGCAGGTGACACGGGCGACGATGTACCGGCACTTTCCCGGCAAGGACGACCTGATCCTGGCGTATCTGCACGAGGCCGACCAGGCGATCCGCCGCGGGCTCGACGCGGCCGTCGACGGTGGGCTGCCCCCGGCCGATGCGCTGCGGGCCGTCGCCGTGGCGATCGCCGACGGCATCCGGTCGGAGGGGTTCCGCGGATGCGCGTTCCTCAACGCCGTGTCCGAATACCCCGACCCCGGCCATCCGGTGCACCAGGCCGTCCTCGCCCACCGGCAGTGGTTCCTGGACGCCGTCACCGCCCTCCTGGCACGCGTCCCGGACGGGCCGCCCTCGGCCGAGGCCGCCGCCCGGCACTACGTCATGCTGCGCGACGGCGCGATGGCGGCCGGTTGCCTGTCCGACCCGGGACCGATCTGCGAGACGTTCCTACAGGGCGTCGAGGGTCTCCTGCGGGCTCGCCCGCCCGTTTAGCTACGCTCGGTAGTTGATACATGACGTAATGCCGCTGAAGGCGAAGGGCGTTCGCAGGCGGCTGACAGCTGGGTGCCAGGTTTCGCGGCCAGTTTGTACCTGAAGCGATTCGGGACGTCATACGGGAGGTTCGACCGTGGCACGGAAACCGGCATACGAGGGGCGGGAGTTCGCCCGCCCCGACGAGGAGCTGTCCGACCAGGGGCTGGGCTTCGACCTCGGCACGATGGTGCAGCGGCGGCAGCTGCTGCGGGTGTTCGGGCTCGGCGCCGCGGTGGTCGGCCTCACCGCCGCGTGCGGCTCCGACAGCGACTCGGGCACGTCCAGCACGTCAGGCGCGTCCGGAACGTCCAGCAGCGCGGTGGCGTCGTCGGCCGGGGAGATCCCCGACGAGACCGCCGGCCCGTATCCGGGTGACGGGTCCAACGGGCCGAACGCGCTCACCACGAGCGGCGTCGTGCGCAGCGACATCCGCTCGTCGTTCGGCACCGCGACCGCCACGGCGCAGGGCGTGCCGATGACGCTCGAGCTCAGCATCGTCGACCTCGCGAAGGGGGCGGCCACGCCGTTCGCCGGGGTCGCGGTGTACGTGTGGCACTGCGACCGGGAGGGGCGCTACTCGCTGTACTCCCAGGGCGTCACCGACCAGAACTACCTGCGGGGCGTGCAGATCGCCGACGCGCAGGGCAAGGTCAGGTTCACCAGCATCTTCCCCGCCTGCTACTCGGGCCGCTGGCCGCACATCCACTTCGAGGTGTATCCGGACCAGGCGAGCATCGCCGACGCGTCCAAGGCCATCGCCACCTCCCAGGTCGCGCTGCCGAAGGATGCCTGCGACAAGGTGTACGCCACGACCGGCTACGCGGCGTCGGTGACGAACCTGTCGCAGGTGACCCTGCAGAACGACAACGTCTTCGGCGACGACGACGGCGCCCTGCAGCTCGGCACGGTCACCGGCGACGTGAGCAGCGGCTACGCCGTCTCCCTCACCGCGAAGGTCGACACCACGACCGTCCCGACCGGCGGCGGCGCGCCCCCCGGCGGCGGCGGTCCCGGCGGCTCCGGCGGACCCGGTGGCGCACCGCCGAGCGGACCCCGTCCGACCGGCGCGCCTCCGAGCCAGTAGGCCACGCGCCCAGGAATGCGACACGGGCAGGCGGGGTCGTGTGCCGCGGGCACCCCAACGCCGCCCGATCGGGCCGGAAGTGTCCAACCATTGATGCCGCCGCCGATGTCGTACGTCTTCTGACGTACTTCGCGGAGCCGATCCGTCGCCTGCCGATACCGTCATCAGCGCTATCGATGACACCCGAATCGGCTGGGGACGACCGCCGCCTCGACGGCCGGTCGAATCCGGCAGGCAATGGAGGAATGCAATGGAATCCCAGCTCATCGAGGTCGTCGAGAACAGCGTTCTCGAGCCCCCTATGACCGCTGACGACGCCTATGGGGCGGTGCCGGAGGCGGAGCCGGAAGGCGCCGACTTCTCGCAGACCCGCAAGTGTGGCCACTGGCGCTCGTGACGTGCGGATCTCCAGCGGGAAGGCGTCCTCGCTCATCGGGTCGGACGCCTTTCCCGCCGTTGCCGACTGGCGGGCGAACGGTGCGCTGTTCGCCTACCAGGCGCTCCTGGCCCGACGGGAGACAGACCCCGACGACAACGGCCTGATCGACCGCATCGCCGGGTACGAACAGCGGGAATGGGAGCGGACACTGCTCCGCCCGGAGGTCTTCTCGTTCCTCGCGGGCGAACCGACCCGCTCGACGTGGGACGAGCTGCGCGACGCGCTCGACGCCGACCGGAAACTGGTCGGTGCGGGGGGCGTCGACCTCATGACCGAGCCCGGCCCGAGATTCACCGCGCTGCTGCGGGTCCTGGGCAAAGGCTCCCGTGCGGAATCCAACACGAGCGCGTCGTTCCTGCCGCCCGGGTCCGCCGAGTTCGCCCGGAGCCGCACCTCGATCGCGGCCGCCATGGACCTGCTCCGATCGTCGACTCCCGGATACGCCGAGGACGTCCGCCTGGTGGTGGACTCGATCGCGCTGGTCGACGACCGCGCGAGCTTCCGGGGGTCGTCGGGTGCCATCCACCGTGGACTGGTCTTCCTGTCCCCGGACGACTCGTGGACCCCCGGCGTGTTCGCGGAGGAGATCCTGCACGAGGCGACGCACAACCTGCTGGACCTCATCTCGCTGCGGGCGCCGCTCATCCAGGGCGACGACATCTTCGAGGAGCGGTACGCCGCACCGTTCCGGCCGGACAAACGGCACGTGTACGGCAACCTCCACGCGCTGATCGTGGTCGCCAGGCTGATTTGTCTGTTCGACGGGCTGCGGTCGTCGGTGGCCCGCGACGAGCTGGACTGGGCGGCTCGCGCCAAGGACTACGCCGAGCGGTCACTGGAGCCGCTCGACTCCGTGTCCGCCCATCCCGGCCTCAGCCCGGCCGCGCGTCATCTCCTGGACCACCTGGTCACGCCAGCCCTGCGGCAGGCCGTCGAAGCAGGTGGCGTCGCGCGGGCTCGCACATGCTGAATCTGGTCCGCCGGCTCTGCGCTGCGCCGGGAGCGGGCTGGGCGTCCAGTTCCGGCGGCCACGCCCCGCTCGCCGTGCCACTGCACGAACGGCGCTACGGGACGAGCCAGCCGGCGGCGGTCCGATTCGCCTGGCTCGACGAGCTGTCCGGCGCCGGCCCGGCGGTATGCCTGCTCGGTGTGCCGTACGCCGGCGGCAGCTACGGAATCTCCTGCAGTGACAGTGGCCCTCTTGGCATCCGCCTCGCCATGGAGCACCGCGGCATCGGCCGGCACACCCTGCGGGACCTCGGCGATGTGCGATACCTGCCGGGACCACCGACCGATGACATGCTCGCCCCGCAGTGGCTCGAGCGGATCCGCGCAGAGCGCCACGGCGACGCCGCCGCCCAACTGCCGGTGTCGATGCTGTCCGCCGCCGCCGCCATCGCCGGGAGCTGCGCGGCGGGCGGCGTGCCGCTGATCACGCTCGGCGGTGACCACTCGGTCAGCGCCGCGACGATCCGGGGGCTGGGGGCCGCGGGCGTCGGACTGCTGCACATCGACGCGCACGGCGACCTCAGCACTGGGCGGGACGGTCTCCAGCTGCTGCACAGCAGCTGGATCCACGCGGCCGACGCGACGGTCGGCCTCGCAGCGGTCGTCCAGGTCGGCGTCGTGGACGGCTCCGTGCTTCCGCAGTGGCTCGACGGACGCGTCCTGCGTCTCGACACCACGGACGTCGACGGTGCCGCCGCGGCGGCGGCCGCCGCCGTCGCCTTCCTCGCCGCCCGCGGCTGCGACCAGGTCTACCTGTCGATCGACATCGACGCGCTGACCTCGCACGACGCACCGGCCACCGGCCTGCCCGGCGGCGATCTGCGGCTCGGCTCCCTCTTGACGTTCCTCGACGCGCTCGGTCACTCCTCCGCGGCGATCCGCTGGGTCGGTGCCGATGTCACCGAGGTCGCCCCCACGCTGTCCGGCCTCAGCGGCTGGGCGGAGGAGCCGACCTGCGGGTCCGCCGCGCTCCTGGTGGAGCGGCTCGCAGAACTGCTGAGCCCCCGGTGACGCTGCGCTGCGCAGTGGTCGCGCGCCTGCCGGGTGCACACCTGCTGCGACGGTCCGGATCGTGCCTCATCGCAGCATCGCTGGCGGGTGAGGTGATCGTACTGCGGCCGCACGGTCCGGTGCTGCCGCTGTCGGTCGGCGCTCCGGTGCTGGACGCTGTCGCCCTGGACGCGGCAACCGGAGGGCTGCTGCTCTGCGTCGCCACCCCCTCCGCCGTCGAGGTCTTCGACCTCGCGAGCAGGGCACGCGTGCGGTCGTTCCGCGCAGGCGCCGGCCAACCGACGCGACTCGCGGCGACCCACCTGCCGGCAGGACTGGCGTGGGGCGACGAGAGCGGTGGCCTTCACGTGTGGCACCAGGGGTCGCCGGAGGTCTTCCGGTGGCAGCGGCACCGCAAGGCGATCCACCAGCTGGAGCCGCTGCGGCTCGGCGGCGGCGAGCTTCTTGCCACCGGCGCGGACGATCGCTACGTCTACCTCACCGACCCCTGGACAGGCGCGGTGACCGCCGCCTGCCATCCGCACATCGACTGGCTCGAGGGGATGGTCACGACGGTCGGCCCCGACGGCCGCGGGTATGCCCTGACGGTCGACCATCGGCGGATCGCGACGTGGACCTTCGACGGCGCCGGCACCGTCGTGGACTCGTCCGCAGCGGACCTCGAACGTGTCAGTGCCTGGACGGCGTGGTGGTCCACCCGCCATGCCGCGCCTGTGTTCGCTGCCACGACCGAGGATCACCGCCTGCTCCTGTCCGTCGGCGGGGGCCGGCCGGAGCTCCTCGACCTGAGCGTCGCCCCCGTGGCAGTCGCGGCCGCCGGAGGCGGGCGGAGACTCGCGGTCGCCGGTGCGGACGGCAGCATCATGGAGATCCGCCTGCGGTCAGGCGGAGCCGGGCCGCCGACGCTCGCGACGGCGAGCGGCGCTGAGCTGCTCAGCCTGCAGACGTCCCCCGTTCATGACGGCTACCTCGGGCTGGACACGTCCGGGGCGGTGCTGTCGATGCGACCGGAGCAGACAGGTGACTGAAACGATCAGCATGACATCCGACCTCGACAGTGCGGCGTTCGCCGACGGACGGGCGTTCGGCACCCTGCGCCGGATGCGGGCGGACGAGCCCTGCGTCCGGACGCCGTTCTCCGGCGCGCGACCGGCCTGGAACCTTGTGCGGCATGCGGACGTCGTCGCCGCGTTGCGTCAGCCGAACCGCTACTCCAGTGCAGCGGGTGGCACGACCCTGCAGGATCAGACGCCGCAGGAGATCTCCTACAACCGGTCGATGCTCCACGTCGACCCACCGGAGCACACCCGCCTCCGCGAGCAGTTCCAGGCCGCCTTCCGGCCGGACGCACTGCTCGCCCTCGGGCCCGCGATCGACGACCTGGCGCATGACGTCCTCGACGCGATCTGGTCCCGGGAGGAGGTCGACGTCGTCCAGGAGCTGGCCGCACCGATGGTCGCGTACTCGTTGTGCAGAGCCCTCGGCGTCCCGGACGACCTGCGTGACTACTTCATGCGCCTGTCCGCGTTGATGTTGGCCGACACCGTGCCCGATCCGGCCGCGGTGGACTATCAGCGGCTACGGCTCCCGCCGGCCCTGGTCAGATCGTTCGGTGGCTCACCGTCGCGGGCCATGATGCGCCTGCTCGGGGTCCGGTCCGCAGAGCGGAACTGGCTCATTCCCCGCCGGTCGGGGGACGGCCCCCCGGCAGGCGCGATCGAGGACCTGCTCGTCATCCTCGCCACCGCCGGCACCGGCATGACGCAGAACTGCATCGTCATGGGCCTGCGGTACCTGGCCGAGCGGTGGGACTTCTTCAGCGCCAACCGGGCGCACCTCCTCGACGATATGAGGCCACTGGTCGAGGAGGTCATCCGGATCGCCTGCCCTCTGTACCACGTCCGCCGCACCGTCGCCGAGGACCATGAACTGCACGGCCGGCTGCTCCGGCAGGGCGACAAGGTGCTGCTCTGGCTCTACTCCGGCAACATGGACGACGCGGTCTTCGATGACCCGGACGACTTCCGCGCCGACCGGCGACCGAACCCTCATCTGAGCTTCGGTCGCGGTGGTCCGCACTACTGCCTGGGCGCGGCCCTGGCCCGCATGGAGGTCGCAGGCGTGCTCCGAGCCGTCCTCGAACGCGCCACCTCGGTCAGGGCCCTCGCGCCGCCGACCATGTTGCGTTCCAACTTCGTGCGGGAAACCAGCCTGCTGCCCATGCGCATCGGGTGAGACAGATGAAGCCGTCCGCACCCGCGTACTACCTGTCGACCTACCTCTCACCGCCGCGGCTGAGCAACCTGCTCGGCATCACACCGCGCCACGACAACAATTTGAGCCTCTGGCTGCGCACCGGAACGAAGCTGGAACTCATCCGTCACTGGGAGCTGGAGCGGCTGAGCGGCGAGAAGCAGCACGGCCGGCCGTTCCCCTCGGTGCCCGCCGCGCGAGCCTTCATCGCAACGCTGCTGGCGGGCGAAGGCGTCGGCTGGGACGACATCACCGCGTGTTGGGGCACTCCCGGCCTGGACTTCGGCGCACCCTACGGGTCGCCGGTGCCCGGTCTGCCGCTCCATGCGGTGGCCCACGCCTACACCGGCCTCTACAGCGACAGCGACATCTTCCACACCGGACGGATCCTGTGCTTCGCGCCGGACGGCGGACCCGACCACGTCCTCGGGCGCACGGTCGACTGGTACGCAGGCGCATACGTCGACCATGGGCGGTGCACCTGGTTCGCCGCCGAGTCACCAGGGCGGATCTACGACTCCGCCCGCAAGGCCTTCGGCATGCGCGAGGGCACGCTGATGGCGCTGGCCGCGGCGTGCCCCGTCGAGCTGCCGGTCGACGCGGCGACGCTGGTCGAGGACCTCCGCTTCCGCGGAGCAGCCCCGCACGACATCCTGGGCGGCGCCGTGTCGGCGGGCGAGACGGTCCTGACGCGGGCACTCGCCGAGGTCGACCGGTGCTTCGGTGCGGGGATCCCGGATTCGGCCGGTTTCTCCCCCGGTGAGGTGCGGATCGCAGCCGTCATGCAGCTGCTGCAGTCCGCCTGCGAAGCGGTCATGATCCGCAATGTCGAAACCTTCCTGGCTTCGAATTCCGTCGACCTCACCAGGGTTCACCTCGCCCTCGCCGGTGGATATGCCCTGAACTGTCCGACGAACTCGATGCTCATGGAGCGGTACGGCTTCGCAGGGCTGCTCGCACCACCGTGCGCGAACGACTCCGGACAGGCTCTCGGCGTCGGCCTGGCCCTGCTCCACCAGGAGGTTCCAGCGCTGCAGTTCCGGCTCGGGTCGGCGTACCACGGCGGTGGCGCGTCCGACATGGCGGCGGCGGTCGCCGCGTTCGCGGGTGCCGTCACCATCGACGACAGCGGCGAGTTCCCGGCGAACTTCGTCGCGGACGTCCAAGCCGCCCCGGTGGCCTGGGTGGTCGGCAACAGCGAGATCGGCCCCAGGGCGCTCGGCCACCGCAGCATCCTTGCCGACCCGCGCCGCATCGGGTCCAAAGAGCAGCTCAACCTGCTCAAGGGACGTCAATGGTGGCGGCCGGTCGCTCCGGTCGTCCTTGAGTCCCACGTGTCCGAGTGGTTCGAGACGGACCGGCCGAGCCCGTACATGCTGCAGACCGCGCGGATACGGCCGAGCCGGGCGGCACAGGTGCCCGCGATCACGCATCTTGACGGCAGCGCACGCCTCCAGACGCTGACCGCTGCCGGCGAGCCGCTGCTCCACCGGGCGTTGCAGACGTTCTTCGAGCACACCGGCGTGCCCATGCTCGGCAACACGTCACTCAACGGCCCCGCGCAGCCGATCGTCCAGACCGTCCAGCAGGCGCTCAGCTTCTGCGCCGATCGCGGGATCCGCGTGTGCTACGTGGACGGCACACGTCTGCTGGTCGACGTGCGGACGGCCGCGGGTCCCGCGCCGGTGTACGCCTTCCCGCCGGCGGCCGACCGTCCTCCGGCCCGTCGTGACGCGTATCCGCACGGCCTCACCGGACCGGACCTCTATCACGCCATGACAACCCCGGACCTGCATCAGGCGGACCTGTCCGATCCGGACGACTGCGCCCGGGTGCGGACCGCCGCGCAGACCCACTATCAACGCTTCCCGAACGATCTGGCGTGGGTGCGTCAGTACCTGCGGCGGGCGTCAGGGCGGGTCGACGCCGGCGGTCCCGCGCACGTTTGACCGGCGACGGCGGTCGCGGACCGGCTCCTGCCGGGCGACCGGCGGTCCCCGTAGCCGCGCGTCGTGTACCTGACAACAGGGAACGGACGCTGAGCTGCCGGAAGATCGCGCGGGCCACGTCGGCCATCTTTCCGGCGGGATCGACGTCCTGCGCGCCTCCCGCCTCGGCGCGAGGTCCATCGAGCACTTCGGCGCCGGCACCCCGGCCCTCGCGACCACCACCGCATCGGTTGCACGGGTCCGCGGTATGTCCAGGCTGGTATGCCCTCGATCACTTGTCCGTCGAAATCGAAGTATGCGAATCTCGCCCGACTGCTTTTCCTCCGATCGAGGAGCCCCCACATGAGATCCAGATCAGCGGCGATGACACTGACCGCGTCCGCCGCGCTCCTGCTCGTCGGCGCGGGCCTGGCGATCCCGGCCACCGCCGCCCCGGTGGCCGTGACGCCGGCGCTCGCCGCGGCGCCCGACATCGCCGTCGCCAACGTGCAGGCCCACCTGACCCAGCTCGGCACGATCGCGACGAGCAACGGCGGCAACCGGCGCAGCGGCACGGCCGGGTACACCGCCTCCGTCGCCTACATCAAGGGCAAGCTGCAGGCCGCGGGGTACACCGTGGCCGAGCAGACCTGCACCAGCTGCACCTACCGGGCGAACAACCTCATCGCCGACTGGCCGGGCGGCCCGTCGGACCAGATCACGATGTTCGGGGCGCACCTAGACAGCGTCGCGGCGGGCCCGGGCATCAACGACAACGGGTCCGGCTCGGCGACGCTGCTGGAGAACGCGCTGGCACTGGCGGCGCAGAACCCCACCATGAGCCGGCACGTCCGGTTCGCCTGGTGGGCGGGGGAGGAGCAGGGCCTGCAGGGATCGGCGTTCTACGCCAACGCGCTGACCACCACCCAGCGCACCCAGATCAAGGCCTACTACAACTTCGACATGGTGGGCTCGAAGAACGGCGGCTATTTCATCAACCACATCACCTCGGCCGCCGCCGCGCCGATGAAGGCGTACTGGGACTCCCTGGGCCTGCAGCCGGAGGAGAACACCGAGGGCGCGGGCCGCTCCGACGACTACTCCTTCGAGCGGGTCGGCATCCCGACGTCGGGCTACGCCGCCGGCGCCAGCGCCCGGAAGACCTCCGCGCAGGCGGCGAAGTGGGGCGGCACCGCCAACAGCGCCTACGACTCCTGCTACCACCAGTCCTGTGACACGACCAGCAACATCGGCGCCACGGTCCTCAACCGCGCCGCCGACGGGGTCGCGTACACGATCTGGCAGACGTCGGTCTCCGGCTCCACCACGCCGCCGACCACGCCGCCGCCGTCCTCGCCCCCGCCGACCGGTGGCTGCACCGCGGCGCAGGTGCTCGCCAACCCCGGCTTCGAGTCCGGGGCGACCTCGTGGACCGGCACGACCGGCGCCATCGGCCAGTGGTCCAGCCAGGGCCAGCCCGCCCGCACCGGCACGTACTCGGCCTGGCTGCTCGGCTACGGCTCCACCAAGACCGAGTCGCTCTCCCAGGCGGTCACCATCCCGGCCGGCTGCTCGGCGACCCTGACCTTCTACGTCCACATCGACTCCGCCGAGACGACGACCACGTCGGCGTACGACAAGCTGACCGTCACCGCCGGCTCGACCACGCTGGGCACCCTGTCCAACCTGAACAAGGCGGCGGGCTATCAGGCGAAGTCCTACAGCCTGAACGCCTTCGCGGGCCAGACCGTCACCATCAAGTTCAACGGCACCGAGGACTCGTCCCTGCAGACCTCGTTCGTCATCGACGACGCGGCCGTCCAGGTCAGCTAGCGCCCGCCTCGTGGTGACCCTCGGCGGCCGGACCGTCAGCCTGTAGAAACCCCCGTCAGTGGCGGGCCGCGTCGCGGCCCGCCACCCC
>NZ_JBEXDG010000079.1:0-39533 GCF_040605635.1 Dactylosporangium sp. NPDC005555
AGGCCACGATCGCCCGGCTCCGCAACGCCACCACCCGCGCCCCGTCAGCCAAGGACAGGCCACCAGCCACACACGCCGCAGCGATCTCTCCCTGACTGTGCCCCACCACCACCGCCGGCGTCACGCCCACCGAACGCCACAACTCGGCCAGCGACACCATCACCGCCCACGACACCGGCTGCAGCACATCCACCCGGTCCAGCAACCCCGGATCAGCCAACACCTCCCGCAACGACCAGTCCACAAACGGCGCCAACGCCCGCGCACACCGGGTCATCGCCTCCCCGAACACCGGCTCGGCATCCCACAACGCCAAACCCATACCCACCCACTGCGCCCCCTGACCCGGAAACACAAACACCGGACCCGCACCACCACCCACACCAGCAGCGACACCACGAACCACCACCGGCGAAACATCCAGATCCAGTAATCCAGCCAAATCCCCGGCCGAATCCCCGTCCAGCTCCCCGGCCACCACCACCGCCCGATGCGCAAACACCGACCGGGCGGTGGCCAGAGTCCAGGCCACATCCCGGGCCGAGATCTCCGGATGCTCGGCCACGAACGCCCGTAGCCTCATAGCCTGCTCACGCAACGCATGGGCCGTTCTCGCCGACAGCGACAGTGCCAACGGCGCCGACCCCATCGGCCTGCCGAGCCTGACACTCTCAACAACCTCAACGTCGGCGACCTCGCTTACGACGACGTGGCAGTTGGTGCCGCCCATGCCAAACGAGCTAACGCCCGCAACCAGCGGCCGGCTGGGATCCGGCCATCCAGCGGTCTGCGTCTGAACCTGTAGGTTCTGTTCCTCCAGCCGAACCCACGGACTCTCCTGCCGGAAGTTCAAGCTGGCCGGAATCTGGCGATGGTGGATAGCCAAGATCACCTTGAGTAATCCGGCGATACCCGCAGCACACTCAAGATGGCCAATGTTCGTCTTAACCGATCCCACCCGCAGTGGACCGTAAGCACGGCGGGGCCTGCCAACGGCCGCGCCCAGCGCGGCCGCCTCGATCGGATCACCGACCTTCGTGCCAGTGCCGTGCAACTCGACATACTGAATGTCTGCTGCTTGTACGCCTGCGCGTTCATGTGCGAACCGGATGACCTCCTCCTGCGCGGAGGCATTAGGAACCGTCAGACCTTCGCTTATCCCATCGTGGTTGATAGCGCTGCCGCGAATGATGCAATACACGTGGTCACCGTCGACCAATGCCTGCCGCAACGGTTTCAGTACAACTACTGCACCGCCTTCGCCGCGCACGAACCCGTTGGCTCGGGCATCGAATGTGAAACAGCGGCCATCCGGCGACAGTGCCCCGAACCTCGACAACTCAACGGCAGCCTCTGAGCTGAGATTGAGAATTACCCCGCCGACAATTGCGCTGGAACACTCGCCGCGACGCACGCTTTCACAGGCGAGGTGAATGGCAACCAGCGACGACGACTGGGCAGTATCGACGGTGATGCTCGGTCCAGTCAACCCGAGCGTATACGACACCCGGTTGGCGATCATGCCACGCTGCAGGCCGGTGTTGCTGTGCTCAGTGATCGCCTCCAAACCGTACCGGCGCAACAGGGTTGCGTAGTCATCCTTGTTCGCGCCGATGAACACCCCGACGCGGGTGCCCCGAATTCGCTCCGGGACGACGCCGGCGTCCTCAAGCGCTTCCCAGCTCAGCTCAAGCGTCAGTCGCTGCTGCGGGTCAACGACGGCAGCTTCCCGTGGCGAAATCCCGAAAAACCCAGCATCGAACTGGTCAACCCCGTCAAGGTAGCCCCCATACCTTGTACCCAGGGGCGGATTGCCCGGGTCGAACGGGGTGACGCCCCAGCGATCAGCAGGAGTGGATGAGATCGCGTCCAGCCCATCGCGCAACAGGGTCCAGAATGCTGCCGGACCAGCGGCGCGTGGCAGACGGCACGACACACCAATAACGGCAATCGCACTATCCTGGCCTCGGAAGGTCTCAGACATCGCTATCCCCAGATATTCTAATCCACACTGCGGAAAACACGAACCAGCGGCCTGGAAGTGAGCCTGCCGGGTGACGCACCCGGCTGGGCTCACACAGTCACCTGACCTACACGTGATCTTCGATCACGGGCCAACAGGCCAGCGCCACGCGGTCGGAGTCGTGACACTGAATCGTTTGACGAGACGTCATTAGCAATGATTCGGCAGGCCGGGCACGCGAAGGCCTTTGGCGAATGTCCTTGAGGGTCTGCCAGCGGACCCAATCGCGGAGGAACAGTGCAGCGACGCGACGGTTCGATCCACGCCCACTGGCGAGCGCCAATCAGCCGCGCCTTGCAACTCGCGCTATTGGGACAGAATTGATTAGCGGCGTGAACTGGAGACGGCGTGCCGGTTGCCGACGGTCAGAATGACAGCGAGCGGGATACTCGCGCCTTCGGTGATGACATGACGTTTCGAGCCGGTTTCGACGCTGCCGACCTATCGCGGGTCGCCCTTCTGATCCCACACGTACGAAATTTCGAACAGCGCCTACAGCCACTCGAGTAAGTCCGCAGCATGCGGATCTGCCGGCAGTACCTCGTGCAGGCCTTGCCGTACTCCCGCCTGGCGCCACTCGGCCAGGCGCCGGAAGCAGGCCATTCCGCAGCCGAAACCCTGCTCTTGTGGCACGAACCTCCAACGGTCCCCGCCCTACTGTCCGAACAGGACGCAGCGCACCATCTGCCGGTCGTGTCACCATTTCGATCCCAGCGTGCGGCACCACTGCGCATGCCGGGCGACAGCGGCCCGATCTGGTCCCAGAACCCGTCCAAAATCATCCATACCAGCTGGTGGCCCTTCCACATGGCAAATCCACTATGGGCCACCGTCCACAAGAGACTGGTGATCCTAGATCGTCTTGTGAGGCGATCCATGAGGTGCGGCAGACCGCTAATTTCCTAGGCAGTCGTTCACATGAACCGCTTACCTCCCCCAGGAAGCGTTACAAAGGCCAGGCCCGCCTTGGAGCAGCCGACTGCCCCAACCTGGCCGGAAAGACACTTCGAGATGAACGATGAACGATGCAGCCCGCGATCAAGAAGCTTAGGGCTCTGCGTTCGGGACACGGTGAACCTGATGCAACGTAACGAAGGCAATGACGAGCTTGTGCAAGTCACGACCGGGCTAACTCGCTGGGCCCTAGGAGCCGGTGGCTGGAGCGGCGGCGGTCGAGGTAGCGCGACGAGCCGCCCGGCGACCAACGCCGATCCCACGGCCGAAGGAGCGAACGTGGACGAGGCATCGATGATCCTTCCGGTGGAAGTTTTCTCCACCGGAACGACACATCCATACATCTACAATTCCCAATGTCAGCGCACCATGTCAAGGGTGAGCTTGTCGAGACCTGCGTCGGTGCAGCTCAAGCGGCATGGTGCATTCGTTGAGGAGGCCGCCGATGCCGTTGCAGCCTTGGGATGCCGAGCCTAGATACGGATCTTGTCCGAGCCGGCGCGCGGTGAGGCAACCGGGGTAACAGGTCACGCCTTCGCGGTGCAGACGGTGGTCGTCGTCGGCGCACGAGGTCTCACTGCGCCCTACGCCGCGATCTCTCACCCGATGAGGTGTGGACCGTTCCCGATCTTGAAGACACTGGCCACTGCGGACGCTGATCTTCAAGGAGACGATGAACGCGGGAAGCACGCGGCGGAGGCGGTACGGTTCGTGATCTCCTCCGGTAGGTCGGTCGCGGAGGTGGCCGGGAGTCTGGATATCAACGAGACGACGTTGGGATATTGGGTGGGAAAGGCGCGGGAGAACGGCGAGGCGAAGGAGTCAGAGCTGGACATCTCGGAGCGGGCCGAGCTGGCGCGGCTACGTAAAGAGAATCAGCGCTCAAGATGGAAAGGGAATTCCCGAAAAAGCGGCGGCCTTCTTCGCGAGCCAGAACCAGTAAGGTTCTCGTTCGTCGCGGAAATGGCCACGAAGAAGGCCTTCCCTGTCGCGTTCATGGGTCGCATGCTGGACGTGTCCCGGCAGGGTTTCTACGGCTGGCGCAGCCGGCCAACGTCACAACGCGAGCTCGATGACGCCACCGTGTCCGCCCGCATCGCGAAGATTCACGCGGCGCACGGCGGCCGGCTGGGTGTGCGCCGGGTGCGCACCGAACTGGCCCGCGCCGGCGTGGTCTGCCCCCACAAGCGCACCCACCGGCTGATGTGTACGGCCGGGCCGCGCAGCCGCCATCCGCGGCCGTACGAGCGCACCACCGTGCCGGACCGGTTCGACCGGCCCTGACTGACCCGCTGAGCCGCGACTGGTCCCCAGCCGCGCCGAACACCGCCTGGGGTCGGTGACGTCACCTGCATCAAGACCTGGCAAGGCTGGGCCTACCTGGCCACGGTCATCGACTGCTACAGCCGCCGCGTGGTCGGGCACGATTAGGTCGCGTAGCGTACGCCGGCACGTGGAGACCCAGCCGCGGGAGACTGGCGAGGATGGACTGCTGCGCAGCCCATCAAGCGAGTCATCGGATCCGCATTGGTGGCGAAGTTGCGTGTGCCCGACCGGCGCTGCGATCAATGCCGCCGCTGCCGGGCCCGACCGGCCGCGTTCAACCGGGTGCACGACCGCCAGCGCCGAGCGTCGTCCCTGCGTGGGAACGCCTGGAACGGATTGTACGGGTTCTCGGCCCTCGAAGCCGACGTCGGCAAGGGTCATTTGCACTCACGTTCTGCCTGCAGCGGCCTGAACCCGTGTCCGGGAGGCGTGCGACATGGTCTGGTTCAGAGTGGCCGCCCGCGCGTCCGTCCCTGGCGCCATGGATCCGGCGCCTTACCGGTTCGTCGCAGCTCCTTAATCCAGCCGTTGGCGACCTGCCGGGGAACCGAGTAGTGCTCGGCGACCCTCGCCGCACTCCCCGTCTTCCAGTACGTGACGGGGAAGTCGGGCGGCATGTCGCTTACGTGCTTACCGACGCGTCTGGGCGGCACCTTGTCCGCAGGCGCCGCCGTCCGCCCTCCGGAGATTGGCTGCGCAGGTTCGTCTCGTTCTATGTCGTGTCTGTCAATGATGTCTAGCACCGAGCCAGGGGTTTCCGCGTCTCCGGATAGCCGAGACGCAATCTCGATAACCTGTCGAAAGTCCAGCTCAGCCAGCGTCCGCGGTACGGCGGAGCCACCTTCGTCAGGCCGTACCGAAATCTCCCGGACGGTAGGGCCAGTTGAGGCCAGGTCCACAACGACCTTTATCTGCCCGCTGCCGCCAACCTGCTCAACTGTGATGAGGTACTCGCTCATCAAAGCTCTCCTTTATGCGGTGAGCCCGACCACGGGCAGCACACTGTTACGACGGTTTACCGTTCAGCTTCCGCAACCGGCCTATCCAACCCTTCGCCGTGTGCCGCGGAACCCCGTAGTGTTCGGCGACGCCGGTGACGGTACCAGCGGCCTCGTACACGGCCCTGACCTCTTCCGCATCAGGCATGCGCCGGTAGGCACGCCCCGACCCCGTCCCCTGATAGCGCGTCGCCCCAGCGGGTTGTACCGCGGCAAGCCGGCCATGATCCGCCGAACCGTCAACAGGCTGCTGAGTGTCGGACCGCCGGCGAGTCGTAACCCGACCGCCAGCGGGCGCGCTGCGACCAACGACTCCAGTCGCCGCGCCGGCCCCCACTGCCGAACTACTGACACGCGAGGCTCCCGCGCCCCTAATGAGTGCCTGACCGATCGCCTCAAGATCTATCTCGGGCAGCGAGCTGACAGTCAAACCGGCCGGGCAATTGCTGCGCATCGCTATCTCAGAGATCCGGTGCACGCCGCCGCTTGCTTCAACCCTGATCAGGAGTTGAACCGCACCAGCGGCTTCATCGTCATCCGTTGATATAGCGACACGAAAAACAGTCATCCCGACACATTAGTCCTTCGCCTGCCACCGCGAGGTCGAGCCGCTCGTGGCGAGGACTGCCATGCGGTGAGCCTTGTTAGGTACGACCGACCGACTCGCCGTGTCGCCGCTCTCTGAAATGGTCTGGCCACTTTTCGTGACGCCCCGCGAGCAACCGTGTCCGTCCACTGTGGAACTGGCTGCGTGGTTGACGGCGCCATCGGAATATGTTCCCTCGTCTGGCCGGTGTGACGGTCGAGCGGGTCGAGGCTACTGACCAGGCGTGCGGATCTGGCGGGCGACTGGTCCGGGCACGGGGTGTCGGAGTGTTCACGGTTGACGACGCGAGCCCACTCCCGGTGTCGCAGGTCGGCGGAGGACGGATGACGGCCGACCGGTGAACTTGCGGCTGCCGATGCGACGGTTCCGTTGTCCGCTCACCGAGTGCGAGGGTCGACCTTCGCCGGTCACATCCCTGGCTGAACCAGCAAGCACGCCCGTCGGAGTCCGGCCGCGCGGCGGACGTTGACAGGAGGCGATCGCGGTCGTATTGGCTGGCAGGCCGGGCATACAGTTGGCGACCAACGCTCGGCCTATCAGCCGACCGCAGCGCGCAACTGCGACTGCTGCTGGCGTTGCCGCTTCCCACGCCCGGACAGATGCGCGTCCGTAACGTCGATGACTGGCTGTAGATCGTCCCTCTCGTCGCAGACCTGCTGGCCTGGACTCAACCCCCGGCCTGGGCTGAGCACGAGCCGGCGGCCCTGGATGCACGGCGCCCGCGGAACACCAGTGGCCCTCGCCGTCCCAGATCGGATACAATTGACGGACGTGATTGCAGCACGAGGTAGCAGCGTACCGACAGCTGCGCCGCAGGGGATCCGGACTGCCGTTCTGGTCGGCCACTCAATCGGGGAGTTTGCCGTGGCGCATATAGGCAGTGCGCTACCCCTCATCGACGCGTGCGAGGTGGCGGCGGCACGGAAGCAGTCGATGCAACGGTGTCCTCCCGGCGGGTCGACGATGTCCCCACGAGCCGCCGACGAAGACAATCCTTACCCAGCTTGCGTCAGGCATCAGGGGCGGCTGGCGACGACCCAGCCGCCCCCGTGCTCGCAGGGGATGAATACGCAGTCGTCCAAATCGCTTCCCGCCGGCGGCAGCAGGGGGCAAAACCCGCCAAATGCAGGCCCGCCACACGTTCCACTCGCATCTCATTAACCCTGTGGTATGCAGCACGGCGTTCCGGCAGAGTCGCTCCATGCCGATCTCCCGTCGCCGTAGTTCGATAGATCCTGGACGACGCCATTTCTGGCAGGAACCTGTCCGGTTTGAACATCGCGGACGAGAACTGGCCGGTCGAGGGCGCTTACAAAACGTTCGTAGAGAAGTTCCTCCGGCGCCTGAACACGGCCGACGTGAACTGCGTCTTCGATCTGACGGCGCACGACATTTGGACGGAGAAGCGCTGTCATCTTTCGATGGACCATGCGCACGAGGATCGCGGAATAGACGAAACCGGTTCACGCACAAACATTGGCGAGTGATTGAAAGGAAGCATCAATGGGACGACTAAACGCTGAATCTGGTTCATGGATCCTGCGGCTGACCGGCGCAAATCCGCGCGAAATCCCGCTCGTATGCTTTCCACACGCCGGCGGTTCTGCCACCTTTTTCCTTCCATTGGCTAGGGCACTGCCGGACTCCGTGGAGGTGCTTGGAGTGCAGTATCCAGGCAGGCAAGAACGTCGAGCTGAGCCGCTGATTGAAAGCATCGAGGAGTTGGCGAAGGAAATTTCTGAAGCCCTCCAGCCCTGGCGCAACCGCCCTTTGGTCTTGTTCGGCCACAGCATGGGGGCCACCATCGCCTTCGAGGTGGCCCGAAGGTTGGAAGCCGAAGGAGGCGTTCCGGTATCAGGTCTCATAGCATCGGCGCGACGCGCCCCATCAGTGCATCGCGACGACGACATACATTGCCGCGACGACAAAGGCCTGCTGGCCGAAGTGCGCGCACTCAACGGCACACACCCGAGCCTCCTTGACGACGAAGAACTGGTCCAGATGCTTCTGCCAGCGGTTCGCGGGGATTATAAGGCCATCGAGACATACCGCTATGCCCCTGGGCCTGCTTTGCGGTGTCCGATCACCGCCCTGATTGGAGATGCCGATCCCCGAGTCAGCGTGGACGAAGCACGGGCATGGGGGCAGCACACGTCAGGGGAGTTTCAGATATGCATCTTTCCGGGTGGGCACTTCTATTTCAACACGCAGATGGCGGAGGTCGTAAACACCATCTCGGCGCACCTGAACACTTTCCGTGACGCGGCGCGCGGGGTCTGACCGGGTTCGGGGACGTAGTCGGGCGAGCCAGCCGACTACACGCCCGTGCTCAGGCTTTGTCCGCCTCATGGAGCACCGGCTTCATGGCTACCGCCGAGGGTGTCGGCCTGAGCTTCACCGAGCGGTTCCCCGGTGCCGGCGCGCTGGAGCCAGCGCCATCACCGGGTTTTTCGCCTTCCCCGTGACGACGTCGGCGTCGCAGCCGCCCGGGCCCGACTCGACGATCTGCTCAAATACGGCGGGGACATCGTCATCGACGCCCGCTACGTCAAGGCATCTCCAGATGACCCAGCCGCAGCGCTTCTCGAACCCACCGACGATGCCGATGGGATACGCATCGTCTCCGGCACCGCACCACTCGGGCCGATGCCGTCGTATCAACTGGTCCTGCTCACCACCGCCGGCATAGTGCGTAACCGTCTCGACTTACACGCCGCACCGCCAACGCTCGGCCGGCGTGGTGGCCGCCTCACAATGCAGGATCCGACCGGCACATCCACCATCACCATGCGCATCGACCTCCCCGAGTTCGGCGGCGCAACTTCGGTCGAACTGCACATGCGCGGCTTGGCCGGCCGTTACCCGTACGCCGTGCGCACCGCGGTCGCCCTGTCCACCGGCGCAGAATCGAGCGACCGAATCCAGCTGCGCGCCGACAACATACCCATCGGCGAACCCAACGGGCCGCAGCTCGGGCCGTTCGTCGAACTCATCACCGAGGGGAGGCCACACCGTCGATGTCCTCGCCGCCCTCGAACGGCTACAGACCCACACAGGCCAAGTCTTTCCCATCCCCGACGACAGCGACGGACCGAGGAGTCCGAGACCTCTGAAGGAACCACCACATCGGATGCCCACCCCAGCCCCGCGGCCACTCGGAGCGCGCACCGTACCGACGTTCATGTCAGAAACGTATCGCGATTATCCACAGTGGACGCTCGGTATAGACGTGGCGCAGGCATCAGAGTCAAGGTGTCGATCTTGCGGCGCCGCGATCACTGACGCTCACATAATGCCTGCTCAGCTGCCATCCGTGTTGATCGTCGACAGACCGTCAGGGACCCCTTGACTCCGTCCAACGCGACGGCGAGGAGATCACCAAGAACTCCGAGCGACCGCCGATAGCACAAACCGTGCGGTCGCACGGGCAAAGTCGTGTGTCATGACACGATCAGAAGATTCACCGTGGTCAACAAAAAGGCCAGCTGAGCTGGCCTTTCACAAAGTCGGGACGGTGGGATTCGAACCCACGACCCCTTGACCCCCAGTCGTTGGAGGCCTCAGCGACGTGCTCAAGCACGTTCTCCCAGGTCACCATCAGTATAAACCTGCCGAGTAAAGGGGTCCAACGGATCACCTCATCGTGACGACCGTACATGCGGCCGCCGGACCTGCCGGTCCCATCCACCTGCCCAGATCAGGGCGCAATGAGCTCGGCGATGTGCCGGGTGGCCTGACGGCGCCGGGCGGCGCTGACCCGGGTGTAGTAGCGCATGAGAGTGGCGGGGTCATGCCCGAGACGTTCGGCGACCTCGTGGATGCCGTATCCGTCATCGAGCAGGGTCGAGACCAGCAGATGCCGGACCTGATGCGGTCCGATCGGGCGGACCCCGGCACCTGCGGCGAGGTGGTTGAACCGGCTGGTGACATTGTCCGGCCGCAGCGGCCGGCCGGTACGACCGGTGAACATATACCGCGAACCCATCAGAGCCTTCGCGTGCACCTTGGTGGTGGTCAGCGCTGCGAGGGTCGCCGGGTCCAGCAGCAGAGTGCGAGTACCGTTGTGGGACTTGGGCGGCTTCTCCCGCACCTCACTCGTCGGGTCCTCGACCACCCGCTGCCGGCACACCTTCAGACTCCCCTGATCCCGCTCCAAGTCCCGCCACATCAGCCCGCACAACTCGCCACGCCGCAGGCCTGTAGTCAGCAGCAGCCGCCACAGCGGATAGAGCCGATCACCCTGGACATGCTCGAGGAAACACCGGGCCTCGGCCAGAGTCCACACCGGTCGCACCTCGTCGCTCTCCCGCGGCTTGCGCGCACCCAGGGTACGTCCGGTCTGCGCCGCGAAGGCTTTGGTCAACACCAGATCCAGCGTGCGCAGGGTACTGCGGGAGTAACCGGCCTGCTCCAGATCCCGGTAGGCGCACTCGGTCATCCGAGCGCCGAGCCGGGAGGCTCGCACCTTACCGATGTACGGGTAGACCAGCCCGAGCAGCCACGTGTAGTTGTACAAAGTGTTCGGCTGCAGCTCCTGTTCCCGCGACCGCAACCAGTCCTCACACACGGTCTGTACCGGGTCGCTCAGCCGCGGCCGGGCCACGTTCCCGTCCCGGCGGCGACTGAGGCGACGGTACTCGGCCAGCGCGACCTGTTCGGTGGCGAACCCGGCCCGCCGCGCCTGCATGCGCGCTCCGCTACGGTCGCGGCCCAGCTCCAGCCGGAACCCGAACGTCCCGGTCGCCGGATCTCGAATGATCACGTCGATGTCGGCCATGACGATCACCTCAACTTCGGTCAAGGCCCCCGCACCACGAACATCTCTCACCTACACCAACGAGGCGACCGGCTGATGCGTCACGGCCGGCCCAGCCCTGCGGCGTGGGTTGGTCACACGAGTCGAGGGACCTCCTGCGGGCAACGTCGCCCACCCGCCCCAGGAGTCGAAGATCACCCGTGCGAAAGTTCGTCCTGCAGATGCGTCGCGATCGTCCACAATGGACATTTGCTTATCCGTAGGTTCAGGATTCGAGTCCCTGACCGCCCACTCGCTGACCTGCGGTTTTACACTGCTGGTCTGTCCGCTGTGGACGGTGAATTCTCGCTGCTTGCTTCTTCCCGCTCCTGCCCTTCCTCGGCCTTTCGGCGCGATGCTGGGGCTTGACCTGCGATTTCATGGTTCGCGGGCCGTTTCGGAGCGCCGAGTGTTGCGGACCTGGCGCTGTGGTCGCCGTACTCGTTGCGCCTCGACGCGGCAGCCCTGGTCGCCCGCCGCAGGACACAACCGCCGGGAAACTTGCCAATGCCATCGAAATATTGAAATACTTGGCAATAGTCGGGCACGGGGGTGCTGAACCGACTGCTGCCGCACTCCCATGCCCGTTCGCAGGTCGGGCCGCCCCGCACGCCCGGGCGGCGCCGCGAACAGGGAGGTATGGGTTTGCCGAGCATCTCACGCTGGCCGCGCCGATTGCGGATCGCCGCGACGCTGATCCTGGTCACCGCCGGTGCGGTTGCGCTGACCCCGGGGGCGGCGTCCGCCGCGACGTCCGGACCGCTGGCGGTCGGCCAGGCCGAACCCGGCGACATCAACGTGTTGAGCGTCGACGCCACGAACGTGAACACCCCGGTGCTCGTGCGGCCCTACCTGGTCGGGGCCGGCACGGCGGTGGCGAAGCAACGATGGACCTTCGAGGAGATCCCCGCGGGGGGAACCATTCCCGCACAGACCTACCGGATCCGCAACGCGTCGGCCGGCAAGTGCCTGGAGAAGCCGCTGTCGGCCGGGGATGTCGACGGTGCCGCCGTCGTCATCGCGACCTGCCAGTCCGTCACCCACCAGTACTGGTCCATCCCCGCCGACTATCCCTTCGGCGGGTATCAGCTGCGCAGCCTCCGCGACGGTCGCTGCCTCGACCTGTACAACAGCGACGACGGCGACCCGGTCATCATGTGGGAGTGCGACGGCATCTACAGCACCCAGCTGTGGAAGGTCCGCAACGGCCCGTTCGACTGCAACGACCGGTCCGTGACCGCGATGTGCGCCCGGCCGAGCGCGCCGGTCTACGGCGTGTTCGCCACCTGGCGGCAGTACCCAGTCACGTTCACCGCCGGCGAATACTCCGACATGGCGAACTACACCGGGTGGGAGACCATCAACTTCAACAGCCCCGAGGACAGCTTCGACTACCTCGAGGTCGGCTGGCGGGCCCGGCACGACGCGCCGACCAACCAGACCGCCTACGACGCCTACTGGCTGGAACAGGGCCTCGTCGGCGACGACTACATCTACGAGGAGTACAGCCTTGCCGACCAGCCCGGCGGCTCGGCCGCAAACGGGCGCAACCACGCCTACATGGCATTGAGCAACGACCAGGGTCAGTGGGACATCCTGTACGACTACAACGCCGTCGGGGTTACTCATGTCGCGTCGGGCAACCGGCTCAGCTACCTGGAGTCCGGGCTGATGACCCCTTACCCGGAGCGGCTGACGCTGACCGCGCCGTTCGAGCACCGGATCCAGTTCCTTGACGGCAACGACGTCTGGCGCCGCGTCTACCTTGGTGAGACGTCGGGTCAGGAACAGAACGCGTGCGGCGCGCCGCCGACCCCGCTGTCCTGGAACCTGCCGAACACCCCGCCGTACTGCTTCACCAGCACCGTGAAGAGCGTCGACGGGGACGGCGTCACCAACCTTGACGTGTACACCGTCGCCAAACCCACGACCGGCGCCCTCGCCGCGGTCCCGTCCGCCCCGGCGCCGGCCACCGCGGCGACGACGCACAACGGCGTCGACCAGCGCACGCTCGCCAAGTGCCTGGCCCAGGACGCCAGCCAGTGCCTGCGCACCGTGCCCGGCCTGGCAGCGTGCGTCGCGGCCCGCAAAGTCTGCAACGTGACCGTGGCGGCGAGCCCTCGCGCCGACGCCCGCGCTCTTTCGCCTGGCGCATTCCGGGCGTCGGCCGGCTCGGTGCTGGCGGCCGACGTCATCTCGCGCAGCTCGTCGAAGACCGTCACTGCGGCGCAGTACCGGAAGGTCGCGCCACGTGCCCTGGGCTCGCTGCCGGGCGACGAGTCGGTCGTCGTGATCTCCGGCGACGAGACGGTGACCCGCATCCACGGCCGTGCGATCCGGGCCGCCCGCGGTTACGTCCTGGCCTACGACGCGCGGACCGGCGTGCTGCTGCACGCGTGCCTCGGCGCGGCGTGCGGACGGCCCTGACCCCCTTTCACCCTCAGCGCGGCGGGGCGCCTCGGTGCGTCCCGCCGCCGCGAAAGGACACCATGAGAATTCGCAGGATCGTGCTTGGTTTCGGGCTCGTACTCGCCCTCGTTCCCGTTGCCGCCGTCAGCCCCGCCGCGGCGTCGCCGGTGCCCGTCGTCGCTCCGGCGGCGGTTGCTCCGGCGGCGGCGCCGCGGCTGCAGTTCAACCGGCTCGAGGAGGACGACTTCGAGACGCAATGTCTGGCCGCACCGTCGGCAGCGGTGGACCCCGGCTGGTTCCCCGACCGGTACGCGCACTGTCGGCGCGGGACCGGGATCCACGACGTCTTCGACGCCAACAACGTCAAGGTCGGCGAGGTCCACGTCAGCCTCATCGTCATGGGGTTCGCCGTCAACGGCGAACGGCGGGTCGACTACGCCGTGCGGGTCCTCGGGATCACCAAGGTCAATGCGCCCGACCTGCTCCTGGAGACGGTGAGCATCGGCATGTGGTTCGCCTGCGGCGTGTCGCTCACGCCCTGTGCCGATCCGGCGGCGCCCAGCCGCGTCGACACCGTCACCGGCTGGCGCGCCGTCAACTACTTCACCACCACCCTGACGTCACCGGAGACCGCCGACCCGGGCGAGCAGCGGGTGCAGCGGCGCTTCGCCCTCGTCGTGAACCTGACGACACCAGGTCAGCCGTTCCTGCCCGGTCCGCCGATCGAGGCGATGTACTCCAACGTCCGTTACGACTCCGCCAGCTACGTCGGCCGGGCCAGGGGGACCGTCTTCCTCGACCACCGGCTGGTGCTCGTCGTCGACGAACGCCTGGACAATCAGGACGAGAGCGCGCAGCACATCCGGCACGCCTTCAACCACCCGGTGCTCACCTTCCCCAGCTGGGTCGGAAAGACCGTCCCCGGCAAGGACGACGGGATCCCAAGCGCTGACGATGAGCCCCTGACCCGGATGTACAACAACGCGCAGAACGACGCCAACCGCGCCAACTCCGAAAAGATCTGCAAGGAGCTCTACGGCTTGTGGGACAAGGATCTCGTCAACTGTGACGAGTTCCCGTTCGCCTCCACCTACGAGGGCTCCAAGACCGGCACCGAGGCCAACAACGGACTTCAGCGCTTCTCGGTCCGGCTGATCGATACCGCCGACAACCAGTACGTCGGCGGTATCCTGCTCGAGGTAAATTTCTACCGGGCGCTGCGGGTTCTCGACGGCGACAAGTTCTTCGTCCGCGTGGTGTTCTGACGTGACCCGCCGGGACGGTGGGTCTCTCACCGTCCCGGTAGGCTACTCGGGTGGCGAACCTGCTAGTCCGACGGAGTATGCTCGTGCATCCCACGTACCGGATGTTCGTGCTGCACGACCCGGAGTGCGACGACAGCTCGAATTTCAACGAAGCGATCACCGCGGCGATCGCGGACTCTGTCGGCTGGGCGTACGGCATGGTCGCCGTCACCACCGTCGCAGAGATCGGCAGCGTCCCGGTGACCGTCGAGATCTGGGACACCGCCGCCGACAACGCCGGTGCGGTCTGGTTCAACGACCTGGACTTTCCCAGCGGGCGGTATTGCATCGACAAGGCCGTCGAGGCCGAAGACCGACTCGGCATCGACCTGCCCGGCGGGCCTGCCATCTATCGCGTCCATCTCACCGCCCGGCGCGACGCCGAGGAGGAGTACCTCTTCCACCTGTGGCGGATCGCAGACTCGCCGCCATTGCCGGACGACGACGAGTAAGCCGGCGTCTGTCGTACCCAGGTGGGCGCTCGCGCCGGTGGTGTTGAACGCCGGCTTCGGCGAGCACGACGGGCACCGGTGCAAGCAGTCCCCCGCCGACAGGCCACACCTGGACCGGGTCTGGGCCAACTTCTCCCGGCTGGCCCTCCCGTAGCTTCCAGCGAGAAAGAACGCTACTGACCTTCACCGAAAGGTGACCCGGCAACATCATGGCGCATCCGCTCATGGCACCGCCGACCGTGCACAGCCGCGCGGTGGCACGTAGCGGTGGATCGCCATGATCTGCTATCACGGCCGATCATGGCTCAAGGCTGACCGACCCTGGAAGCCTCGGCGCGACGGACCCTTCACTCGGCCGCGCCCGTGGCTGCACGCTCCCCTCTGCGCGGACTACCGAGAGAGATCACCGTACGGACGTTCGTGTCAAAGATGTGTCGCGATCATCCACAGTGGACGTTCGAGTTGAGCGGGATGCAACCTTGCGAGTCAAGGTGTCGATCGCGTGGCGCCACGACAGATGGCGTTTGCATAATTCCTGCTCAACCGCAGTTTCATGTTGATCGCCGGCAGGTCGCTGCGAACCCCTTGACTCCGTCCGACGCAACGACAAGGAGATCATCAAGTACTCCGAGCAGCCATCACGACACAAAACCGTACGGTCGTACGGGCAAAATCGTGTGTCATGACACGATCAGAAGATTCAACGCGGTCAACAGAAAAGGCCAGCTGAGCTGGCCTTTCGCGATGTCGGGACGGCGGGATTCGAACCCACGACCCCTTGACCCCCAGTCGTTGGAGGCCCCAGCGACGTGCTCAAGCACGTTCTCCCAGGTCACCACAATCATAAACCGGCCGAGTAAAGGGGTCCAACGGATCACCTCGTCGTGACGACCGTTCGTGCGACCGCCGGACCGGCCGATCCCATCCACCTGCCCAGATCAGGACGCGACGAGCTCGGCGATGCGCAGGGTGGCCTGGCGGCGCCGGGCAGCGCTGACCCGGGTGTAGTACCGCATAAGGGTGCCGGGGTCATGCCCGAGACGTTCGGCGACCTCGTGGATGCCGTACCCGTCATCGAGCAGGGTCGAGACCAGCAGATGCCGGACCTGATGCGGTCCGATCGGGGCGGACCCCGGCACCTGCGGCGAGGCGGTTGAACCGGCTGGTGACATTGTCCGGCCGCAGCGGCCGGCCGGTACGACCGGTGAACATGTACCGCGAACCCGCCGGCATCTTCGCGTGCGTTTTCGCGGTGCTCAGCGTGGTGAGGGTCGCCTCGTCCAGCAGCAGGGTGCGATTGCCGTTGTGGGACTTGGGCGGTTTCTCCTGAACCTCACTCGTCGGGTCCTCGACCACCCGTTGCCGGCACACCTTCAGACTCCCCTGATCCGGCTCCAGATCACGCCACATCAGCCCGCACAACTCGCCACGGCGCAGACCCGTGGTCAGCAGCAGCCGCCACAGCGGATAGAGCCGATCGCCCTGGACATGCTCAAGGAAGCGCCGGGCCTCAGCCAGCGTCCACACCGGCCGGACCCTGTCGCTCTCCCGCGGCTTGTGCGCGCCAAGAGTCCTACCCGTCTGCGCCGCGAAGGCTTTGGCCAGCACCAGGTCCAGCGTGCGCAGGGTACTTCGGGAGTAGCCAGCCTGCTCCAGGTCCCGGTAGGCGCGTTCGGTCATCCGGGCACTGAGCCTCGAGGCCCGCACCTTGCCGATGTACGGGTAGAGCAGCCCGAGCAGCCACGTGTAGTTGTACAAGGTGTTGGGCTGCAGTTCCTGCTCCTGCGACCGCAACCAGTCTCGACACACGGTCTGGACCGGGTCACTCAGCCGCGGCCGGACCAGGTTCGCATCACGGCGGCGGCTGAGCCGGCGGTACTCGACCAGGGCGGCCTGCTCGGTGGCGAACCCGGTCCGCCGCGATTGCATGCGCGTCCCGTTGCGGTCGCGTCCCAACTCCAGCCGGAACCCGAACGTCTCGGTCGCTGGATCTCGAACGATCATGTCGATGTCGGCCATGACGATCACCTCAACTTCGGTCAAGGCCCCCGCACCACGAACATCCTTCACCTATACAACGAGGTGACCGGGCGGTGCGACGCGACCAGCCGGCGCTGCGGTTGCAGACCGGTCACCTGATCGAGGAGCCCGCCTGCAGGCGCGGCACCCCCGGCGCGACGGCCCTGACCCGGTCGGTTACGTCGCGGATCGCCGCGGCCCGAGCCTCGGCATCGGCCGCCGGGCGGCGGGGGCCAGGGCGGCGGCCGCCGCCCGCACCGTCGCCGACGCGGCTGGCGCGGGCCCGCCGGTGACGGCACCGGCCGGTCGTGCAGGCGGTCCCACCGGTCCCCCGGCACCCGAGCGGCGCAACTCTCCGCGATCAGGGCTCGCCGGTACTCCCGGGCGAGCGGGTAGACCCGGCCGGACGCGGCATCCGGTCGCACATCCACCAGCGCAGCGTGGGTGCCTTGGGTCTCGCCCAGCGCAGGAGGCACACTGACCGCGTGGGCGACGCCGCGCCCAGGGGAGGGACACGACGTGACCGCTGACAATCAGGCACCCGTGCCGGTATGGACACTCGCCACCGACGTCGTGAGCGTGCCGGACGTCCTCGGCGAGGAGGGTATGACACCGGCCCGGCTCGCGGAACTGAGAACGGTCCTGGCGACGCTCGCGGACTCCCCCATCGCCACGCTGGAAGCGCATCCGATGCCGGCCAGGCGTGACCGGCACGGCGGCATCCCGCTGCATGCCGCCAGTCCGCTCGCTCAGCAGTTGTCGCACCTCGTGGGTCAGACAGCGACGTCAGCGTCGCCGACCCTGAACGTCGCCGCGGGTGGTGACGTGCTCTACCGGATGGTGGTGCCGGCAAAGGTCGCCGCCCAGGTCGGTAAAGGCCTTGTCCAGCCGATGCCTTCGAAGGCATTCGCGGGAGGTATTCACGGCGCACTGGTCAACTCCAGCGGCATCACGGCCCACGCCACGTTCGTGCCCGTTGCCGGCAAGACCGCCGTCGCCGGTGCGGCGACCGGCTCGGCCACCACCGCCGGTGTGGCCGCGGCCAGCGCCGGAGCGCTGACGGTCGCCGCGCCACTGGTGCTGATGGCCGTCGCGGTCGGCGTCAGCGCCTACGCCGACCACCAACGTCGGCAGGCGATCGAGCGCATCACCGACCTCTTGGAGCAGTTGCACGACGACAACCTCGAGAACGAGCGCAGCGCGTTGGACGGTTGTCGCGACGCGATCGACAAGGCCACGTCGATGCTCCTGGACCAGGGCAGAATCGGCCTGTCATTGGGGCTGGATTCCTCGTCGTACGCGATCAGCACGGCGATCGAACGGACCAAGCGCCGGCTCATCAAATGGCAAGGCGCGCTGGCCGCGCTGCCCGACGGCCCGGTTGAGGTCGGCGCGTTGACGACGTCATTCCCCGGCGTCAACGAGGACGGCGGCGCATTCCGCGCACACCTGGAGCTGGCCCGGCTCGCCATCGCACTCAAACGCCGAGTGCTCGTGCTGCAGGCAGTCGAACACGCACAACTGGCCGGAGCGAACAATCCGTTCAAGAGCTTCATCGCAACACTGCAGGACGACGAGCGTCGCGTCGACGAGTTGGAGTCAGGCATCAACTCGGTCCTCCTTCGACTGTCAACGCTCGAGTTGAAGCGCAACAGCGGTTTCCTAAGCATCATGTTCACCCAGGGCGAGGTCGACGACCTGCTCAAAGCCGCATACCGCCTTCGCGCCCTGGGCAATGGCCTCAACGTGGGCATCCACCAGACCGACGTCGCGATCGAGATCGAACGCAGCAGCGACGGATCACTCGTGGTGTTCCCTGCAGTCGCGGCCTGACCCGACGCCACACACCGACCGACCACATCGATCAACGCCGACGCCTGGCCACGCGGTGCCCCATTGGATCAGCAGCCAGGCGTCGTTGCATGATCGCAACTGGCCGGCGTCGCAGGCGACGAGGGCGGCCGCGAGCACGCAGCGCGGCGAGTCAGGTGTCGTCCTGCTCCCCCAGGGTAATGCTCCGGCAGGAGCATGATCGTGACGGGCCGGAACTCACCGCCACCTTGGGCCGTGCGGTCGGCCGACCACGCGACCGGGAAGTCGTGGCGCAGCGAGAGGAGCCGTACGTGCTGATCGCTTGGCTGCGGCATCGCGTGGACGAGGCTCCAGCGTTGTGACGTTCTCCAGCGCCACTTGGCGGGCAGCCGTGCTTCGCCGCGGTCTGACAAGATCGATGCGGGGTGGAGCCGGGTGCCGTACACGTGGGTCTCGTCAGCTGGTGGACCGCTGCTCGTCGCTCCGCAGTCGGCGCTGTCGCTGTGGACCGGTGCTGACAGCACGGACGGACCGGTGCAGGAGTGGGGGGACTACGGTCGGGCGTGCGCAGTCGACGGTGACGTTGGCGTGGTCGCCGTCGGTCAGGTGCAGGCGCTTGTCCTGGGCGATGAGCCGGCGAGGACGACGTACCTGCCCTCGGAACGGCTGTTCCTGCGGTGGGCAGCGGCGTACGACGAAGACGACCTGGTGGGCGCTGCGCGCCGTGCGGTACGTGATGGTGTCGCGTGGGACGCCGATGAAGTAGTCCGCTGGGTGGTGGACGGGCCGGTCGTGCTGTTCGATTCGGCGTGGCCCGGATCGGAGCTGGAGCCCGATAACCATCTCGTCGTCGACCTGGAGCCGAGCGCGTACCGGGTCCGGGCGGCGCACCGCACCGATGGTGACAACTGGATGATCCTCGTGCAGCTCCAACCCACCCCATGAACTTGACCAGCCGGCAACGAACGTACACCTGATCAGACATGCGGATCTGCCGCAGTGGGAGCGCGGTGGCCCGTGGGCGCTCGTCATGGCTGGGTGTTGGTGGGCGGGTGTGTGGTGTGGGGGCCGAGGGCGGTGAGGTAGCCGCTGTCCAGGACGATGATCTGGTCGGCGGTGACGGAGAGGATCCGGTGGATCAGTCGCGGCAGGGTGAGGGTCTGTATGGTGTGGCCGGTCGTGATGTGCCAGATCCGCAGGGTGTGGTCGGCGCAGCTGGTGGCGACCGCTGGGGCGCCGTCGAGGAGGGCCGGCAGGATCGCCCAGACCTTGCCGGGATGCACCAGGGGCGGTCCGGACGGCTCGCCGGTGGCGATGTCGGCGCAGGTCACGGTGTCGCCGGCGGCGCTGATCACCATGGTTCCGGACACGTCCAGCTGGGTGACGGCGCCCGCCCCAGGCCAGTGCCTGGGATTTCTGGCGTACCCGGTCGGGGTGGTCCGTTCGGCGAACCGGCCTGGTGGGGCGAGTTCGGTCAGGTCGGCGCCGTCGAACCAGCGGACCGCGCCGCTGTCGGTGCCGGTCAGCACGACGGTGCGGCCGTGCAGGTCGCCGACCGCGATCGAGGTCGTCTCCAGCGTTGCGGCCACCTGCGCCGAAGCGCGCACCTGCAGCGTGGCCGCGTCCCAGACGGCGAGCGTGCCTCCAGCGTCCACCGCAGCGATGAGGCCGTTGCCGGCAGCGACTGCGGACAGCACCGCGGGTGTCAGCGGAGGCTCGATGGTGGTGCGGATCTCGCCGGTGCCCGGGTCCACGGTGGTAGGTGCGAGCTTCGACATCACCACGACGAGGTCACGACCGCCGACGGTGACGGTCCGCAGCCGCGGGTACCCGCCCACACTCCGGTACGTGGTGCCGCGCTCGCCGATCGGGTCGCCGAGCCGTCGGCCGTCGGCCGGATCGAACACCTCCAGCGGGCCGTCCCGGTCCACGCCGAGCACCACCGGCCGCCCGCCGATGCCGGCCGGGGCCGCATCGAGGAAGCGCGGCCGGTCCTTGTCGTCCTGCGCGACGGTGTCGGTAAGTTCCAGCAGATTGGTCCGCGTTCCGGCGGTGCCGCCCTGCGCCGCGAAGACGAACGAGCCACACACGGCGGCGTTAGCGACAGCGCCGGTGAAGTCGGTGCGGACCGTGCCGCCCGAGGTTCCGTCCGCAGGTCCACGATCCGCAGCGCTGACGCCTCACCCAGCACTGCCCAGGCGCCGCCGGCGGTGAACACCGGCGCCCAGCTCTGGAACGTCGTGGTGGGGAACCGGGCAACGGGTGCGGCCGTGTCGGGATCCCAGAGCGTCAGTAGGCCGTCCTGGGTGACGGTCACCGCCCGCCCGTCGGCCGTCCAGCAGGTCCAGCCTCCACAGCTGCTCAGATCCGGCATCGCCGCTTCGCCGCTGCGGCGTAACCCGTCGAGGTCGTGGAAACACAGCGTGCTGGAACGGTTGTCCAGGCCGCCGAGGCTCAGCACCGTCCCGGTACCGTCGGTGCTGATCGCCACCCGCATGACCGCACCGCTGTGGGCCGGCGTCCTGCCCAGCAGCCTGCCGTCGGCCAGGTCCCGCTGCAGCAGGTAACCGCCCTCGGTGCCGGTCACCACGACCCCGGCATCGACCGCGACGCTGCACAGATGACCAGCGCGCCGGGGAATGTCGTCGGGATCGGTGGCCAGCAACCGCTTCCCGGTCGCCAGCTCCCACACGAGCAGCCGCTCCTCCTTGACCGCGACGACTACGTCCCCGCGAAGGCGGCGTCCCAGTAGAACGCGTGCCGGCCTTCCAGGCGCAGCCGGTCCACCCGACCGTCGGGGCGTGAGATCCGGTAGACATCCTCACCGGCCATTGCCCAGGCGTGGGTGTCGTCGAGACGCACCGCGCTGACCCGGGACCGGGAGCCGAGCTGGTGCGCCTGCCGCAGCGCGGGGCTCAGCGGTTCACCGGCGGTCCACAGCGGCAGCCACGCTTCCGGGGCCTGCGCCCGCAACAGCTCCGCGCTGTGCACCTGTCCGCCCCGTAACAGCGTCAGCATCCGCTCGAACCTGTCCACCCACACCCTCCCGAAAAAATCTTGAGGACACTACCCCAGCCACGGCGGACCCCCGCTGCGCTGCACCTCACGGCCCAGCACTTCACCTCCTGCCCGACAACCTGCGGCAGGCCCCCACACACCATCGGCAAGGACGCCCCACTCCTCCCCGGCGCCCGCTCGTGATCATTCCGATAGGACCGAACCACGGCACCCGGTAGCAGTTCACAGTAATGACGGGCTCGAGTGCCCCACGTGGGCCACGTCGATGCTGTAGACAGCTCGCCAGGAACCCTCGATCGCGGACATAGCCGCGAAGAGCGCGCTGTGTGCGGCGGTCGTCAGCTCGGCAGGCCTCTCGACAGCGCGGCGGGCATCACCTGTCGGACACGTGGACAAAGAGATCGGCGAGCGGGGTGGCATCCAGGTCGGCCGCGATCTCCACCATCACCGATGCGTCGCTGCCTGCGGCGACGGAGTAGCCGCGGAGGAGCCGGCCGTCCGGCCAGCCCCACGCGCCGGGCGTGCCGGTGACGAACACCGGCGGCCTGTCCCCAGCGGCGATGGGCTCGGCCGCATTCACCGACAGGAACTGTTCGACACACCCACGCGACGCCGACATCCGCATCAACATGTCAGCCTCGCCGAAGAAGTTGCCGAAGTACCAATACCGCACCCCGCGCTCGCCGCACTCCGGCAGCGTCAGATCCGCCCACTCCAGCACGCTGCTGAGCGTGACGTGGCCGCTGTCCGGGTACTGCCGCGGGTCGTACACGCGGCGCCACAGCACGACCACCGCCGTCGCCACGATGGCAATCGCGAGCACGGTGAGACCGGCGATCCAGCGGCACACGAACGAGATCTTTCCCGCGGTCACCGCCGCGCGCAAGCGCGCTGCGCCGTGCTGCCCACCTGCTCTATGACCTGCTGCCACAGCGGATCATGGCTCCAGGCTGACCGGCCCTGGAAGCCTCGGCGCAACGAACCCTTCGTTCAGCCGCGCTCATGGCTGCACCTTCAGCCGACTGCCGAGAGAGATCACCGTACGGGCGTTCGTGTCACAGATGTGTCGTGATCATCCACAGTGGACAGTTGGATTGAGCGAGGCACAACCGCCCGAGTCAAGGTGTCGACCGGGTGGCGCCACGACAGCCGGCGTTTGCATCATGCCTGCTCAACCGCAGTTCCAGGTCGACACCCAGGGAGCCGCTGCGGACCCCTTGACTCCAGCCGACACAACGACAAGGAGATCATCAAGCACTCACTGCAGCATCCACGACTCAAACCGTACGGTCGTACGGGCAAAAACGCGTGTCGGACCCCTTGACTACACATCGGTCAGGTCCAATAGAAAAGGCCAGCTGAGCTGGCCTTTGTCACCCGGTCGGGACGGCGGGATTCGAACCCACGACCCCTTGACCCCCAGTCGTCGGAGGCCCCAGCGACGTGCTCAAGCACATTCTCCCAGGTCACCACCAGCATAAACCTGCCGAGTAAAGGGGTCCAACGGATCACCTCATCGTGACGACCGTACGTGCGACCGCCGGACCTGCCGGTCCCGTCCATCTGCCTAGATCAGGGCGCAATGAGCTCGGCGATGTGCAGAGTGGCCTGGCGGCGGCGGGCGGCGCTGACCCGGGTGTAGTAGCGCATGAGGGTGCCGGGGTCATGCCCGAGACGTTCGGCGACCTCGTGGATGCCGTACCCGTCATCGAGCAAGCTCGAGACCAGCAGATGCCGGACCTGATGCGGTCCGATCGGACGGACCCCGGCACTCGCGGCGAGGTGGTTGAACCGGCTGGTGACATTGTCCGGCCGCAGCGGCCGCCCGGTACGACCGGTGAACATGTACCGCGAACCCATCAGCGCCTTCGCGTGCACCTTGGTGGTGGTCAGCGCTGCGAGGGTCACCGGGTCCAGCAGCAGAGTGCGGACGCCGTTGTGGGACTTGGGCGGCTTCTCCCGCACCTCGCTGGTCGGGTCCTCGACCACCCGTTGCCGGCACACCTTCAGACTGCCCTGATCCTGCTCCAAGTCCTGCCACATCAGTCCGCACAGCTCACCACGCCGCAGGCCCGTGGTCAGCAGCAGCCGCCACAACGGATAGAGCCGATCACCCTGGACGTGATCGAGGAAACACCGGGCCTCGGCAAGAGTCCACACCGGTCGCACCTCGTCGCTCTCCCGCGGCTTGCGCGAACCCAGCGTCCTGCCAGTCTGCGCCGCGAAGGCTTTGGCCAGCACCAGGTCCAGCGTGCGCACGGTAGTTCGGGAGTAGCCGGCCTGCTCCAGGTCTCGGTAGGCGCGTTCGGTCATCCGGGCGCTGAGTCTCGAGGCTCGGATCTTGCCGATGTACGGGTAGACCAGCCCGAGCAGCCACGTGTAGTTGTACAAAGTGTTCGGTTGCAGTTCCTGCTCCCGCGACCGCAACCAGTCCTCACACACCGTCTGGACCGGGTCGCTCAGCCGCGGCCGGGCCAGGTTCGCATCACGGCGGCGGCTGAGGCGACGGTACTCGGCCAGAGCGGCCTGCTCGGTGACGAACCCGGCCCGCCGCGCCTGCATGCGCGTCCCGTTGCGGTCGCGGCCAAGCTCCAACCGGAACCCGAACATCCCCGTCGCTGGATCTCGAACGATCACGTCGGTGTCGGCCATGACGATCACCTCAACTTCGGTCAAGGCCCCCGCACCACGAACATCTCTCATCTATTCCAACGAGGCGACCAGCCGTTGGGTCACGGCCAGCCCGACTCCGCGGCCCGGGTGGTCGCCCGATCGAGGGATCCGCCACAGCGGCGACGTCAATCACCCGCACCGGCGCCGAACATCACCGCGCGAACGCATCGCGACCGCGGAGTCGGAAGACATACGGGCCGTCGCCGACTGCGACCCGGCGGACCCCGCCGGACACGACTGGAGTTCTTGCCCGGCGGGTCGGTCCTCAGCGCCGGGTCTGCTCGATGAGCGCGGCGACGAAACGGGCCAGCCCCTCGGCGCCGCGTGGGTCGGCCGCCGGCCAGCGGGTCATCAGCAGCGGCGCGGCCCGGGCCAGCACCACCCCATCGCTGCCGAGCACGAAGTACAGCGCGAGCGCCGCCGATCTCGCGTTGCCGTCGGCGAACGGGTGGAAGAACAGCACATCGAGGAACACCCTCGCGGCCCTCGACGGCAGCGGCACAAATGGGTCGGTGGCCTCGGCCAGACACGCCTCGAACGCCGCCGGCAGGTCGTCGCGGTAGGCGTACCGCTCCCGGCCCGCCCTCGCCCACGCGGACGTCGTGCGGAACCCCGCCGTGGTGGTGCCGAGCACCTGCTGCTGCCACGCCTGGAGGCGGGCGAACGTGAGCGGGCCGCCCGCGTTCGCGTCCTCGCGGACCAGCGCCAGCGCGGCAAGGACCGTGCGGCACCCGCGTTTCGCGAAGTGCTCGGCGATGCCGTCCCGGTGGGTGCGCACCGGCCCTTCGACGTGCCCGGTGGCGTGCTCCCAGCGGGCTTCCCGCCGGATCCGCCGCCACGCCGCGAGGGTGTCGGGCACCACCACCGGCGGCGGTGTTCGCGGCGCCCGCGCTGCGGCCGGCAGCTCCGTGCTGCGCCAGCTCGGCCAGTCCTGCGGCCAGATGTCGGGCCACGCATCGTCCGGTGGTGGCGTGACGCCGGTCAGCGCCGCCGCCAGCGACTCCGCCGCGTCGGCCACCTCCGCGCCCTGCGGGGACACCGAACTCCAGAACCGCCCGCCGACCGCGGCCTCGACGAGCGCGTCGTGCCCGTCGCCCGGCACCTCGGCGACATCGAGGAACCATTTCAGGGCCAAGCTGCAGACCGGGTACCAGTGCTCGTCCGCGCCGGACCGGGCCGCGACCGCCGCGACCAGCGTGGCAACCGTGGCCTCCCAGGCGACGAACGCCGCGCTGGACTCCGCGGGCAGCGGCAGGTGCCGCGCGAACAGCTCGGCCAGGTCCTCCAGGAACGTCCGCCAGTCCAGCAACGCCCCGGCGACGGCTTCGAGAGCCTCCTCCGGCGTGGTGATCGAGTCCCGGGCGCCGTTCCACCGCAGCACCAGCGCACCGCCGGCGGTGCGCCCGCCCATCTGCGCGTTCCAGCCAGCGGCCCAACCCCCGTAGTGCTCGACGAGCGCCACGTCCATCGCCTGCTGCCACGCCCAGCGCGCCTCTTCCGCGGCCCGCTCCCGGCTCCAGTCCGCCTCGGCCGTCGCCGGATCGAAGACAGTGAAGCGGCTGTACCGGTACGGCGCCGGCACCCCACCGGCCGGAGCGACCACCCGCACCACATCATGCACCGTGCCCGGATCGAACGGATGCCGGGCAGGATCGACATCCGCCCAGGTGAGCGTCGCAATCGTCATCGCCGGTCATCGTGCCACGAAGCCTGCCGTTCCGTGGGGCGGGTTTCGACCACGTCGTTCGCCAACGCCACCCAGTAGCGCCCGGACATCGACGCGGCGTCGTTGCTCGCACAGCCACGACTTGCCGACTCCAGGCTCGCCGGTGACGACGACGCGGCCTCCAGTGGAAAACAGCATCAACATGCACCTCGGCCGCGTCCAGCCCGCTGTCCGTCACCGCCAGTGCGACCGGCGGCGGAGGCGGGGGTATCGGTCTCGACGACTTCGACGGCAACCCGGCCTACTCTTCAGCGGCGAAGGACGACCTGGCGAAGTGGACCGGCGGCAACTGCTTCAGCAACGGCGGCGGCAACGGCGTCGTCACCGGTGGCGCACTCACATTGCAGTACAACAACTGCGGCTGGTTCGGCAGCGACGTCGGCACCGACGTGTCCGCCTACACCTACCTCGTCGTGCGCAGGGGGGTCGTCGGAGGCCCCAGCGACGTGCTCAAGCACGTTCTCCCAGGTCACCACAAAGCATAACCGGCCGAGTAAAGGAGCCTGCGATCCAGCCCGACCGGGCCGCACCGCGTCCACAATGGACGATCATGCCGCCTCACCGTGGCAGCCCGCCCCGCCGAGCCTGCATCCGCACCCCGCCCAGTCGCGTCCCAACGCCAACCGGAACCCGGCCGTCACCGCGGTCGGTCGAGTGCCGGCCGTGTCGTCCAGTCGGTTCACGCCTGAGCGGGGATTGCCGCCACGCCACCGTCGCGTAGCACGTGGCGTGCTACGCTGAGCCGTGCGCGTGATACTCACGGTCGACGGCATCGACGCGGCAGCCGAACAGGGTGTCACCCTGCCAGCAATCAACGCCGCGCTCGCCGCCCAGCCGACACTGATCGAGGACATCGACGCGTCGACCCGGGCGGTCACCGGCCGGGTTGACGGGCGTCTCGTGACCGTATGGCTGACCGAGGGCGACGACGGCGTGTGGGAGCTCGCGATCGCGTTCGAGGCCGGGTTCGCCACCGAATTGAAGTGGACCCACGTCTTTGGAGGTTCCGATGAAGCCTGAGGACCGAGACAAGATCGACCGGTACCGGCGCGGCGAGACCGGCGACACCAGCGCCCGCGCGAACACCGAACCGATCGAAGTCATCCCCGAGGTGATGGTGAGCCGATCCCTGCGCCTGCCCACCGACGTGTTCGAGGAACTGGTCGCACTCGCATCAGCCCAGGGCGTCGCCTGGTCCACCCTGGTCCGGCAATGGATCATCGACGGCATCGTCACCGCCAGACACGCCACCGGCACCGAGGTCGACCCAGCAATCGAACTGCAACGCGGCGTCGCCATGATCACCCACGCAGCCAGCCGCCTACAACAACGCGCCGCCTGAGCTTCGCGTTTGACGTCGTTTCGCCTTCCGGCGGGGCCTGGCGTTGGTCTTCTTGACCGCTGGATAGCGGGTCGCGGGTGTCGACTTTCGACCTTTCGGGCGTCCGGGGCCTGGCCGGGAGGCCTTTCGGTGGGTTGGTTGGGCTGCCGATGCGTGGCAGTAGATGGGCGAAACCGGCCCGGACCCTGCGAGCGCCGAGAACCTCATCCGTGCAGCCCAGCATGCGTATAGCAGGTTGATGATGGTGGTTAGTGACGACAGGATTTGAACGCGTTCACCTCCAGCTGCGCAGCGGCGTTCGTTCGCGCTGCCCACAACTATACTGACCTGCGCGGATGAGGTTTTCGGCAAGCACAACGTGTTCGCGGTGATCGAGCACGCCAGCCGCCGAATCCACATCCTGGGCGCCACCCCGCACCCAAGCACCGCATGGGTGGTGCAGGCCGCGAAGAACCTTGTCATGGACCTCGAAGACAACGGTTCCCGGGCGCGGCTCATGATCCGCGATCGGGACGCCAAGTTCGCCGAACTGTTCGACGCTGTCCTCGCCGACGCGGGCATCGACGTCGTGCTCAGTGGAATCCAGGTACCGAGAATGAACTCGATCATGGAACGTTGGGTCCAGACCTGCCGCCACGAACTGCTGGACCGGACCTTGATCTGGAATCAGCGACACCTGCTCCACGCGCTGCGCGAGTTCGAACAGTTCTACAACGGACACCGCCCACACCAGGGCATCGCGAACGCCCGCCCGCTCCGCTCGCTACCCACACCGATCGCCGATCCGGACAAGATCACCCGCCTCGACATACGAAGACGCGATCGCCTCGGCGGCATCCTCCACGAATACCGACATGCCGCCTGACCTGCACGGATGAGGTTTTCGGCAAGAGCAGGACTCTGTTGCCTAATTCCCGGCGCGCCGGTTGTGGTCCGTGACGTGGCTGCACTGTCCAGTGAGGATTGTTCATGGTTCGGTGGCCTGCGGCAGCGTTCGGGTGAGGTGAGTGGTGATGTCGATGCGTCCGCGTGTGCTCGCGGAGGTTCCGGAGCAGACCGTGGCGGTGGCCAGGGCGGCGTTCCGGAAGCCGACGTTGGCCATGCGGGTGCGTGATGAGCTGGGCGAGGTCTTCGCCGACGGGGCGTTCATCGACGCATTCGGGATCCGGGGCAAGCCCGGAATCTCGCCGGGACAGTTGGCGATGATCACGGTGTTGCAGTTCGCGGAGAACCTCACCGATCGGCAGGCCGCGGACGCAGTGCGCGGACGCATCGACTGGAAGTACTGCCTGGGCCTGACACTGGCCGATCCGGGCTTCGACTTCAGCGTGCTCTCGCAGTTCCGGGCCCGGCTGGTCGCCCATGACCTGCAAGGCATGGCCTTCGAGATCCTCCTGGACCGGCTGGTAGAGCTGGGATTGGTCACGGCACGGGGTCGTCAGCGCACCGACGCGACCCATGTCGTTGCCGCGGTCCGTGATCTCAACCGGCTGGAGATGGTCGGTGAGACCCTACGGGCGGCGTTGGAGGCCCTGGCCGCGGCGGCACCGCAGTGGCTGGCCGGCCACGTTGACGCCGAGATGGTCAAACGGTACGGCGCCCGCATCGACGAGTGGCGGCTGCCGAAGGATCAGACCGGCCGGCAGAAGCTCGCCGTGCAGACCGGCCGAGACGGCTACCGGCTGCTCAAAGCGGTCGCCGACCGGCGGGCCCCGCACTGGCTGCGCGAGATTCCCGCCGTCGACGTGCTGCGGCAGGTATGGATCCAGCAGTACACCACCAGCGAGTCCGGGCGGGTGATCTGGCGGGACACCGATCTGCACGGGCTCCCGCCGGGCAGATCAAGGATCATCTCTCCGTACGACACCGATGCCCGCTACAGCGAGAAACGCGGCACCAGCTGGGAAGGCTACAAAGTCCACATCAGCGAGACCTGCGACAACACCCCGACAGACGACGGCACCACCGACCCTGCCCTGCCGCCGAACCTGATCACCAACGTGGCCACCACCCACGCCGCCGTAGCCGACTCGGCGATGACGATGCCGATCCACACCATGCTCGCCGACCGGGACCTGCTGCCTGCCGAGCACCTGATGGACGCCGGTTACCCGTCCACCAAAAGCCTGCTGACCTGCCGGACCGAGCACCAGGTCCGGCTGATCAGCCCGATGCGCGGTGACTCCTCCCGCCACGCCCGCGAGGGCAGCCCGTATGCCCGCGACAAGTTCACCATCGACTTCGACCAGCAACGGGCGACCTGCCCACAGGGCCATCATTCGGCGACCTGGAACCCGGCCCGGCAAGACGGCCAAGACGTCATCGTGGTCAGCTTCCCTCTCGGCGCCTGCATCGTCTGCCCGGCCCGCACCGAGTGCACCCGCTCGCAGCAACGCCGACGGCAGCTGACGCTCCGACCCCGTCACCTGCACGAAGCGCTGCGTGACGCCCGCGCCGAGCAGCAAACCGACGCCTGGAAACAGACCTACCGGACTCGGGCCGGGATCGAAGGCACCATCCACCAGACCACCGCAGTGACCGGCATCCGCCAAGCCCGATATGTGGGCCTGGACAAAGTCGCCCTGGAACACTCCTTCGCTGCGACCGCAGTCAACCTCATCCGCCTCTACGCCTGGTGGACCGGCACACCCATAAACCGCACCCGAACCACCCACCTGAGCAGACTCGATCTCACCCTCGCCGCATAGACGGAATTAGGCAACAGAGTCGAGCAGGGGCAGGGGAGCGAGAAGAGCGGCGAGGAACGCCCGGTCCTCGGCCGCGAACTTCACCCGGTCAGTGCCGAGTTGCCGCTCCAGGACGGTGATCTGATGCCGCAACGCCAGGATCTCCACGTCTTTGTCGCGATCCCCCACCGGCAGCAGACGCAACGCGGCGAACGCGTTCGTGACAGTTAGGTAAGCCAGACGCGGCAGCACGAGAGATCATCCTGCCGCGTCCCGCTCCGGTCTTGACCGCCGGGCGACCCGTTGACCAGGAGGAGGCAGACAGGGTCCGCCACTTGCATGGATGGCATTATCGGCAGGCGCAGTGTCCGCGACAACCCACGGCGCGCCGCAGCACGACTGGTCTGACGTGCCGATTGTCAGGATCGGCGGATGTTCCGACCAACATCATGTGTCGAGGGCAAGGCCACGGGTGGGCCGAAGCAAACGCCTTCGGCCCACCCGATTGTCATGCCTGTGTCACGTCACCGGGGTCTTTCGATTACGCACGACCGCGGCGATCCAGCCGATCACGAGTATCGCCACGAGCGCGCCGAGCGCACCGACGATCGGCACTGTGTACGACTCGCCCCGCCCGAACCATAGCAGTACTGCGATTGTGAGCCACGCGAAGCCGAGCACTCCGAAGTATGCAGCGAAACGACCCCTCGGCAGTGCACCGAGCGTGCCCCACATCCGATGATTTGTCGGCTGACGCAACCATCCGACCGAAACCACGGCATGGCCGAACAGGGTGCCGCCGATACTCATTAACGCCATGAATAGCAATCCTTCTGCTATGCGCATTGATGCTCCATAAGCTATGGCTTCGGACGGGAGGGTGTTGCGCTAACGGCAGCCGAACCTAATAGAGTCGGGCCAACCCCACGTGTTCCACCAAGTATCGCCGAAAGCGTTGGTCCAGCGATAGTGCAGTTTTGCCGTGAAGTAGACGCCGTTGTTGTTCTTGCATTTCCACCAGTACATGCTGGGGACAACGATTCCAGCAAGGACACCAACGACTGCGCCTGGATGCTTGCCGATAGCCCCACCGATAGCCGCACCCAGCATATAACCGGAGGCTGCATTAAGTGCAATTGCCAGTATGACCCAACCGTGGCTCATGTCGCACCGAACTCCGATGTCGACGCCGCTTGTCCACACGCCGCTGATGCGCTTTGTGGAGGTGTGTCTGCAGCTAAGGCCGTTCCATCCCCACAGGCCGGTGGTGTCAGAGCAGTTGATCGCGTCGCCGGAGCAGTAATCGTAGGCGTTCGCATTACCGCCGTACACTGGATCGACACTGAGGAACCTGCCGGTGGCCGGCGAGTAGAGCCGGGCACCCATCAATGTCATGCCGCCGGGAGTATCCGACCATCGTTGGTCGGCACCGTGCCAGCCGTACCCACGCTGTTGGGCGGCTGGGTTGTGCGGACGTCCGCTTTCCGTAAAGTCGCCGGTGTAGAGGAGGCCGAAGCCGCTGGACGCCATCCCCGCGACGAAGTCGCCGTGCAGGTTGGTGATCTGCCAGCTGACGCCAGCCGCGGTGGTGAAGAGCGCCGCAACGGCGCCGGCACCGGCGATCGCGCGAATGACCTGGTTCGTGCCAGTCACCATCCACGACGGGCTGTCACTGTCGGTCGCGTAGTGGCTGGTGTTGGTGAGGGTGCTTGTGCCGTCGCTGTCGCTCCAGCTGCGGAACCGGTTGGCCACCACGTCGAGCGTGTAGGTCATGGTTCTGGTGTCCTGCGTCTGGGTGCGTGCCATGTCGTTGGCATGGTACGTCAGCGACGTGCCGCCGCCACCTGTGGTCAGGGTGTCCGCACCGGGCACGGTCGACGTGCGGCCGAGCAGGTCGTACACGTAGCCGCTGGTGTTGACCCGGCTGGCGGTGTCGTATGTCCAGGTCGTCGTCGTGAGTGCCGTGGTGGTCTGGCACGCTCCGGCGGCGGCGGGTCCGTAATTGGTGAGCGTGGTGCGGTCGGACGCGGTGTTGTATCCGTTGACCCGCGTCGTGCAGGAGCCGTCGACGATGTCATTCGCGGTCGTGATCCGGCCGCCGTTGTCGTAGGTGAACCGCTGCGTCGACAGCGAAGACGTGCGGTCGCGGGTCTCGCCGTGCGCCGACGACCGGATCGCCTCGGTGAACAGCGTGCAGTTGCTCTGCCCGCAGCCGGGCTGGTTGTACGCGATGCCCGCAACGACGCCATCCTCGCGATACGTTCTGGTCACGACGACCCCGTTCGGCCAGGTCTCGGTCAGCGGTCTGCCTTCAGGGTCATAGGTGGCGGTCAGGATGCCGGCCTGACCGTCCTGGACCTGGGTGGGCAGGCCGCGTCGTTCGGTGCCGCCGTCGAAGGTGTAGGCGCGGGTGGCCTGACCGTCGGTCGTCGAGGAGACACGGGAATTCAGGTCATATGACGTGGTCGACAAGGTGTTGTCGGCGTCGGTGTAGGAGGTGATCCGGCCAAGCGTGTCGTACACCCGCACGATCTTGGCCGTGACGTTGTTGCCGGAGTCGAGTGATTCTGTACGGACCGCCTGGCCGCTTGCGTTGTCGTACACGGTGCGGGTGGTCGGCAGAGCCTGGCTCGTGCCGGTCGCGTCGGTGATCGAGACTGTCGAGGTGCGACCGGCGCCGTCATAGGTTGTGGTCGAGGTTCGCTTGGTGCCGGTGCTGGTCTTCTCGGTGACGATCCGCGGGTGACCGTAGATGTCGTAGGTGGTGACCGTGAGCGGCAGTTCCGGTCCGCTGGCCGCCTGACCGCCGGGCTGGACCCGGCAGGTCAGGCCGGCCCATTCGGGACGGCTGTCGCACTCGGTATAGCCGGAACCGGTGCCGCTGCGGTAGTAGACGGTGGTCTGGGTGGCTGGGGTGTTGGTTGTCGCGCCACCGGCCGGCTGCGTCGTCGAGGTGATCTGTCCGGTGTTCGCGTCATAGGTGGTGCGGGTGCTCAGGGCCAGGCCGCCCGGGTCGATCGTGGAGATGATCGGCTCGCGCAACGACCAGTCGTATCCGGTGGTGGTCGTTCTCGGGTCGACCTGAGTGCAGGTGCCCGTTCCGTAGCACACCGAGGTCGTCTCGGTGGTCACGAGATCGAACGGTGCCCCCGTCGACGGTGCACCCTGGTCGTAGGTGTTGACCGTGCGAGACCGGCCGCGCACTGTCGATCCGTTCGGCAAAGCGATCTCGTGTTCCGGGCCGTACACCTCGAGGAGCCGTCGACCGTCGACCGAGTACACGCTCTGCGTCGACAGTGTCCCGGCGATCACCGCCTCCTGAGCGGCCGTGTCGGTCGTCGACCCGTCAAGCGCCCGAGCGCGGTTGGCCGCGGTGAGCTCACGCACGGCGTTGCCGGAGCTGTCGTACCAGGTCGTGGTGGTGTGTCCGCCGGGTATCACCAGGTTGACCGGCCGGCCGTTCGGGTCCAGATAGGCGATCGTGGCCCGCTCATAGGTGGCTGGCTTGGCGCCGGTGCTCTGATCGGCGGCCGGCACCTGCCCTGGGTCGAAGAGCGCGGTGATGTCGACTGGCTGCTCGGCCTGGCCCCACCGAGTGGTTTGGGCCGCGGACAAGTCGTACGGCGCACCGGTGCCGGACACCGGAACCTTGTACACGATGGTCTGTCGCGCGGTACCGGCGGTCAGCGCCGATCGGCTTACCTGCGCCAGCCGTCCCACGCCGGGGTCGCCGGGGATGGTGGTGTATGTGAACTGCCACGGCTGCTGGGCCGGTGGCGTGAGGGTGGAGACGGTGCCGTCGGTGTTGTAGTCGTAGGTGATCGTGACCCGCTGGGTGGTCGGCGGCACGGTCGAGGTGTCGGTCCAGTCGAGCCGCGGATCCCAGACCGCGCGGAGCCGTCCGTTGCTGTCGTAGCTGTACTTTGCGACCGAGATCGTGCGCATCGCCGCCGGTGCGGCATCGGGGTCCCAGGCGGTCAGCGTCACCTGGGTGATCCGGCCGGTGTAGTCGCCCCACTGGGTGGCGCCGGTGCCGGTGGCCGTGGTGGTGGCGGCATAGGTGAAGTCCAGTGCCCGGCAGCCCTTCACCAGAGTGGTGCAAGTGACCCCGCTAGGCACGGGTGCCAGCATCCGGGTCGGCCGCACCACGTCGGTGCCGGCGACCGTGACCTTTTGCCAGCTGATCGACGTCGTCTGGTTCACACCGGGCGTGGTCACCGCAGTCGGGTTGTACACCCCGACGGCGGCCCCGGCGATCCGGGTGAACAGTACGGAGTTGCCGTCGATGTCGACCAGCGTGTAGCTGTCACCCGCCGTGGTGTAGGTGAGGCGCAGCTGCTGGAACCCGTTCTCGGCCTCATATTTCTTGCCCGTGCCGTCGACAACAGTCTCGGTGAACCCGAGCGTGTCACCGTCGGGCAATCCCACCTGGACCAGCGATCCGGTGACCGCGAGGTCGGTGTACGGGGCCTCGGCTGCATCGACGGCGACACCGGAAACCCAACCGGGGCCGAACATACCGGCCTTGTCGGTGGATGCGGGCCGGCGCGTGTTGAAGGTCCGGGTCACGGACAGATCAGAACCGTACGACGCGACCGAGACATCGGTGCCGCCGAGGCTGTAGTTACCGGTCAGCAGGTTCACCGAGCCCGGCCCGACATTCTGCGTGGCGGCCGAGGCCTGGTTGCGGTCGAAGGTGATCTTGACTGAGACCGAGGCGCCACCGGTGAACAGCGCCCGGACCTGTAGCGGCCCGTCAAGTGGATCTGGACCGGCTTCAGCGTTGTTGAGGGTGGTGTCGAGGTTCCAGTTGAGCTTGGCGAACTGGCCGCTGGTGCGCTGCTGCGGCCAGGTGACGGGTCCGCCGCCGGCGGCGACGGAGACATCGGCGAGTGGGATAGTCCGCCATGCGTCGGTGTCAGCGCGTCGCCACTGGTAGGTGACGCCGGCGACGGCCGGGCTGGTGGCGACGGTCAGGGCGACCTTGCCGGCGCTGATGTCGCCGGTCTTGGGGCTGGTGATACCACCGTGGCCGACGTTGAACTGGTATGCCTTGATCGGCGACTGGTTCCCGGCGCGGTCCTGGGAGCGGACGTAGAGGGTGTGGGGTCCGTCGCTGTCGGGGGTGATGGCGACGGTGGCGTTGCCGCCGAGGGATGCCGCGTTGACCACGGTCGAGGGTGGGTTGGTGTCGACGCCGTACTGGTAGGAGGCGACGTCGGTGACACCGGACGGGGTGAACGTGAAGTTGGCGGCGGTCCCGGCGGACACCGGTGCGGTGCCGGCGTTGTAGGTGAAGACGACCGCGACGCCGTTGTTCAGGCTCGACGTGTGGTACGAGTACTGGGTGGCGATGGTGCCGTCGGCGTTCTCGACGCCGGTGAGTGCGCCGGAGCCCTGCTCGTAGGCGTTGTCGATGTTGGTGTAGTTGAGGGTGACCTGGCTGCCGGTCTCGCTGAGCAGCACCGCGGCGTCCTGCCGGCGTGAGGCGAACCCGTACTGGTAGGGGTTCTTCCACTCGATGAGGAACTGCCGGTTCGGTGCGGTACCGAGGACCGCGGTCCGCACGCTGGCGCTGGCGTCCACGACGAGGTCCTGGGCGAAGACGTACACGGCCGCGTTCGGCTCCGCGCTGTTCGGCAGCGGGACGATGTCGTCGGGATGTGAGCCGTTGGGGTTGACGAAGGACACCATGCCGTTGGTGTCGATCCAGGCGGTGCTGTACGACTGGCCGTAGAAAGTAATCGGGAACGGCAGCGTCAGCTGCTGCACGGCGTCGTCACCGGTCAGCGCAAGGACGGTCGACCCGCCGACGTAGGCGGTGTTGACGGTGCTGACGGTGTAGCCGGTCAGCTGACCGGTCCAGACGTTCTCCGGGAACGTCGTGGAGGACACCCCCGGCTGGGCCGTAGGTTCGGTGGTGTCCACGGTGAACTCGCACCACGGTGTCCACGGGCCCGCGCCGGCGGCGGTGCCGGTGTCGGTACCACGGAGCCGCCACATGTAGCTGCTGCCGTTGGTGAGCTGCCCGGACGGGATCGTGTGCTCGAAGTTCGATCCCGATGCCTGCGAGCCGATGGTGGTGGAACCGACCAGCGTCCCGCCGGTGGTGGACCATTCCAACTGCGCCCAGACCGGGGAACCCTCCGGGTCGGTGATCTGCGCCCGCAACTTCGGCTGGGTCTTGTTGATGTACGGCCGGTTCGCGCCGGTGACGCACTCGGTCGACGGGTCGGTGGAGCGATTGCCGACCTGCGGGGTGCCGTTGAACGTGACAACCGCATACGGCGGGTTGGCGCCCTCAGAGGAGTGGAATCGCTTCCAGCCGTTGTGGTTGCTCTCGTTGGTGGCCCGCAGCCCCATCGTCAGGGTCGGGTTCGTCGACCCGAGCTGGAAGAAGCTAGTGGCCGGCGCGGAGACCCACCCGTCGTTGCAGGAGGCGTTGAAACCCTTGGTCTGGGTCGACGTCCCGCGGATGGTGCCCCAGCTCGGCTGGCTCGTCCACCGGGTCGCGGTGGACACCGCACCGGTGTCGTACACGTCCCAGGACGCCGCCGTGCAAGACCACGAGTGGTAGTTCCACAGGTAGACCGATGCGGAGTTGACCTGGGCGCCGGCCAGGAACGAGGTGTCCCACCGTAGGAACGACCGAGCCGTCCACGAACCGCCGTCGTCGGAATAGCCGAGCTTCAGATCGGTCAACCCCGACTGGTCGGTGATGTATCCACTCTGGACGAACGTGTCGAACGTCGGGCTGATCGTCGGGTCGATCGTGACCGGGAACGTCAGGTCCGGCGAGGCCAGGAACTGCGGATCCGGCGTCAACTCCAGGGCGATGTTCGCGCCGACCTGGGTGGCCGACAGCCCAACCGCGGCAACCCGCAGGTGATCCAGTGACTGCTCACCGACAGCGGCGTCCCACATCGACGGCTGCGGAATGCGGCCCGCGTCCCTGCCTGCCGCGTCCTTGAACAGCAGACCACCCGCACCGTCCGGCGAAACGGTGAGTTTGGGAGCTTTGAGACGCAGGTTTAGCTTGCCCGCCCGGGCGAGCGCTTCGCGGGTCTTCACCACGAAGAACTGCTCATACCCGGTGCGGGTCGCCTCAATGACCAGATCCACACCATCGAGCACATTCGGGTAGGTGGCGCGGGTCCCGTCGACGACCGGCTTCGGCAGCCTGCCCAGCCACGACAGGCTGATCGCGTCGTCACCGGTCCCGAGCTTGACCAGATCATGCTCGCCGTCACCGGTCGCACCGGCGAGCCTCAGGCCCCGCGGATGCGCTTTCGCCGACACCGAACCGTCGGCGTCGGTCTGCAACGCCGCGTCGACCGGCTTCCAGCCACCCTTGCCGTCCCGCATCCGGACCGGACCGGCATGCTGCTCGGCCGTCAGCGAACCGTCGGCGTTCGCCCACAACTGCAACGTCTCCGACCGTTCGCCGGAAACCTCGACCTTTCCGTTGCACCAGCGGGCGGCAAGCACGGCGGCAATGCGATCGGGACGTTCAGCAGGACACTCCGCCTTCGCCGGCGGTGCCGCCTGCACCGGTGCCGGCGGAGCAACCACCTCAACGAGCGTCACTGCGAGGAACAACGCCACGGCGTTGGTCAGTGCGCGGCCCCACCCTCGACGCGACGTATGCGATAAGGCGATGAACCCGCCTCGTCGTCGCCAGAACCTGTTGTCCATGACCTGACCAGCCTCCCCGCCAGTTGATCTCTGTAGGCGCTGAAGGTACGGAGCGCTCGACTGGCCGGTCAATCACCTGGACGGTCTCAAGATCGATACTTGCTTTGGCCCCCTGGCAGCCAGAACCGTCGATGACCCCGCAGCATGACTGTGTGTAATGCCCGAATCCACTTCAATAGCAGAAACAGGCAATCGACCGAATTGGTCTGGTGCCACCGTCCGGCGACGATAGTCGCATATCGCCCGAAGTCATGACATTCAATGCCATGCACGTCTATGCGCGAGGACTGACACTGGCAGCGCCGTGCTCCAGGTCGTCACCAACGAGACGGTCGTCGCCCCTGTCGGTCCGTTGGGGCTCGGGGTGTGATCCCTTGGCGGCTGAAGCCTCTACTAAAAATTATATCGTAACTGTCATTCACTTGCAGAACATTCGTCATATCTCGCGGCGATGATCGCCGGTGGTCCGATGACTGCCGGTGACGGAGACTGATGGATGGTTCGATGCTCAACGACGACGAGTTGTGGCGTCTGCGGCAGATCGAACAGCAGATTGCAGGCGACGACCCGGCGCTGGCGCGAACGTGGTCGCTGTTCGAGCCGGTAATGCGATGGCGCTGCTTATTTGGCGCTCGGAGCGCTGCTGGCGGCTCTGGGCGGCGTGTCGGCAGTAGTCGTGGCTGATCCTGCAGTGTCGACCGTCTGGGTTCTGGCAGTGCTCGGTGTTTCGGAGCGCTGCTGGCATGCGTCTGCGTCTGCTCGCCCCAGGACAAGTTCGGGCCTGGCTGACCGATGCCCTCGGAGCCCGGCGTGCGACGGCGCCCGTGCGGTCTTGGCGGAAGCCCTCTGCCCGCAGTGCGACGTCGCAAAGGGAGTGGCGTGACCGATCGGCAGCAGCACGGGACAGCGAACTCATTCGAACCGACGATCGGTGGCGGGGGAAGCCGATGATGACGATTGGAGCGGTCTCGCCGTCGGCATCACCGCGGTTCGTGAGCCGGTATGCCCCGGCTAGCCGTCTTGATGGTCACGGACGTGCTCGGCATGCGTCTGGTCGAACGAAGCGGGCCGCGGCGTCGGAAAGGTCAGGCGGCCGGGAAGGTCCTCTACCCTCGATGATGCTGCGTCCTGTCGTGGCGCCGCATCGCTGTCGCCGTGCGTCCACAACGAACGCCGGCGTCGCGGTTCGCGAGGGCTGGCACATCCATGAGATCGGCGGTTGACATGTCCAACGCAGCGCTGCCATGGAGTGACGACGAGGAGCCGGTCGCGCCTCGGCTCAGCGTCACCACCGAACTCCGTGACGATTTCGTGTTGATAACTGTCGGCGGTCATCTCGTGGAGCTCACCGCCCTCACTTTCGAGGCCCACCTGGCTCGCGCACTGACCGGTCAGTCTCCGAACCTGGTTTTGCTGACCAGCGGAACGACTCGATCCCGTTGTCCGTCGAGGCAATTGTTCGCCATACCTCCACGGCCTCCTGGGTCGGCGCGAGCGCGTCGGTCAGGCGACCAGCGTCGACGTGCATGGCGCTGAGGATGGCGAGAATGTTAGCCCGGGTCTTTCGTTAAGGGCTGCCCATATGCTGGGTCGAATGGGAACAGGTGCCGTGTCGGGTGGCCGGAGGGGGTCTCACCCTCCGGCTCCCACAGATCCCGGCGTAAACCTCTCGGTTTACCGGGCTCCTGTCATC